>DATGQT010000317.1:0-11948 GCA_035304085.1 Rubricoccaceae bacterium
ACCCCATACGGCGGCCCCTCCGGGAGCCGGATCCCCGCCGAGTCCGGCCCCCACGTCGCGCCCCCGTCCTCGCTCACCCACACCCGCTCGTAGGGCTGCATGTTGATCCACCCCCCCGCGATTACGCGGTACCCCCCGCCCGGCCGCTCCACCACCCCAAGTCGCTCCCCGTTGTAGTAGAGGAACCGGTACAGCCCGCCCTCCTGGAACGTCGCGCCCCCGTCGTCGGAGACCGTCACGCCCCACCGCCCGGCCGCGAGGATCCGCCCGGGGTGCGACGAGCCCGGCGGGAGCGAGACGAAGTCGGCGGCGCCTGCGACCTCGGCGCCGCCCTGCCCGGGGACGACCGCCTGCGTGAACGAGGCGGCGCGGTCGGCGGAGTACGCGATCTCCTGGCTGGCCCCCGAGAGGACGCGGCCGGCGAAGGGGTAGCCTTCGGGCACCTCGTAGAGCCCGTGGTCGCCCGCGCCGTCGTAGACCTCCTCCCACGTGTATCCCCCGTCGAGGGAGCGGTACGTGGAGGCGCCCGTGGTGCCTACGAGGGTGTCCGTGCCGAGGGGGAGGATGGCGGCGTCGATGGCGATGTCCTTGAGGCGGACCCACCGTCCGGGGAACCCGTCGGTGAGGTCGAGGCGGTACGGCCCTGCGATCCCGGCAGCCCATAGGGTGCCGTCGTCATCGAAGGCGAGGTCGTCGGCCTCGATACCGACGTCGCCGACGCGCTCCCACGTAAACCCCTCCCCCGGCAGCGGAAGGTCCTGCGCAGCCGGGGCAGCGAGGGGGAGCGTCGCCCCCGCCCCGGCCGCGAGGGCCAGGGCGAGGGCGTGCAGGGTCATCCGGGAGCGGGCAGCGGTCACGTCAGCGGGGCGCGGGGAGCGTCTGCCCGAAGGTAGGGCACGAGCGGCGGGGAGGAGGCGCAGGGGGCGGGGCGGCACGGGTTGCGTTCGGGGCCTCCAGGCGCGTGAAGGTATGTGCACCGGGATGGGCCGCCTTACCCGTACTCAGTCTATGTGTTCATAAGATGTAAACCGGCCTCTCTGCGAAGCCTTAAGGCTCCAGAGCACGAGGTCCGAGCCTTCTAGCTCGAATGCTCGTGCTCCGAACACGGACGTCCGAGCAAAAAGCGCGATCATCGGAGAAAAAAGCACCGTTGCCGGAGAAAAAAGCTCGGGCGTCCGCGCTCCGAGCGCGCTCGGTCGAGCAAAAAGCGCGGGTGCCCGAGCAAAAAGCACGGGCTCCGCCGGCCTCTTACGGGCGTGTCGCACATATCCCGCGCCGCCCCGGGAGCGCAGCCCCCATCGGTGGGGCCGCCGACCGGGAGAAGCCCCGATCACCCGATCGCTCGACCCCCCGATCCCTTCACCCCGCCCGCTCGCCCTCCACCCAGCGCACCGCGTGCTGCATCAGCTCCGTCCCCGTCTCCAGGTTCAGCTTCGTCTTGATCCGGGCCCGGTAGCTCTCCACCGTCTTCACCGAGAGGTGCAGCCGCTCGGCGATCTCGCGCGTGGGCAGCCCCCTCCCCGTCATCTCGAACACCTCCAGCTCCCGGTCGGAGAGCACCTCCAGCGGCGACTGCATCGGCTCCTTCCGCCCGATGGCGGCCCCGAAGAGCAGGCGGTCCTTGAGCTCCTCGCTCATGAAGATCCCCCCGCGGAGGACGTGCCGCACGGCGTCCACGATCCCCTCGTCGGCCTCCAGCTTCGAGATGTACCCCTTCGCCCCCGCGCGCACGGCGCGCTCGGCGTAGAGGGTCTCGTCGTGGCGCGAGACCACGAGCGCCTTCACGTCCGGCTGCCGCGCCACGAGGTGCTTGACGAGCTCCAGCCCGTTCATGCCCGGCAGCGACACGTCCACCAGCACGAGGTCGGGCGTCGTCTGGTCGAAGAGCCGGAGCGCCTCCTCGGCGTCGGCGGCCTGCCCGACCACCTCGAGGTCGGGCTCGGACGAGAGCGTGAGGGCGAGGCCCTTCCGCATGAGGGGGTGGTCGTCAACGACGAGGATGCGCGTCTTCATCGGCCGGAGTGAGGGTGGAGGCGGGAGCGCGGCGGACCGGCACCGTGCACGTGACGATGGTGCCGCCCTTCGCGAACGGGCGGATCTCGAGGGCGCCCCCGAGGATCCGCGCGCGGTAGTGCATGATACGGACGCCCATCCCCCGGTTGTCGTGGGGGCGGGCGGGGGCGGCGCCCGCGGCGGGCCCCTCGAGGGTGCGCTCGTCGAGGCGGTCGCTGCCGGCGGAGCGGACGAGCGCCGGGAAGCCCGTGCCGTCGTCGCGCACGACGAGCCGGAGGCGGTCCGGCGCCCGCATCAGCGTGATGTGGACGTGGCGGGCCTGCCCGTGGCGGACGGCGTTGGAGACGGCCTCCTGCGCGATGCGGAAGAGGTGCGTCGGCGCCTCGTCCGGGAGGCGGTGGTCCACCTCGCCGGGGTCCCCCGTCGGCTCGAACGTGCACGCGATGCCGAAGAGGCGCTCGGCGTTGGCGCAGAGCCGCTCCAGCGCCGCGTCGAGGCCGCCGGCGTCGAGCTCGACCGGCACGAGCCCGCGCGCCAGGCTGCGCGCGTACGTGTCGGCGTCCTTGATGAGGCGGACGACCTCGTCGGCGTCGGCCGCGGCGGGGGACTCCTCCATCCGCAGCCGCCGCGCCAGCCCCCGCGCGATCAGCGCCGTGCCGGTGAGCATCTGGCCGAGGCCGTCGTGGAGGTCCTGCCCGATCCGCCGCCGCTCCGCCTCGGCGATCCGCAGCACCTCCTGCTCCAGCTCGCGCCGCGCCGAGATGTCGCGGATGAACCCCGTGAAGATCTTCCGGCCGGGGAGCTGCACCTCGCTCACGGCGAGGTCCATGGGGAACGTCTCCCCGCTCTTCCGCCGGCCCACGACCTCGCGCCCGATCCCGATGATCCGCCGGTGCCCCGTCTCGTGGTAGGCCTGGATGTACCCGTCGTGCTCGGAGTGGTACGGCTCCGGCATCAGCACGTTCACGTTCTTCCCGATCACCTCGTCGGCGCGGTAGCCGAAGATCCGCTCGGCGGCCGGGTTGAACCCCTCGATGATCCCCGTCGCGTCGATGGTGACGACGCCGTCGACGGTGGTCTCGAGCATGGCGCGGGCGCGCGCCTCGCTCTCGGCGAGCGCCCGCGCGGTGTCGGCCCGCTCGCTGACCCCCGTGAGCACGGCGCCGACGGCGGCGACGAACGCGAGCGCCTCGGCGTCGAAGTCGTGCGGCTCCCGGGCGTAGACGCCGAAGAGGCCGGCGGGCTCGCCGGCCCCGCCGAGGCGGATGGTGAGCCCGCTCACGACGCCCTCGCGGGCGAGGGCCTCGGGCACCGGCGGCGCCAGCGGCACCGGCTCGCCGGCCGCGAGGGCCTCGGCGACGTGCGCGTCGCGCTCGGTCACGAACGGCTGCCCGTCGAGGGCGTCGGGCCAGCCGTGGCCCGCCGCGAGCGCGAAGCCGTCGCCCCTCCGTTCGAGGACGGCCACGAGCGGCACGCCGAGGGCGTCGGCGGCGGCGTGGGCGGCGTAGGCCGCGAGGGCGCGAGGCTCCGTGCCCTCGAGCGAGCGGAGCCCGAGCTCGGCCAGGACGGCCTGCTGGAGGACGTAGCGGCGGGGGTTGTTCGGCATGCCCGAAATTAAGTGGCCCCGGGCATTTCGAGCACGTCCGCGACGGGCCGCCGCGGCGTCCCCTCGCGCCGCTCCGGGTAGCCCACGCGGAAGACGACCTGGGGGAAGCCGCCGCCCGCGAGCGCCGTCAGCGCCGGCCGCAGCCGCGCCACCTCGACGGGCTGGTTGGCGTAGGAGGCGAAGAGGCCGCGGTCGGCGGCGACGAGGAGGACGTGGGCGAGGGCCTGCCCGGCCGCGAGCCACGCCGCGGGCGCGTCGGCGTCGGTGGCGAGGACGAAGATGGCGGGGGAGGCCTCGAGGAGGGCGCGGGTGTGGGCGGCCAGGTAGGCGGCGGGGGTGCGGACGGTCGTGCGGCGGTCCCACGCCGCCTGCGCGGCGTCGGGCACGCCGTCGCGGCGGGGGTCGCCCTCGGGGCGGAGCCACCGCCCGATCTCCTCGACGACGGCCGGGTCGGCGCCCTCGACGCGGATGCCCTCCTCGACGAGCGCCGCCACCGCCGCGCGCGCGTCGTCGGTGTCGAGGACGGCGAGGCGGACGCCCTCGGCGCGCGCCGCCGCCACGAGGGCCGCCGTGTCCTCGGGCGGCACGGGCGTCGCCGCGAACGGCAGCCGGTTCGTGTGCCGGAGCGCGATGGCGCGGAAGAGGCGGCGGTCCGCCTCGCCCGGCGCGTGCGGGCCGGAGAGGGCGACCGTGGCGAGGAGGTCCGGCTCCTCGGGCGCCGGGAGGACCTCGACGGCCGGCGCGTAGCCGAAGTGGCGGGCGGCCACGCGCAGGTGGAACAGCGCCGCGCCGCAGCTGACGGTCAGCGCCCGCCCCTCCGGGTCGAGCACGCGGAGCTGGCGGCGGCGGTCGGCGTAGAGCCGCGCCGCGTCCGCCTCGACGACGAACCGCCACGGCTGCGAGTTGAGCAGGCTCGGCGCGAGGACGGCGTAGTTGAGGAGGAAGCGGAGGCGGTCGGCCGGCGTGCCGTCGCGGGGGAAGTCGGCCTCGGCGACGTCGCGGGGGTCGTTGGGGAGGGGGAGCACGGCGGGATCGAGCAGGCGAGACGGGCTCCAACGATACGCACGCCGCGCCCTTTTCCGCGCGGCGCTGAGGGGGCGAGAGGCAGGGCACCCTACGCTCCCGGGGGCGGCCCGGGCGGCGGCACGCCGGTGGTCTGTAGGGGCCGCCGGGCAGGAAAGGCGGCCCGGCGTGCCGCCGCCGCCGATCCGCGCGAGCGCGGCGTGTGGGGGATTCCCCGGCGCGGTGTAGGGGCGGCGAGGGCATCGTGTGAGGGCGACGCGCACACCCCGGGGGCCAGCGCACCTACAGGGGCATGGGGCCCCGGGCTGTCAAGACGGGGGCTCGGGGCTCCCGAAAATGGCACCGTCCAGACGACGCAGCCCCTCCCAACCCAAACCACCCCTGCCATGAACCTCCGCGCCCTCTCCCTCGCCCTCCTCGTCGCCGCCGCCGGCCTCGCCGGCTGGACCGCGATGGAGCGTTTCACCTTCGCCGGCGGCAGCCGCGTCTGGGTCGAAGGCACGTCCACCGTCCACGACTGGACCTGCAGCGCCACCCAGATCTCCGGCTCCCTCGACGCCACGCCGGCCCAGGCCGGCCTCTCCGGGCTCAGCGGCCTCACCGTCACCGTCCCCGTCAACGCGCTCGACTGCGACAACGGGACGATGAACGGGAAGATGCGCGAGGCCCTCGGGACCTCGGCCATCCGCTTCACCGCCTCCAGCGCCCGCGTCGGCGCCGCCAGCGGCGGCCGGTTCCCCGTCGAGGTCGACGGCCAGCTCACCATCCACGGCACCACGCGTGCCCAGCGCATCCAGGCGCAGGGCCAGGACCTCGGCAACGGCCGCTACCGCTTCACCGGGAGCGTCCCCGTCACGATGAGCCAGTTCGGCGTGACCCCGCCGACGGCCATGCTCGGCACCCTCCGCACCGGCGACCGCGTCACCGTCCGCTTCGACGTGACCATCGCCCGCTGACGGCCCCGTCATCCCGCCCTCGTCGCCCGCGTCCCCGTCCACCCGTAACCGCTCCTCCCATGCGCCGCCCGCTCCCCCTCGTGCTCGTCCTCCTGACGACCGCGCTGCTCGGGGCCGCCGTGCTGCAGCCCACCCGCTACGAGGTCGCCCCCCAGAGCCGCTGCTGGATCGACGGCACCTCGACGGTCGGCGCCTACACGTGCGAGGCCGAGGGGGTGAGCGGCTACGGGCTCCTGGGCGACGGGCGCGAGCTGGCGGCCGAGGTCGTCGTCCCCGTCCGCGCCTTCGACTGCGGCTCGGGCCCCCAGAACCGCGACTTCTATCGCGCCCTGCGCGCGGACGCGCACCCCACGATCCGCTTCGAGCTGGAGCGGGCCGATGTCCTCGACGCCGAGGTCCGGCCCGGCGCGCCCGTGCGCGTCCGCGCGACGGGGACCCTCCGCATCGCCGGCACCGCCCGCTCCGTCACGCTCGTGGCGACGGGCCGGCACCTGTCCGACGGCCGCGTCGCCCTCCAGGGCAGCCAGAACCTCCGGATGAGCGACTTCGGCATCGAGCCCCCCTCGCACGCCCTGGGCCTCATCCGCGCCCACGACGCCATCGTCGCGCGCTTCGACCTCGTCGCCGTCGCCCGCTGACGCCCCCTCCCGAACACCCGGTCACCCCAACCACCACTGCCATGCAACGCCATCGCTTCTCCCTCCTGAGCGCGCTCGTGCTGTCCCTCGGCGCCCTGCCGCTCACGGCCGCCGCCCAGATGGCGGCCAACGCCCAGGGGACCCCGGACGTCCAGCCGGCCACCGAGCAGCCCGCGGACACCCCGGACTCGGTCGCGGCCGAGGACGCCGACAACCCCCTCGTCCAGTTCCCCAACCAGCGCCCGCCGGACCAGCGCGGCCTCAACACGTTCGAGCCGCCGAAGACGGAGTCCCGCCTCGTCGGGAACACCCCGCAGCTCCGCCTCGGGGGCGCCTTCACGCAGCAGTTCCAGGCCCTCGAGCACAGCAACACCGCCGAGGCGCGGATGGTGCCGGGCACGAACGGCCAGGAGTACGACGCCAACGAGCTGATCGAGATCGGCCCCGGCTTCAACCTCGCCACGGCCAACCTCAACGTGAACGCGCTGCTCACCGACGGCGTCCAGGTCAACCTCGAGACCTACCTCTCCACGCGTCACCACCAGGAGACGTGGGTGAAGGGCGGCTACATCCAGGTCGACGCGGCGAAGTTCCTCGGGAGCCCCGTCGTGGACCGGATCATGGAGTACGTGACGGTGAAGGTCGGCCACTTCGGGATCAACTACGGCGACGCCCACTTCCGCCGCTCCGACAACGGGAACGCGTTCTACAACCCGTTCATCGAGAACAACATCCTCGACGCGTTCGCGACCGAGATCGGCGGCGAGGTCTACGTCCGCAACGCCGGCTTCCTCGGGATGCTCGGCGTCTCCAACGGCGAGATCAACGGGAGCGTGACGAACCCGGACGACCGCTCGTACTCGATCTACGGCAAGCTCGGCTTCGACCGCCAGGTCGCCGACGACCTCCGCCTCCGCCTCACCGGCTCAGCCTACCACAACGGCAACGCCGGCCGCAACACGCTCTACGCCGGCGACCGCACGGGCTCCCGGTACTACCTCGTGATGGAGAACACGGCGGCGACGACGAGCGCGAACTTCACCTCGGGCCGGTTCAGCCCCGGCTTCACCGAGTCGGTGACGAGCGTGATGGTCAACCCGTTCGTGCAGTTCCGCGGCTTCGAGCTCTTCGGGACCTACGAGCGGGCCACCGGCTACGCCGGCAACGAGGCCACGGACATCGGGCGCGTGTGGAACCAGTTCGCCGTGGACGCCCTCTACCGCTTCCTCCCCCGGGAGCAGGCCTACCTCGGCGTCCGCTACAACACCGCCTCCGGCGAGCTCTCGGGCCCGGTCGTGGACGGCCAGGTCACCGAGGCCGGCCCCGACGTGTCGATCGACCGCTATGAGGTCGCCGCCGGCTGGTTCCCGACGCGGAACGTCCTCCTCAAGGTGGCCTACGTCAACCAGCAGTACAACGACTTCCCGGCGCTCGACATCCGCCACGGCGGGAAGTTCGACGGGTTCATGATCGAGGGCGTACTCTCCTTCTGATCCAGCGCCCTCCGAGGCGGTGCCTATGGGTAGGGGTACCGCCGGCGGGCCGGCTCCGCGAGGGGCCGGCCCGCTGTCGTTCCCGGCGTCGCCGGGCCCTCAGCCCCACGCGCTGCCGCAGCCCGGCGGGGCGAGGTGCCTGCCGGACCGGATCAGCAGCCACAGGCTCAGCCCGAGCGGCCAGCAGAGGAGCACGACCGTCAGCGCCAGGCGCGGGTCGTGTCCCCGCCGCGCGGCGTCGCGCCACGCCCACCGCAGGCTCGCCCCGAGGAGGAGTGCGACGATGAGACCGAACGCCAGAACCATCGCAGCAGGGGTCGACCCGTCCGTCAACGCGGCCGCAGGCGTGCCGGCTCCCTCATCGCGGAGGGAAGGGATCGGACCACCGGGGGTCGGCGGCGAGCGTCTCGTCGGTGAGCGTGCGGAGGAAGGCGACGAGGGCGGCGCGGTCCTTCTCCGAGAGGTTGAGGCGGATGGGCTGCCCGTTCCCCTGGCGCAGCGACGGGAAGAGCGCGCCGTGCGGCTGGATGCCGCTGTCGTAGTGCTCGACGACCTCCTCGAGGCTGAGGAACCGGCCGTCGTGCATGTAGGGCGCCGTGAGGGCGACGTTGCGGAGGGAGCCGACCTTGAAACGCCCGAACCCGGCGCCGCGGTCGGCCGGGCGGGCGTCGAGGCCGTTCGAGAGCGGGCGGTCGGTGATCATGAGGTCGCCGCTGTGGCACTCGCTGCAGCGGGCCGCGCCGAAGAAGAGCTGGAGCCCCCGGTTCTCCTCGTCGGTGAGGCCCGGGAGCGGCTGGCCCGTCCGGCCTGGCCGCTGCGCCCGCGCGCGGTCGTAGCGCGTGTTCGTCGCCACGATGGAGCGGACGAACTGCGCCAGCGCCTTTGCCATCCGCTCGGGTGTCACCTCCGGCGTCCCGAAGGCGTCCGCGAAGAGGGGGCCGTAGAACGGCGCCGCCTCGACCCGCGCGACGGCCTCCTCCACCGTCAGCCCCATCTCGACGGGGTCGGCGATGGGCATGAGCACCTGCTCCTCGAGTGACGCGGCGCGTTCGTCCCAGAAGAAGCGGCCGCTCTGGTAGAACCGGGCGAAGGCGAGGCTCATCGCGTTGCGCGCCGTCCGCTCCCCGTCGAAGCCGACGCTGAAGCGGGTGGTGTCGGCGAAGCCGTGCTCCTGGAGGTGGCAGGAGCCGCAGGAGGTCGTGCCGTTGCGCGAGAGGCGGGTGTCGTAGAAGAGGACGCGGCCGAGCGTGGCGCCGGCGTCGGTGACGGGGTTGTCCGGCGGCGTGTTGTCGGCGATGCGGGCTGGCGGCGTGTCGAGGTGGGCGGGCAGCGGGACGGCGTAGTGGTACGGCGTGCTCGGGAGGACCGGCTCGGGCGTGGCGCGCCGCGCGGTGAAGGCGCTCAGGAGGACGAGGGCGCCGAGGCCGGAGGCTGTGACGAGCCGGAGCATGGGCGGGGGTGGAGGAAGGAGGCCCGGTGATGCGAGGGGAGGGTGGGGCGGGTTGCGCAGGTGCTAAATAAATAGCACACAGCCTCCCACGTCAAGCCCGCGCCTGCAGGACGCGGAACGGATGGCCCGGCCGGCCGGTATTCGCTCGGAACCCTACGCCTCCGTCGTGGACACGCTCACCGCTCCGCCTCCGCTCCTCGACCTCGTCCGCCGCGCCGAGCCGGTCACCGGCGAGGAGCTCGCCCGCATCCCCGACCTCGGCCCCGGCGAGCTCGTCAGGGGTAAGTTCATCCCCATGAGCCCTACCAACTGGCGCCACGGCGAATACGTGGATGACATCGCGCACGCGCTGGGCCGCTTCGTCCGCGCCCGCAAGCTCGGAAAGGTTCTCACCGGCGAGGTCGGCGTCTACACCGAGCGCGACCCGGACACGGTGCGCGGTGCCGACGTGCTGTTCATCTCGCACGAGCGGCTGGCCCGCGTCACGTCGCAGAGCTACCTCGACGTGGCGCCGGAGCTGGTGGTCGAGGTATTCTCGCCCGGCAACACGTGGGACGAGATGCGGCGGAAGGTGGCGGAGTACCTCGGGGCGGGCGCCGAGCGGGTGTGGGTCGTGGAGCCGGAGCGGCGGGCCGTTCACGTCTACCGCGCCCCCGACGAGGCCACGGTGCTCGGCGCGGGCGACGTGCTCCGGGGCGAGGGGCTGCTCGAGGGCTTCGCCCTCCCGCTCGACGCGCTGTTCGGCGGCTGAGGCGCTCCGGCTCTGGGAAGGCTTCATGACGCCTTCGCGCCGGGCTCCCGTAGCTTCCCAATTCCGCCCAATCGCCTCGTCATGGCCGAGCCCCTCGCCCCCGCCACGTCCGCCTCCACCGCCTACGACCCCGCCGCCATCGAGGAGCGGGTCTACCGCTACTGGGAGGAGGGCGGCTTCTTCCGCGCCGACGCCGGCCGAGCACGCGCCTCCGGGAAGCCGCCGTTCGTCATCCCCATGCCGCCGCCCAACGTCACGGGTCGGCTCCACATGGGGCACGCGCTCCAGGACGCCGTCCAGGACGCGCTCATCCGCATGCGCCGGATGCAGGGCTACGAGGTGCTCTGGATCCCCGGCACGGACCACGCCGGCATCGCCACGCAGAACGTCGTCGAGCGCGAACTCAAGAAAGAGGGGTTCGACCGCAAGGCGATGGGCCGCGCGGCGTTCCTCGACCGCGTCTGGGCCTACGTCGAGGAGTACGGCGGCATCATCCTCCAGCAGAAGCGGAGGCTGGGCGACTCGTGCGACTGGTCCCGCGAGCGGTTCACCCTCGACGACCGCTACGTCCGCGTCGTCCAGGACGTCTTCGTGCGGCTCTACGAGGAGGGCCTCATCTACCGCGGCCACTACCTCGTCAACTGGGACCCCGACAACCAGACGGTCATCTCGAACGAGGAGGTGGACAACGTCGAGCGCGACGGGCACCTGTGGTACGTCCGCTACCCCGTCGTGGACGACGAAGGCCGCGACACCGGCCGGTTCGTGACCGTCGCCACGACGCGGCCCGAGACCATCCCCGCCGATACCGCCGTGGCCGTCCACCCGGACGACGAGCGGTTCCGGGACCTCGTCGGGCGGCGCGTGCGCGTGCCGGTGCCGGCCGCGGGCGGCGGCCGCCTCGTCCCCGTCATCGCCGACACCTACATCAAGATGGACTTCGGCGCGGGCGCGCTCAAGGTCACGCCCGGCCACGACGTCAACGACTTCGAGATCGGCCGGCGCCACGGCCTCGAGACGATCTCGATCATGAACCTCGACGGCACGCTGAACGAGGAGGCCGGGCCGTACGCCGGCCTAGAGCGGTTCGAGGCGCGGAAGAGGATCGTCGAGGACCTCGACGCGGCCGGGCTGCTGGAGAAGGTGGAGGAGTACAAGACGACCGTCCCCGTCTCCAGCCGGAGCAAGGCCGTCATCGAGCCGCTCCTCTCGCTGCAGTGGTACGTCCGCATGCAGCCGCTGGCCGAGCGCGCGATGCAGGTCGTCCGCGACGGCGAGGTCCGGTTCTACCCCGAGCGGTGGGCCAACGAGTACTTCCGCTGGCTCGAGAACATCCGCGACTGGCCCATCAGCCGCCAGCTCTGGTGGGGCCACCGCATCCCCGTCTGGTACCACACCACCCCCGAGGGCGAGATCGACGAGAGCCGCGGCTTCGTCGTCTCGGTCGAGCAGCCGGCGCCGGGGATGGTGCAGGACGAGGACGTCCTCGACACGTGGTTCTCGTCCTGGCTCTGGCCCTTCGCCACGCTCGGCTGGCCCGACGAGACCGACGACCTCAGGGCGTTCTACCCCTCGACCGCCCTCGTCTCGGGCTACGACATCCTCTTCTTCTGGATCGCGCGGATGATCATGGCCGGCCTCCACTTCACCGGCCGCCCGCCGTTCCGCGACGTCTTCATCACCGGCATGATCAAGGACAAGCTCGGCCGGTGGATGTCGAAGAGCCTCGGCAACGGGATCGACCCCCTCGACATGATCGAGCAGTACGGCGCCGACGCCGTCCGCTTCTCGCTCAACGTGCTCTGCACGCCGGGCCAGGACATCAAGCTCGACCCGGCCAAGTTCGAGATGGGCCGGAACTTCGCCAACAAGCTCTGGAACGCCTTCAACGTCTTCGGCCGGTTCATGGAGGAGGGCCGCGACTACCGCCGTGCGCGGTCGTTCGACGAGCTGGAGCTGGTCGAGCGCTGGATCCTCACGCGGCTCGACGAGACGATCCACGCCGTGGACGAGGCCGC
>DATGQT010000318.1:0-15240 GCA_035304085.1 Rubricoccaceae bacterium
GAGGAAGCCCCGGTAGTCGTTGTCCGGGATGAAGCAGATCTCGTAGGAGTCCGGCTTCTTCGCGACGTGGTCGAGGCCGAGGTCGGCGGCCAGCTGCCGGATCTCGGGCTTGGTGTAGGCGCCGAGGGGGAAGCGCGTGCGCGCGAGGTGGTCCTGCGCGATGCCCCAGAGCGCGTAGCTCTGATCCTTGTTGCGGTCGAGGCCGCGGCTGACGACCCAGCGGCCCGTCTCCTCGTCCCGTCGGACGCGTGCGTAGTGGCCGGTTGCGATGAGGTCGCAGCCGAGGGCGTCGGCGCGGCGGAGCAGGGCGGCCCACTTGATGTGGGTGTTGCAGAGGACGCACGGGTTGGGCGTGCGCCCGGCGAGGTAGTCGGAGGTGAACCGCTCGACGACCCCGTCGCCGAACTCCTCGCGGATGTCCACGACGAAGTGGGGGAAGCCGAGGCGGACGGCCACGGTGCGGGCGTCGTTCATGGACTCGAGCGAGCAGCAGCCCACCTCCTTCCCGCCGCGTGTCCTCGCCTCGGCCGCGCCGCCGGTCGTCGCGTAGTCCCACGTCTTCATCGTCACGCCGACGACGTCGTAGCCCTCCTCGTGGAGGAGGGCGGCGGTGACGGAGGAGTCCACCCCGCCGCTCATGGCGACGAGGACGCGGCCGTGGCGGCTCATGCGTTCGGAGGCGCTGCGGTGATCGAACCCGAACGGGCGGCCCGTCGGCCCGTTCCGCCGTCGAGCGGGCTTCGAAGGGTTTTCGGCGGGCCGCCCGCTTCCTGCGGCCGCCCCTCAGCCCCTCACTGGTTCCTGCGCGTCACGAGGACGTTGTCCACGAAGAACGTTCCCTGCGACTGGAACCCCATCCAGAACTTCACCGCCCCGAAGTTCCTCGCCATCACCGCCAGCGTCGGATCTACCGGCACGTCTATGCTCCCCGAGGCGCCGGCCCCCAGGAGCGTGATGCTGACGGTGGCGTCCGTCGCCGTGATGGCGAGGCTGACCGACAGCGTGAAGACCTGATCCCGAGGGAATCGGCCGAACCGGACGGGCCCATCGTCCACGCGCACGTCCCCTTCGGGCATGAAGTCGAGGTGCATGAAGTTCACGTAGCTGCTCGGCGGCTGGCCGAAGGGCTCGAACTGCACGGTCACGATCCCGGCACCCGAGGGGATGAACAGGCTCGTGAGCAGCCCGTAGTTCCCGGGGCCGCCGGGGCTCGTGAAGTGGCCCGTCATCGCGGTCTGCGGGCTCGGCGCGGCCGGGTGGCTGATCTGAGCCCACTTGTTGGCGGGGAGGCCCGAAGCCGGTGCGTCTACGACGGTGACCGAGCCGGCCCCCAGGTCGAACGAGACGGTGCCGGTGGCCTGGGTGATGGCCGGCAGAGCGCCGACGGTGTCCGAGTTGAAGTTCGCCAGTAGCACCGTGGTCGACTGGCAACCGGTCAGCACAGCCAGCAATCCCAGCAGCGAACTCGCGTGCAGGAAGAGCCGCACGACCCGTCCTCGGCCCTGCTGCGAACCTCCTGAGGCCCGGTCCTGCTTGGCATGGAGGCCAATGTCCTTCCCTACGGTAAACATTACGTGCCCTGATGGAGCCTTAAATTCGGGCATGTGAGACAGGCCCGGCTTACACCGATTGTACGGCGCTTCTCCCCTGGAAATCAAGGGGCTACCGACAAACGATCCCGCCTGCGACCAGCCCACCTACCGCCGCGCGATGGGGGCGGCGATCAGGGCGTCGGGGATGCCGAAGGCGTCGACGAGGGCGACGGCGTCGGGGCGGAGGCGCCCCAGCAGCGCGTTGACCTCCGTGCGGATGGCCTTCGCCTTCGGCGCGTCGACGTAGTTCTGTTCCAGGAACCAGCCGCGGTCGCGCTCCAGGACCCACAGCGCGTAGAGCGCGCACAGCCGCCCCAGCACCGCCTTCAGCGCCCCGTCCTCCACAGACTCGACGGCGGCCTGGAACCGCTCCAGCACGAGGCGCTCGGCGTGGGCGCGCGCGAGCGTCAGCAGGTGGTCCTGCACCTCGACGGCGGCGTCGAACGAGTCGGTCCCGGCGTCGAGGCGGGCCTTGAGGCGGCGGGCGGCGGAGAGGAGGAGGTCGCGCTCGCGGGCCTGGAAGAGCTCGGCGTGGAGGGCGGGGTCGTGGAGGTGGGCCTCGGCGGTGCGCCGCCGCTGGAGCGGGTTCGGCTCGCCGAGGCGGACCTCGACGCGCTCGCGGAGCTTGCCGAGGAGGGCGAAGAAGTCGAGGTTCTCGAACTCCTCCTTGTAGCCGGCGAGGAGGCTCTTGGCGACCTGGAGGAGGAGCACCGTGTTGTCGCCCTCGAACGTCGTGAAGATGTCGGCGTCGGCGCGGAGGGCGGCGAGGCGGTTGGCGTAGCGGTAGCCCTCGCCGCCGCAGGCCTCGCGGGCCTCCTGGATGGCGTCGGAGGCGTGGCGGGTGGCGAGCGCCTTGAGCGCGGCGGCCTCCGTCTCGATGGCGCGGACGTCGGCCCCGGCCGGCGTGCGCTGGAAGCGGCCGGCGAGGTCGTGGAGGGCGAACGTGAGGCCGTAGGCGGCGGCGACGTACGGGAGCAGCCGGCGCTGGTGGCTGAGGTAGTCGAGGACGGGGACCTCGGGGCGGTCGGCCGGCCCGAACTGCCGGCGGCGGGCGCCGTAGCGGACGGCGATGGTGAGGGCGTTCTTCGCGGCCGAGAGCGCCCCCGCGCCCACGGCGATCCGGCCGCCCACGAGCGTGCCCAGCATCGTAAAAAACCGCCGCGACGACGACGGGATGGGCGACGAGTACGCGCCCTCGGCGCTCACGCTCGCGAACCGGTCGAGGAGGTGCTCGCGCGGGATGCGGACGTGGTCGAACCAGATCCGCCCGTTGTCGACGCCGTTAAGGCCGAGCTTGTAGCCGCTGTCCTCGATCCGCACGCCCGGCAGCACGTTCCCCTCGTCGTCGCGCAGCGGCACGAGGAAGGCGTGGACGCCGTACTGCTGATCCCCGATGACGAGCTGGGCGAACACCGTCGCCATGCGCCCGTGCGCGGCGGCGTTGCCGATCCACTCCTTGTGGTCGTCCTCGTGCGGGGTGTGGACGACGAACGCGTCGGCCTCGGGGTCGAACGTCGCCGTCGTGGCGAGGTCGCGGACGTTGGAGCCGTGGCGCCTCTCGGTCATGGCGAAGCAGCCCGGGAGGGCGAGCGAGGCCACGTCCGGGAGGTAGCGGCGGCGGTGGCGCTCGGAGCCGAGCTGGTTGATGCTCCCGCCGAAGAGGCCGAACTGGACGCCGAACTTCACCGCGAGCGAGAGGTCGTGGTGGCACAGCGTCTCCATGACGGCGATGAACCCCTCGATGTCGTCGCGCCCGCCGGCGTACTCGGGGAAGGGGATGGCGCCGAGGCCCTGCTCGGCCAGCAGCCTCAGCCAGCGGAGGACGAGCTCGCGGTGCTCCTCCTTGGGCAGCGGCTCGGCGGGGTGGGCGAAGACGGGGTCCTGGAGGAGGAGGCGGACGCGCTCGCGGAGCTCCCGCTGGTCGCCGTCGAGGAGGGCCTGCATCGCAGCGGGATCGAACGCGTGCGCGGGCACGGCCTCGGCGACGGCCCCGTCGCCGCCGGGGCGCGTCTCGACCAGCTCCCGCACGGCCTCGCGGCCGACGATGCCGAGGGCGTCCTCCATCTCGGCCAGCGCCTGCCGCGCCTCCGGCGTCGAGAACCCGTCCCCCACGCCGGCGACCTCGGCCAGCGCGGCGCCCAGCTCGGCGAGGCTCTCACGCGCCGCCTCCGGGACGTGCCGCGCGGCCTGCCGGATGGTGCGGATCCAGCCGTAGTAGTCCGTCGCGCTCGGCGGGTTGGCGGGGTCGAGCCAGCCGCGGAGCGTGGCCTTGTCGGCCTCGCTCAGCCACGGCTGCGCCTCGACGCGCGCGCGGATGAGCGCGACCTGCGACGGCGCCAGCAGCCCGTCGGCCCAGGCGACGTAGAGGAACGGGAGGACGCAGGCGATGCCGTGGGAGACCTCGGGCAGGGCGGGCTGCGCCTGGGGGGCGGACGGCTCGGACATGGGGGCGGCGGTGGGTGATGCGTGTCGCGTGTTACGTGAAGGAGGCGGCGAGGCTCCTCACCCTCACGCAGCACGAATCGTGCGTCACGCGTTCACCAGTGCGGCGCGCCGTCGGCCGTCGCCGCGAGGAGGGCGAAGTAGCGGCGGCCCTGGCCCGAGGGGACGCACCGGCCCCCGGCACGGGCGAGCATCCCGTTCGTCTGGCACTGCTTCGCCAGCACGCGGGGATCGGTCCAGACCACCTCCGGCGCCGCCACCGCGCGCGGCGACCACGAGACCCCCATCGGCACGCCCTCGGCCGTGAACGTCACCTCCCACGCGCCGTCGCCGGGGCGCGGGGGCGCCTCGCCCTCCCACAGCCAGGGGTAGCGCCGGAGCACGTCGAGCGGACGGTCGCCGGGGAGGGCGACGCGGTAGCCGGCCGGGCGACTCTGAACGAACTGCTGGAACGTGAGGTCGGGACGCTCGACGAGCGCCGCGAACAGCGCCGGCACGTCCACCCCGGCCAGGTTGGTGCCGAAGAAGCGGCCGTGGAGGTCGGGCTGCCCGGCGTAGTAGTTCGCGAACCAGGCGGGCGCGTGCTCGTTGAGCATCATCGCCACCTCGAAGTGGACGTGGGCGCGCTCGCGCCAGATGCCGCGGCCGGTGTAGCCGAGGCGGCCGAGGGGGGCGCTCCGCCCCACCCGCTCGCCCTCCGCCACTGCCACGTCGGCGAGGTGGGCGTAAAGGGTGTAGACGGGGGACCCGCCCCAGTCGTGCTCGACGACGACGTAGCGGCCGAAGGCGGAGCCGGCGGCGTCGTTGACGTAGGCCACCGTGCCGGCCCGCGCCGCGCGCACGACGTCGAGCGGCTCGCCCGCCTCGTCCCGGTGGAGCGGCCGGATGTCGACGCCCTCGTGGAGCTGGACGAACCGCCTGTCGGCGCCGGCGCCGACGGGGCCGCGGACGAACCCGTACTGGCCGCCCTCCCAGCCGGCCCGACGGAGGCCGCGGATGGTGTCGCGGTCCACCTCCATGTAGAAGCCCGGGAGGTCGCCGGTGAGGAGGGCGATGTTGCCCGTCGGGAGGGCGAGGGGGAGCGCGGCGGTGTCGGGCCGCGCCTCCGCGGGCGCTTCGGCGCGGGCGTCGAGCTCCCCGTCCGAGGCCACGTCGCAGCCGACGAAGCCGAGGGTGAAGGCGCAGCCGAGCGCGGCGGCGCCGAGGAGCACCCGGCGCGGGGCGGTCGAGAGGGGCATGGGGGACGGGAGGGGCGAGGGGAAGGGCGGCGGGTCTAACGTGGCGCCGCCCTCCCGTGTCCGCGGCGCCCGGCACTTCGCGCCCTTTCAGGGATCGCCGGAGCCGCGCTCCCCTGCTCGCGCGAGCGGGAGGCCTCCAGATTTCTCTCCCCCTCAAGGGGCGCGAGGCGTTGACCGATACCCCCGCTGTTGCGACACTCGCCGCCCGGGCACCCGCCCTGCGCCGTCCCCCCGCCTCGCCACGTCCACCCCGATGCGCCTCCTCGCCCTCCCCTGCGCCTTCGCCGCGCTCCTCGCCCCACAGGCCGCGCACGCCCAGCTCCCGGGCGTCTTCGAGAGCCTCTTCCAGCAGGTCAACTCCATCGTGTTCTACACCCAGGTCGGCGCCTTCACCGACAACGCCGAGTTCGAAGGCGACGTCGGCGGCTTCGGCGTGACCGGGCTCGGGACGGAGCTCCTCCTCGACCTCCCCTCCGCCCTCGACACCGACTTCGAGCTCGGCCTCGGCACCAGCTTCGTCCGCGGCTTCGACGCCACCGAGCCGACGCTCGACCTCCGGGGGTCCATCCGCACGCTCCCCCAGATCTCCGTCTACGCCTCCGGCTTCGGCGACATGGAGCGCGGCGCGCTCAACCCCTACCTCGGCATCTCGTTCGGCGTGGCCGACCTCTGGAACGCGCGGGGCTACGACGAGGCGGGGACGATCTACCGGGCGAACGCGGAGACGTTCGAGCTCGGGCTCGTCGGCGGCCTCTACGTCGAGGCGTCGGCGCTGCGCGGGCTCTACCTCGAGGCCGGCTACAAGCTCCGCCGGTTCGAGAGCCTGACGTGGACGGGCGAGTCGCTCGCCGACGAGGGGTGGACCCTCCCCGAGGGCTGGCCCCGCGCCGCCGACGCCAGCCAGGCCTTCGTCAACGTCGGCTGGCAGTTCCGCCTGCGGAGCGAGTAGGCGCGTAGGAGGGTAAGAGCGTAGGAGGGCCGCGCCTCTACGTTCCTACGCTCCCACGTTCCTACGATCCTGCCCTCCTCTACTCCCGCAGCACCCCCTCCCGCAGCTCCGCGAGGAGGTCGTCCATCCCGTACACCGAGCCGAGGGCTTCGAGGACCACGCGCACGTCCACCATCACGTTGCGCCCGCGGTCGGCGAGGTAGACGTAGTCGCGGGCGAGGCCCTCGACGGTGCGGTCGAAGTTGAGCCCGACGAGCTCGAGGTCGGCGTTGACGGCGGGGCTGCCGGAGTTGCCGCCGATGGTGTCGGAGGTGGAGACGAAGTTGACGGGCGTCGAGAGGTCGAGGTCGTCCTCGGCTTCGAGCCAGCGCTCGGGGAGCTCCCAGTCGCACCCGGTGCCGGTGGTCACGATGCCGCCGGCGGCGACGCAGTAGCTGTAGTAGTGGTCGTAGAGGCCGTAGAGCGTGGTGAAGGGGGCGGCGAAGGTGCCGTTGAAGGGGTACCCGCGCACGACGCCGTCGGTGAAGCGGAGGGAGAACGTGGCGTCCGGGGGGACGGTGTTGCCGTAGGCGGCGAAGCGGGCGCGGCCGAGCTGCTGGGCGAGGTCGGCCTCGCGGGCGCCGAGGCCGGCCCAGGCGCTCTGGAGGTCGGCCCCGTCCTGCCGGATGGCGGCGTAGAGCTGGACGGCCGGGTCGTCCATCCCCAGCGCCCCGCCCTCGACAGCCACCTCCGCCGAGGCGGCCGACGCCAGCGCCGACTCGCGCAGGAGCCGGTCGGCCACGGCCGCGTCGTCCGGCCCCTGGAGCACCGCGGGCAGCGGGCGACCCGTCTCGGCGAAGTAGGCGCGGAGGAGGGCGACGGCGTCGGTGAGGTAGGCCCGCTCGACCGACGGCGGACGGTCGGCCTGCCCGAGGACGGCGTCGAAACCGAGGGTGTCGGACTGGAGGGCGTCGTAGGCGGCGCGGGCGCGGAGGAGGGTGGCCGCGCCGTAGGTGGGGTTGAAGAGGGTGGCGAAGGCGCGGTAGGACGCGGCGAGCTCGCGGCGCTCGGCCTGGAGCGCGGCCATCCGGTCGATGAGGCCGCCGGCCTCGGGGCTGGCCGCGCGGAAGTCGCGCTCGGCGGCGGCGCGGCGGGCCATGATGTAAGGGTCGGCGAGGGCATCGCGGCGGCCGCGGTAGGCCTTCTGGCTGTTGAGGAGCCCGAAGAGCTGTCCGCGCACGGCGTCGGGGTTCTCCGGGTCCGTGGCGAGGTAGTCCTGAATGGCGGCGATGCGGCTGTCGAGGAAGCGGAGCATCGTCGGCACGTAGAGGTCGCGCGTGAGCTCGAGCTGGGCGACGGTGAGCCCGCGGCTCGTCGAGCCGGGGTTGCCGATGACGAAGACGAGCTCGCCCGGCGCGACGCCCTCCTCGGCGAGGGGGAAGTAGTAGGGGCTCTGGAGCGGCGTGCCGTCGGCGTCGTAGATGCGGAAGAACGAGAAGTCGGTGGCGTAGCGGGGGAAGGTGAAGTTGTCGAAGTCGCCGCCGAAGTAGCCGAGCGCGCGCTCGGGTGCCATCACGAGGCGGACGTCGGTGTAGCGGCGGAAGGTGTAGGCGGAGTAGCGCCCGCCGTGGTAGAGGCCGACGACCTGGACGACGAACCCGGCACCCTCGCCCCCGCGCTCCCCGAGGAGCCGCGCCTCGACGGCGTCCGTGGCCGCCTCCAGCGCCGCCGCCCGCTCGGCGTCGGTCTGCGCCCCCGCCGTCGCCGCGAGCACCTCGTCGGTCACGTCCTCGATGGCGACGAGCTGGTCCATGTACATCCCCGGCACGGGGCGCTCCTCCTCCAGGCTCCGCGCGAAGAAGCCGGCGTCGAGGAGCCCCTCGCCCTCGGCGCTCACCTCGATGACGCTCCCCTGCGCGCAGTGGTGGTTCGTGGCGACGAGGCCGTGGGGCGAGACGAACGAGGCCGAGCAGCCCGGCATCCGCAGCGACGCCAGGCGGGCGCGCTCGAACCAGCCGGCGTCCGGGCGGAAGCCGTAGGTCTCTTCGAGGTAGTCGTAGGGCGGGTCCTCGAACAGCCACATCTTCCCGCCGTCGAGCCGGCCGGCTTGAACGGTGTCGGGGTCGAAGGCGGGCTGAGCCTGGGCGAGGACGGGGAGGAGGAGCGCGAGGAGAGCGAGGCGGCGCATGCGGGATCGGCGGGATGTAGGACTGCTAGAAAGCTAACACGGGCAGGCGGATGGCCGCGCGGCGCCATCGCCGGTTCCTTTAGCTTCCTGCCCTCCACGCCCGTCCTCCCCCATGCGCCTCGTCACCGCCGAAGAAGCCGTCGCCGTCGTCCGGTCCGGCCACCGCGTGTTCGTCCACACGGCCGCCGCCGCGCCGCAGCGGCTCGTCCACGCCCTCACCGCCCGGGCGCCCGAGCTGCGGGGCGTCGAGGTGGTCCACCTCCACACCGAGGGGCCGGCGCCGTACGTGGCGGCCGAGCTGCGGGAGAGCTTCCGCACGAGGGCGTTCTTCGTGGCGGGGAACGTGCGCGCGGCCGTGGCCTCGGGCGAGGCCGACTACGTGCCGGTGTTCCTCTCCGAGGTGCCGGCGCTGTTCCGCCGCCGCGTGCTCCCCCTCGACGTCGCCCTCGTCCACGTCTCGCCGCCGGACAAGCACGGGTTCTGCTCCCTCGGCGTCTCGGTCGACGCCGCGCGCGCCGCCGTCGAGACGGCCCCCGTCGTCGTGGCGCAGGTGAACCCGAACATGCCGCGGACCCACGGCGACGGCCTCATCCACGAGCGCCGGATCGCCTTCGGCGTCGAGGTGGACGACCCGATCCCGGAGCACGCCCCGCCGGCGCTCACCGAGGTCGAGCGGGCCATCGGCCGCCACGCCGCCGCCCTCGTCGACGACGGCGCCACGCTCCAGATGGGCATCGGCGCCATCCCCGACGCCGTCCTCGCCGCCCTCGGCGACCACCGCGACCTCGGCGTCCACACCGAGATGTTCTCCGACGGCATCATCCCGCTGGTCGAGAGCGGCGTGATCACGGGAGCGAAGAAGCGGGTGCACCCCGGCAAGCTCGTCGGCACCTTCCTCATGGGCACCCGCCGGCTCTACGACTTCGTCGACGACAACCCCCTCGTGGCCCTGCTCGACTGCGCCTACGTCAACGACACCGCCGTCATCCGGCGGAACCCCCGCGTCACCGCCATCAACAGCGCCATCGAGGTGGACCTCACCGGGCAGGTCTCGGCCGACTCCATCGGGACGCGGCAGTACTCGGGCGTGGGCGGGCAGATGGACTTCATCCGGGGCGCGTCGCTCTCCGAGGGGGGCAAGCCGATCATCGCACTGCCGTCGGTGACGAGCGGGGGGGCGTCGCGGCTCGTGCCCGTCCTGAAGGAGGGCGCCGGCGTCGTCACGACGCGGGCGCACGTCCACTACGTCGTGACGGAGTACGGGGTGGCCGCGCTCTACGGGAAGGCGCTGCGCGAGCGGGCGCGGGCGCTCATCGCCGTGGCGCACCCGGACCACCGCGAGGCGCTGGAGCGCGCGGCCTCCGAGCGGTTCCGCACGCTGGACTGAGCGCTACTCCCCGGCCTCCGGCGCTGGCGGGGCGTAGTCCTCGAGCGGGCGGACGACCATCCAGAGCCGCTCCGTCGGGCGGTCGGCGAAGGGGGTGCTCGTGTCGCCGTGCCTGCGCGGGGTGTCGGCGGCAGCGAGGGCGTCGAGGACGTCGAACCCCTCGACGAGCTCGCCGAAGACGGTGTACTGCCCGTCGAGGAAGGGCGTCCCGCCCTCGGTGGCGTAGCGCTCGGCGGCCTCGGGGGGGTAGGTGAACGTGGGGTCGCCCGTGGCGAGGCGGACGCGGTCCTGCATCTGCGCGAGGTAGTGGGGCGGGATGACCTGGCCCTGCACGACGTAGAACTGGCTGCCGGAGGAGGCCCTGCGCGGGTTGATCTGGTCCGGCTGGCGCGCGGCGGCGAGGGCGCCGCGGAAGTGGAAGTGCCCGATCTCGGCGGGGACGCTGTAGCCGGGGTCGCCCTGCCCGTCGTTGGCGGGGTCGTCGTCGCGCGAGTTGGGGTCGCCGCCCTGGATCATGAACCCCTCGATGGTGCGGTGGAACGTGGTGGAGTCGTAGAACGCCTCCTGCACGAGCCGCTTGAAGTTGTCGCGGTGGACGGGGGCGTCGTCGAAGAGGCGGACGACGAGGCGGCCGCGCGGGGTGTCGATGGCGTAGTAGTTCGTCTCGGGGAGCGGCTGCGCCGGGTGCGGGGGGATGGTGTCGGCCGGCATCTGGGCGCGGGCGGCGGGGAGGGCGGCGAGGAGGGCGAGGGCGAGCAGGAGCGGGCGCATGGGAGCCAGGCAGGGGTACGGAGCGCGGGAGGATACGGCAGGCGGCGCGGGGGCGTGCGCGGAGAACGCGGGGTGCGTTGCAGAAGTGTCGGCGTCCGCGCCATCTTGCGCCGTCTCCACGCGCCGCCCGGCGCCGCCGCCGCATGAGCGCCAGCCCGCTCCGCAAGCTCCGCCTCTCCCTGTCCTTCGCCGTCCTCCTCGGGGCGGCCTACGTCACGGCGTACGTGTTCGAGGGGTCGCCGCCGGGCCTCGGCCTGGAGGTGGGCCTGCTCCGGTGGCTCTTCGCCGCGTTCCTCGCGGCGCTCGGCGTCGTCGGCGTGCAGGTCGTCCGGTTCTTCGTGCTCGACGTGGTGTTCCTCCGGGCGCAGGGGCACCGGGCCCCGGCCCTCGTCCACGTCGTCGTGGCGATGGCGCTCTACTTCGTGCTGGGGCTCTTCATCGCGGGCGGCGTGTTCCACCAGACGCTCACGGGGGCCATCGCCACGAGCGCCGTGGCCTCCGTCGTGCTCGGCCTCGCGCTGCAGGAGACGCTCGGCAACTTCTTCGCCGGGATCGCCCTCCAGGTCGAGCAGCCGTTCCGCCTCGGCGACGTCGTGCACATGAACGGGCTGGAGGGCCGCGTCGAGGCGTTCAACTGGCGCGCGACGACGATCCGGACGGTGAACGACTCGCGGGTCGTCATCCCGAACGCGCTCGTGGCACGGGAGGCGGTGGAGGTGTTCGCGCGGGACCACCTCAACCGCCGCATCCTGCGGTTCCGGGCACCCTACGAGGTGGCACCGCAGCGCGTGGTGGCGCTCGTGCGCGAGGCCGTCCGCGGCGTCCCCGGCCTCTCGGATCGGCAGCCGCCGCAGGTCCGCCTCGGCAGCTTCGACGACTCCTCGGCCGGGTACGAGGTGCTCTACTGGGTCGAGGACTACCTCGGCGTGTCGGGCATCGACGCGCGCGTCCGCGAGCGGGTGTGGTACGTCTTCGCCCGCAACGGCATCCCCTTCCCGTACCCGCACGAGGTCGAGATCCCGTACGCCCCTCCGAGGGCGGTCGGCGCGGCGGGCGACGGCGTGGCAGGCGCCGAGGGGCCCGAGGGCGCCGCCGAGGAGCGCGAGCGGTGGCTCGGCGAGGTGGACCTCTTCGCGCCGCTGGCGCCCGAGGAGCGGCGGCGCCTGGCCGCGTGCGCGCGCACGCTGCTCTTCGCCCCGGGCGAGCAGATCCTCCACACCGGCGGCGAGGGCGGCTCGATGTTCGTCGTCGTCCGCGGCCGCGTCGAGATCCGCGTGCCGAAGCCCGACGGCGGGCGCGTCCGCGTCTCCGAGATCCGGCCGGGCGAGGTGTTCGGCGAGATGTCGCTGCTGACGGGGGAGCCCCGCTCGGCCGACGCGTGGGCGCTCGACGAGGTGGAGGTGGTGGAGGTGCGGAAGGGGGAGGTGAAGGCGATGCTGGAGCGGAACGAGGCGCTGGCCGAGGCGCTGGCCCGGCAGGTGAGCGCCCGCCTCGACGAGCGGAGCGCCGCCCTCGCCCAGGCCGACGTGGAGGCGCCGCCGCCGCCGTCGCAGGCGTCGCTGCTCCAGAAGATCCGCCGCTTCTTCGACCTCGGCTGAGCGCCGGGTGTTGTGTGTCGAGCAAACACGGAACACGCGACACGAACCCGCGCCGGGGCGGGGCGTACAGGGCGTCTCCCCACGCATCCCGAACGCCGCGCCATGCCCCGCCTCCCGCACCGCCTCCCCGCCCTCCTCGCCCTCGCCGCCCTCGGCCTCGCCGCCGGGTGCGCCGCGCCGGGACAGGCGCAGGGCGAGCAGCCCGCCCCGGCCGCCGGCCTCGCCCCGCTCCCCGAGGACGTCCACTCCTACGCCCGCCCCGACGAGGCCCGCGTCACCCACGTCGCCCTCGACCTCGACGCCGACTTCGAGCAGCGGGTGCTCTCGGGCACGGCCACCCTCACCATCGCGGCCGCCCCCGGCGCCGACTCCGTCGTCCTCGACACGCGCGACCTCACCATCGAGGAGGTCACCGACGCCGCCGGCAACCCCCTCGACACCGTCACCGGCCCGGACGACCCCATCCTCGGCCGCCCCCTCACCGTCATGCTCCCCGACGACGGCGACCGCGTCGTCGTCCACTACCGGACGAGCCCGGAGGCCGCCGCCGTGCAGTGGCTCGGCCCGGCGCAGACGAGCAGCGGGCAGCCGTTCCTCTTCACGCAGGGCCAGGCCATCCTCACCCGCACCTGGGTCCCGACGCAGGACAGCCCCGGCATCCGGCAGACCTACGAGGCCGAGATCACGGTGCCCGAGGGGCTCGTGGCCGTCATGAGCGCCGAGGGGAACGCGCCCGAGGGCACCCCGACCGGCGACGGCCGCGAGACGTTCCGCTTCCGGCTGGACACCCCCGTCCCCCCCTACCTCATCGCCCTCGCCGTCGGCGACCTGGCGTTCCGCGAGCTCGGCCCGCGCACGGGCGTCTGGGCCGAGCCCCAGGTCGTCGACGCGGCGGCCTACGAGTTCGCCGACCTCGAGGCGATGGTGGACGCGGCCGAGGCGCTCTACGGGCCCTACCGCTGGGGCCGATACGACGTCCTCGTGCTGCCGCCGAGCTTCCCCTTCGGCGGGATGGAGAACCCCCGCCTCACCTTCGCCACCCCGACGGTCCTCGCCGGCGACCGCTCGCTCGTCTCCCTCGTCGCCCACGAGCTGGCGCACTCGTGGAGCGGCAACCTCGTCACGAACGCGACCTGGGACGACTTCTGGCTCAACGAGGGGTTCACCTCCTACTTCGAGAACCGGATCATGGAGGCCGTCTACGGCGCCGAGTACGCGGCCATGCTGGAGGCCCTCAGCCGCGCCGAGCTCGCCGCCGAGCTGGAGGAGCTCGCGCCCGAGGACACCCACCTCCACCTCGACCTCCGCGGGCGCGACCCCGACGAGGGCATGAACGCCATCGCCTACGACAAGGGCGCCGCCTTCCTCCACACCATCGAGGAGGTCGTCGGCCGCGAGCGTTTCGACGCCTTCCTCCGCGGCTACTTCGACGCCCACGCCTTCCAGCCCATGACGGCCGAGCGCTTCCTCGAATACATGGACGCCGAGCTGTTCGCGGGCGACGACGCGCTCCGGGCGCGGGTGGACCCCGAGGCGTGGGTCTACGGCCCGGGCCTGCCGCCGAACGCGCCCGCGGTCCACTCGGAGGCCTTCGCGCGCGTCGAGGCGCAGGCCGGGGCCTTCGCCGCCGGCACCGCGCCCGCCGACCTCGCTACCGAGGATTGGACCACGCACGAGTGGCTCCACTTCCTCCAGTCGCTCCCCGAGGCGCTCACCGACGACCAGCTCGCCGCCCTCGACGACGCCTTCGGGTTCAACGAGACGGGCAACAGCGAGGTCCTCTTCGCCTGGCTCCGCGTCGCCATCCGTAACGAGTACGACCCGGCGGTGCCGGCGCTGGAGCGGTTCCTCACCACGCAGGGCCGGCGGAAGTTCGTCCTCCCGCTGTTCACCGACCTCGCCGCGAGCGACTGGGGCCGCCCCATCGCCGAGCGGATCTACCGCGAGGCGCGGCCGGGCTACCACGCCATCACGGCGAACAGCGTCGACGCCGTCCTCGGCGTGCCGGCGGGCGGCTGAGCGCGCCCGCCGACACTGCTACTGCACGCGCGTGAGGCGCTGCGTCTGCGCGAACCCCTCGGCCGTCATCCGCACGAGGTAGACCCCGACGGCCAGCCCCGTCCCGTCGAGGACGGCCTCGTGCCGGCCCGCCGGGCGCTCGTCGTCCACGAGCACGGCGACCTCGCGGCCGAGGAGGTCGTAGACGGCCACCCGCACGCGGCCCGCCTCGGGCACGTCGTAGCCGAGCGTGGTGCGGCCGGCGAAGGGGTTCGGCGCCGCCCCGTGCAGCGCGAACGACGACGGCCCGTCCGCCCCAGGCTCGTTCGCCACGACCGTCCCGATGACCAGCTCCACCCCCTCGGCCGTCGTCTCGACGAACGCCTCGACCCCGTCGGGCAGATCGAGCGCGGCGAAGGTGCCCGACACGCCGCCGCCGGCGGGGACGACGAGGAAGCGGTCCCCGAGGGCGGGCACGAACCCGTCGACCAGCACGACGCGGAGGGTGCCGCCGAGCGTGACCGCGCCCGTGACGGCGAGCTGGTCGTGCTCGGTGCCGGGGGCGTAGCCGCCTAGCTCGACCTCCAGCACCCCCTCCGGCTGTGGGGCCGGGTAGGCGCCGCTGACGGCGAGGACGCCGGTCGAGAGGCCGGGGCGGACGGTGCCGCGGTTGACGATCGTCGCGTCGGTGAAATCGACGGTGCCGGCGCCGCTGAGCGTGGCCTCCTCGGTGAAGGTGCGCTGGTGGCTGCCGAACTGCAGCGTCGCACCCTCCGCCACGTGCCAGGCCCCCGTGTCGGTGCTGGCGCTCCCGGAGCCGCTGATCCTCACGGACAGCGTCCCCACCTCTACGCGGACCTCGCCGTCGTTGTTGAAGGGATCGAAGGGGGTCTGGATGGTGGTGGTCCCCGTCCCGGCCGACTTCACGACGAGCCCTCGGTTGACGAACTGGAGCGTCCCGTTGGTGCGGGTCCAGCGGGCGTCGTTCCGGATGTCGAACGTGGCGCCTTCGAGGTTGTCGAACGTGGTGGGCCCGCCGATCTCGAGGTCGCCCGTACCGCTCCACGTGAACGTGGCGGCGTTGTTGACGGTGCCGAG
>DATGQT010000319.1:0-2970 GCA_035304085.1 Rubricoccaceae bacterium
CAGGCCCTCCTAGACATTGCCGCCGAAGCCCGCGCGAAGGGCGTCGAGTGCGAGCGGTTTGCCGCACGGTGCGAGGCGGAGGCGGCGGGCGAGTCCGTGACGATAGCCGAGCTGCGGGCGGAGTTCGCCCGCCACGCCGTGCCCGACCCCGTCCCTATCGCCCAGCCCCGCACCCCGATGGCCACCCCCAACGGCACGCTCACGGAATTGGCGGAGGCCGCCGACCTCTACCCCGACGCCGACGCCGCGCTCAGGGCGGCTCGCGAGGTGGACTACCGGGACGTGGCGGAGAGCGTGGCGCACGAGCACGGCGTCATGCTGCGCGCGCTCCACGCGCTGATCCGGGCGGGGCTCGTGAGCGAGGGGGCCGTCGTCTCCGCGCTGGGTGCCGCGCTGGGCTGATGCCCCGGGGCGGTCACAGTGCCCCCGGAGCCGTTGACGACGTTGAGATTGAACGCCCCCGTCGCGTTAGCCGTCCGCGGGGCTTCGCCGCGCGCGGGGGGCGGGCGCGTCAGGGCTTCCGCACGCGCACCCTCAGCGTCCCGCTCCCGAGGTCCACGGCGCCCCCCGTGTCGTTGCGGTGGACGACGGTGACGGTGTTGGCGGCCGAGACGTACGCCCGCAACGTCGTCCCCGCGAGGTCGAGGCTAAACGAGCACTCCACGTAGTCGCCCAGCGCCGCGCCCGTGACGGTGACGGTGGTGGTCTGCTGGGCGCCGGAGGCCAGCGACGGCGGGTCCCACGTCGCGGAGCCCGCGAGCCCGGAGCCGCTCGTGAGCCACCCCGTGTTCCCCGTCCCGCTCCGCTTCTCGTAGGCCACCCCGTTCGTGACGTCGTAGTACGACGACCCTACGGGCGCCGTCACCACCGACTCCGGCGACCCCGACCCCACGTACTGCCCCACGCCCCCGGCGTTGCCGCCCACGGCGTAGAACGACGGCACGCCCGTCCCACCCAACCCGCTCACCATCGTCGTCAGCCCCCGCACCGCGCGGTTCCCGGCAACGGTCAGCCCCGTGAGCGCGCTGGACGCCCCGCCCGTCAGCAGCACCCCAGTCGCCTGCGTCGGCGTCTCCTGGTCGTCGTCGAACACGTTCCCCTGGACGGAGACGCCGACGAGGTTGCCGGGGGTGGCGTTCACCGACACCCCGCGCAGGAAGTTCAGCACGACGTTGTTGCTCACCGAGTGGCCGTACCCCGTCGTCCCCGAGAGGGTGTTGCGGACGCTGATGCCCAGGGAGCCGCCCGCGCCGCGCACGACGTTGTGGGCGATGACGACGTGGTTGCCCCCCTCCACGAAGATCCCCTGCACTGCCGCCGACCCCACCTCGACGGTGTTGCCGGTGATCGAGAGCCGCTGCGGCACCGCCCCGCTCGCCGCGTCCACGCCGATCCCCGCCCCGTCGGCGTTGTAGATCGAGTTGTCCGCTACCACCACGTCCTCCACCCGGCGGCGGAGGTAGATGGCGGGGGAGGAGCGCCCGCTCTTGCCCACGAACGTGTTCCCGGTGATCGCGGAGTCCGTGATGTGGACGGCCTGGAGGATGCCCCCGATGAGGGTGTTCCCGCTGAACGTGACGTTCTTCGAGGGCGACGAGCTGCTGACGCCCGAGAGCGTCACGGCCTCTGCGCCGCCGCCGCTCCCCGTCCGGTCCATCGTGTTCCCCACGATGGCGTACGGCCCCACCTCCCCCGTCCCGCTCGGCTCGAAGTCGATGTCCTGGTCGCTCGTCCCCCGGAACACGTTGGCCAAGAGGGTAACGTAGCGCGTGCCGCGCTGCACGGTGATCCCGCTCCGCCCGTTCGCGTAGAAGTGGCACCCGACGATGGAGACGTGCTCGACCTCGGAGCCCGCCTCCCCGAACAGGCGGAGGCCGTCGTTGGGGCCGTCGTTGAACGTGACCCCCTCGATGCGGATGCGCTTGGAGCCCGGCCGCACGTCGATGAGGTGGGCCTGCTCGCTCACGTCCGTCGTCTGGACGAGCCCGTTCCCGTCGAGCGTCCCGCCCCGGATCACCACATCCGTCGTCTCGGCCATCAGGAGGAGGTGCCAGTTGGCGCTCGTCCCGATGGGGTGGGGGTTCGCCATCGCCAGCGTGGCCCCCGTGAGGTCCAGCGTGACCCCGGAGAGGCCGGAGAGGTCGAGCGAGGCGTAGATGCCGCCGCCGGGGTTGTAGGGGGCGATCTCCGTCGTGCCCGCCGCGAACGTCACGGTGACGGGGCTCTCCGCCGAGGCGAGGGCCGCCAGCGCCGCCGTCAGCGCCGCCGACGCCGCGGCGTTCTCTGCCGGCGTGCTCCCCGGCGAGAGCCCCGCCCAGGCCGCACAGAGGGTGCGCCCGTCCCACGCCCGCACGAGCCGCCCGCCCTCGTCGTCCAGGGCGAACGTGAGCACGCCGTCCTCGTCGGTGGAGGAGGTGTCCACGGTGAACGTGCCGCCCTGCGTGCCGCCGACCGAGAGCACGGCGCCGTTCGGCAGGCCCGTCAGGGCTTTGGCCGCCGTGATGCTGGCGACTTCCTTTGCGTGCTGCACGAGGAGGCCGCCCTCGTCCAGCGTGGCGAGGCCAGAGGGGGCGCCCTGGATGGCGTCGAGCTCATCCTGCTCGACCATGTTCACGGCGAAGCCGGGGTTAGGCAGGCTCCCGGAGAGCACGCCGCCGACTCCGACGCCGAGTAGGTCCTCCGGCTGGAAGAGCACATCCCACGCCTCGGCTACGACGCCCGGCTCCTCGCCCGCCTCGGTATCGCGGAGGGCGAGGTAGACCTTGCCGTCGTCGTGCTTGACGATGCGCCCGGAAGCATAGGCCGTGCCGTCGTCCCACGTCCCCTCCCAGGCGTCGGCTATCGAGCCGTCCTCGCCGGCTGGCCCCTGGTAGACGACGGAGGCGACGGTGACGGGGTCGCCGGACTCGTCCACGACGATGCGGCGGCGGATCTCCTGCGGCGCGTCCGCCTCGGGGTCGCCGTCGGCCA
>DATGQT010000320.1:0-4447 GCA_035304085.1 Rubricoccaceae bacterium
GCGGGCCTGGTGGTGGAGGAAGTGGTCCTTGACGGCGTCGACGGCGCGGGCGACGGCGTCGTCGTGCTGGGCGCTCGCGGGGGCGGCCGCGGAGGCGAGCCCGAGGGCGAGCGCGACGAGGAGGTAGCGCTTAAGCATGGCGGGGATAGGGTGTGTGGGTAGGGGGATGAGGGAATGTTAAGCGGGACAAAGGAACGGCAGCCGGGGGGATCGGGGCAAGGGCCGCGCGGCATTTCTGAGCACGCGGTCCCGAACCCCGGGGCGGTCAGCGCAGCAGCGCGATCCACATCGCCTAGGCGATGCCGCCGGCAGTCATCCTCACGACGTAGCTCCCGTTCGGGAGTGCCGCCGCCGCGAGTGTGCAGGGGTGACGAATGGGCATGGGGGCAGGGTGGTGGGAAGCCGTGAGGGGCCGAGTTCGGGGAAACCCGCAGACGCCAACGATACGACGGCCCCTTCGCGATTTCCAAACACCCCCTTCATGCGGCCTCCTCGCCCGGGCTCGGGCGGCCTGCAGAGACGCCACCGAGGGCTTGGGTGCGCCACGCCCCGCGGGCAGAAGAAAGGGGCGGGGCGACCCGCGTACGGGCCGCCCCGCCGGCGCTTCAGGGATCGGCCGTCGCCGTCACCGGAGGGCCGTGACGCGCACCGTCTGCGAGAAGCCAGGCGCGTCCATCCGCACGAGGTAGACCCCGGTGGGGAGGCTCCGGCCGTCGAGGACGGCCACATAGCGGCCCGGCTCGTGGGCGCCGTCGGCGAGGACGGCGAGCTCGCGGCCGAGGAGGTCGTAGACCACCACGCGCACGCGGCCCGACGCCGGCACGTCGTAGCGCACGGTGGCCGCGGCTCCGAACGGGTTCGGGTACGGGGCGTGCAGCGCCGGGGCCGACGGGAGCTCCGCTGCGGCCGCCGCGGCCTCCTCCGTCACGGCGGCCTCCGTCACGCGGAGGTCGAGGACGGAGCCGGCGTCGAGGAGCGTGCCGCCCTCGAGGTAGAGCCGCCAAGCGTCGTCTCCCGCGCCGGCCTCCCGCGCGGCGACGCCGGCGCCCGCGACGGTGACGTCGAAGCCGTCGGATGCGAGGACGGTGTCGGGGTAGCCCCCCACCTTCATCGTGTAGGTGTAGTCGCCGAGGGGGGCGGCACGGGGCACCCGCTGCGAGAGCGCGCGGGTCACGATCGTGCCCGGCGTCACGGCGATGGTGCCGGGCCCGAAGACGCGGCGGACAGTCCCGTTGGGGAGGGTGGCCTCGGCCCAGTAGTCGAGGCTCGAGGGCCCGTCGGGGGGCACCGACAGCGTCGCCGAGAAGCCGAAGCGTTCACCCCGGGGGACGACGACGGGCGGGCTCGCCGGCGTCAGCGCCAGCGACGGCGCCGTGCTGCTCATCACCGTGAGGCTGACCGGCACCTCGACCAGCGGGGCGTCGCCGTCGCTGCTCGACACGCACAGCAGGGCGTCGTAGCGGCCGGGGTCCATGCCGAGCCCGTTGGCCGCCACGACGACGTCGCTGTGCTCGCCGGCGAGGGTGCTGCCGGCGGCGGGGGTCACGCTCAGCCAGGGGATCGCGGTGGGGTCCTCGCACCCCGCCGGCGGCTCCTGCGGCCCGGCCTCGACCGCCCGCACGAAGAGGGCGCGGTACGCGGGGTCGCGCTCGATCATCGGCGTCCAGAGCCCGGCGTCGCCCCAGTTCCAGTAGTAGCCGCCGGCGTAGCCGGGCGGGTTCCCCGGCGACTGGTCGCCGAGCAGGAAGGCGTTCGGTGCGCCCCCCGCGAAGCGGACGCCGACGTAGAGGCTGCCGGAGGTGACGGTGGTGTAGAGCGACGAGAGGTCGTAGCTGTACCACTGCGCGCTCGGGGGCGAGAAGGGCGGGATGTCCGTGGCCGAGGCCGCGAGGACGCCGATCACGCCGCCGGGGCTGCCGCCGGGTCCGTTGTCGTCGAGGACGACGATCTCGAAGTCCACCGCGGTGGCGCCCCCGTTCCGGGCGAAGGCCAGGCAGACGGACTCGATGGAGGCCGGGTAGGTGGTGGGCGTGAAGCGGTCGACGATCATGAAACCGCCGCTCCAGAACGTGTTGCCGGCGTAGCCGGTCTCGGACGTGCCGTCGTCGTGGATGATGATGCCGGGGGCGCCCTCGCAGTCGATCCCGCGTGCCCCGCGCCCGCGTCGGGCGGAGGGCGGGTACGCCGTGCCCACGGACCACTCCAGGATGCCGCCGCCGACGTTGCCGATGCGCAGGGTGTCGCGGGCGGTCTCCCCCTCGAAGAGGCTGAGCGCGAGGGCGTCGGGCGTGACCTCGATCCGCGCGGGGTCGGGCGGGGCGCAGGCGACGACGACGTCGGTGACGTTGCCGCCGGCGACGGTGCCGTCGCCGTTCTCGACGGTGCAGCTCTGGTACGGGACCGGGGGCTGCTCGACGCTGACGTGGTACTCGTCGCCGTCGGAGAGGCCGAGGCCGAAGACGAAGGCGCCGTCGGCGTCCACGCTCAGCGTCTCGCCGCCCGCGCTGCTCTCCAGGCGCAGCACGAGGCCCGTGCCGACGAGCCCGGTGACGGTGCCGCCCACGCTGTAGGCGAGCGGGGACTCGTAGTCGTCGAAGGGCGCGCCGCCGCGGACCAGGCGCACGCCCGGCCACACCTCGCCCTTCATGACGGGGTGGTAGTTGCCGCCGAAGAACTCGATGGCCCACGCCTGCTCGGGGTGCCAGTCCGACGACGTGGACGTCCAGTAGGGGATGCCCATCTCGGGGAACACCGAGAGGTCCACGACCGGCCCGAAGCACTGCCGCTCGGTGATGCTCTGGAGCTCCTTGACGTTGGGCAGCCGCCAGTCGTCGTAGCCGAGGTACACCTCGGCGTTGCGCTCCTGGACCAGCTGCATGGCCTCCTGCCAGGTGAGCGTCAGCGGCTCGCCCTCGCAGGCGGCGTCCGGCCCCTCGCCTACGAGCTCCTGGCCGAGGGGGCACCGCGCCCAGGTCAGGCCCGTGCGGGCGTCGCTGGCGGTGCCGTCCGCGTTGAGGGTGAAGGCGCCGGCCGTGCTGGGCCGGATGAACGGGTTCTGGCGCTTGCCGCAGCGGGGCGCCTCGCCGGTGGGGTCGGGCAGCGGGCCGCTCACCAGGCGGACGCCCACCAGCGACCCCTTCGGGATTTGCTCGGCGTGCCCGTCGTCGAAGTTGATGAGCCAGGCGGCCTCGCCCTCGGGCGGCTCGTGCGCGCTGTCGGCGGTCCAGGTGCTGCCCCAGCCGCTGTAGCCGCCGCCGTCGGCGAAGAAGATCCGGTCCATCGCCCCGCCGTCGGGGAACGACGAGCCGTAGTTGACGATCCCGCTGAGCTCCTCCAGCGTGGGCATCCGCCAGTCGTCCCGGCCGCAGAGGGCCACGCTGTTGACGAACGCGACGTAGGCCTGCGTGTCGCAGTCGAGCGTGAAGCCACAGCTCGGGGCGGGAGGGGAGTCGGCGCCGGGGTTGCCGCCGTTGTACTCACCGTCCGGGTCGAACCACGTGTAGCTCCACTGGTAGTGCCTGGGGCTGGCGGGTTCGTCGAGCTTGATCTCCCACAGCTGCCCGGTGAGGTTGTCGCGGGTGCAGGCCCAGTCCCCGGGGCCGGGTCCCAGGGGGGCGTCGGGCGGCAGCTCGCTGCCGTCGTTGGCGATCTTGGTGAAGTCGAAGCCGCCGGTGCCGTCGCCGGTCTTGGGGAGGACGCCGTCGGCGGCGGCGGCGTCGCGGCCGAAGCGGGCGTCGTGGCCGGGGAAGCCGGGCGCGGCGCACGGGGTCTGCTGGCCGTCGGCGTCGTAGCACGTCGTCTGGCCGGTGTCGTTGCGGGGCTGGGTGGCGTCGCCGCGCCCGGCCCCCTGGGCCGCGGCGGGCGGGCCGCAGAGGCAGAGGAGCACGCCGGCCAGGAGCAGGGACGCCGGGACGGCGGGGCGTGCGAGGGAAGCGGAAGGCATGATGGGGTCCTAGATGGGGTGGTGGGGAGGCCACGTGCGAGGGGGTGTGGCCGAGGGTTCGCGCCCCCGCGAGGTAGTGCGGACGCCGGGTGGGTCGGCAGGCCGCGCGGCGCGAAATGCCGCGAAGATACAGGGATTCGACGTGATCCCAAGCGTTAGGACTGGCGCCTAGGCCTCGCGCCGCGCCCTACCACGCAGGTAGCCCCGCCGGAACGCTCCGGCGGGGCTACCCGACACCGCGTCGATGCGTGCGTGCGTCAGCGCATCACGGTGACGCGCTGGGTCTGGACCGACGACCCCGCCACCAGCCGCACGACGTACGTCCCGCTCGGGAGCGCCCGCGCGTCCAGCGTCGCGGTGTGACGGCCCGCCCCGTGCGCGCCGTCGGCCAGCACGGCCACCTCCCGGCCGAGCAGGTCGTACACCGACACCCGCACCACCCCCGACGACGGCACGTCGTAGCGGAGCGTGGCCTCCCCGACCACCGGGTTCGGGAACGCCGCG
>DATGQT010000321.1:0-17204 GCA_035304085.1 Rubricoccaceae bacterium
CTGGAACAGCCCCCGCGCGTACGCGCCGACGTAGAGGCCGACGGTGCACTTGTCCGGGTAGACGGCGTGGGAGAGCTGGAGGTCGGTGAGCCGCGTGCGGGGCGGGCGGTAGAAGGCCATCCAGAGGTGGTGGTGGCTCCCGCCCGCGCCGAAGTCGTTCTTGAGGATGCGGCTGAAGACGTTCCTCTCGGTCTCGAACGGGAGCCCGTTCGGGAGCACCCAGTTGATGACGAGGTCGTCACGATATCGTGAAAAAGGCCCCTGAACGAACCGCCGGAGGGCGTCCTTCTCCTTCCGGTACCGCTCCACGTGCGGCTCGCGGCGGAGGCGCTCCAGCGTCTCGAACGCCTCCGGCCGGTACCCCTCGAACGAGAGCGCCAGCGGCGCGGGGTGGACGAACGGGGGATCAGCGACGGGAATGGGGGGTTGCACGCGCGTTACCAGGCTCCGGGATCGGGCGCCTATGGTAACGCCGGCCCCGAGCCGTCTCCGCTCTCACTCACCCCTTCTCCCATGCGCACCACCTTCCTCCTCGCCGCCCTCGGCCTCGCCCTCGCCGCCACCCCGGCCCACGCCCAGCTCCACTTCTCGCCCATGGTCGGCTACGACATCGACTACGAGGCGTTCATGGTTGGGCTCGGCTTCGAGCTCGGGCTCACCCCCGGCGTCCTCCCCCTCCAGGGCGCCATCCGCCCCTCGGTCGAGTACGTGTTCGTGGACAACGCGGACCTCTTCCGCGTCAACGGCGACCTCATCGGCCGGTTCAGCCCGCCCGCCGCGCCCGTATCCCCCTACGCCAAGGCCGGTGTTGCCATCGAGTTCTTCTCTGTGGACGACTGCCCCGTCGACGATTGCTCGAACACGGAGGTGGGCATCAACCTCGGCGGCGGCGTGCTCCTCAATAGCTTCTTCGTCGAGGGCACGCTGGGGCTGCTGGACATCAGCGACTTCCGCATCACGGCCGGCTATCGGTTCTGAGCCGGTTTCGGGCGCTCTCGGCACTGCGCGCTCCGAGTCGAGTCCGGCACGCAGCGCATAGGATGAACACTAACTGTCCATTCCGATGGCGCTCTAACTTGCACCGGCCGTGTGCCACGTCCCCCCACCCACCTGACAATCGCCATGCGTATCCCCCTCCTGCTGGCCGCCCTCGTCGGCCTCTTCGCGGCGTCCACCGTTGACGCCCAGGTCCGCTTCCTCCCCTACGTCGGCTACCAGACCAACGCCGGCTACGACGTCGAAGAGGAGGACTTCGAGGACGCCAAGAAGGGCGCCTTCCTCGTGGGCCTCGGAGCCGATATCGGAATCACCCCGGGCGTCCTGCCCATCGGCGTGAGCTTCCGACCTTCCGTCGAAACCCTCATCATCGGTAGCGAGGAAGTAAACGGCATCGACACGAACCAGAGCGGCTTCCGCGCCAGCCTCGACGTCATCGGCGATTTCGCGCCGCCGCTCTCGCCCGTCGGCGTCTATGCCGGCGTGGGCGTCACCTACGTGACGTACAACATTGAAGTCACCCCAATCGACTTCGACGGCTCCGCCGTCGGCGCCAACCTCATCCTCGGCGCCCGCTTTGGCGGTGGCTTCATCCAGCCGTTCGTCCAGGGCCGCTACTCCCTCGCCGACCCCACGCCGGACGAACTCGACGAGGACACGACGGGTGAGGACTCTAACCTGGGGAACTCCTTCGCCGTGCAGGCGGGCGTGAGCATCGGGCTCTGAGGCCCTCGCCACTCCCCTTTCGCGCCGGGCGGCCACGAGACCGCCCGGCGCGCTCGTTTACCGGACCCGCTGCAAGTGCGCCGTCGCGGCTTCGCCCCCGGCCTCCAGCCGGACGAGGTATGCCCCCGCCGGGAGCCGCTCCGCGCCCCACGTCACCGCGTGCGTCCCCGCCGCCCGCTCCCCGTCGGCCAAGACGGCGACGAGACGGCCGCGGACGTCGTAGGCGGCGAGGCGGGTCGTACCGGATCGGGGCAGCGTGAAGCGGAGAGTGACGGGCCCGCGCGACGGGTTCGGCGTCGCCGTCAGCGTGAGCGCGGAGGCAGAGGCCGGCGGCTCCGCCCCCGTCGGGAGCTGCGTGAGGTCGAACCGGTACATCCCCCGCCCGAACGTGGCGGCGACGAGCTGGCGCGTGGGCGCGTGGAGGTCGAGGTCGAGCACGGGCGCGGCGGGGAGGCCGGGGCCGAGGAGCGCCCACGTCGCTCCGCCGTCCTCGGAGAAGAACGCGCCGGCGTCGGTGCCGAGGTAGAGGCGCTCGGGCGCGTCGGGGTCGAAGCGGACGACGTTGGCGGGGGCCGGGGGGAGGCCCCCCGTGCGGGGCGTCCACGTCTGCCCCCCGTCGTCGGTGCGGAAGACGTGGGCTAGGGGCTCGCCCCAGCGGTAGCCGGAGACGGTGACGAAGGCCGTGAGCGGCTCCGTCGGGTGCGCGGCCACGCTCGTCACCCACCGGTCCGGCAGCCCGGCGCGCACGTCGGTCCAGTCGGTGCCGCCGTTCGTCGTCACCCACACGTTGCCGTCGTCGGTGCCGGCCCAGATCACGTCGCGGTCGGCGGGCGAGACGGCCAGCGTCGTGATGGTGTGGAAGACGAGGTTGCCGGGTCCCGGCCCGTCGGTGAGGTCGGGCGAGACGGCCGTCCACGAGACGGCGCGGTCGGTCGAGCGGTAGACGCGGTGGGAGCCGAGGTAGAGCGTGGCCGGGTCCGCGGGGTCGAGGACGTAGGGCGTCTTCCAGTTGAACCGGTCGCCCCCGCTCACCCCGCTGAGGCCGTACTGGAACGAGCTGCCGCCGTTGGTCGAGCGCCCGAACCCGCCGTACTGGCTCTCGGCGTAGACGTACTGGTTGTTCGAGGGGTCCACCTGGACGACGAACCCGTCGCCGCCGTAGATCTCGTGCCAGTCGTCGAGGGCGCCGGTGAGGGTGCGGTTGGTGCCGTTGTCCTGCGCCCCCCCGTAGAGCCGCTCGGGGAAGCTCGCGTCGATCTCGGTGGTGTAGAACTGGGTGGCGGGGAAGCCCCCAGGGGCCTTCGTCCACGACTGCCCCCGGTTCGTCGAGCGGTAGACGCCGCCGTCGTTGCCGGCGATGAGGTTGTTCGGGTTCGATGGGTCGGCCCAGAGCGCGTGGTGGTCCACGTGCATCCCGCCGTTGATGCTCTGCCAGCTCCCGCCGCCGTTGGACGAGGCGTACATGCTGAGGGAGCCGTAGTAGACCCGGTTGGGGTCGGTGGGGTCTACACGGATCTGCCCGAACCACCACTCGTAGGGGGAGTTGCCGACGGCCGAGCGGGCGATCCAGGTGTCGCCGCCGTCGGCGGAGCGGAAGACGCCGCGGGGGTCGCCGGAGGCGTCGGCGTAGACGGCGTAGACGATGCGGGGGTCGGAGGCGGCCACGGCCACGCCGATGCGGCCGACGTCGGCGTCGGCGGGGAGGCCGTTGGTCAGCTCGTGCCACGTCTGGCCGCCGTCGGTGGAGCGGTAGACGCCCGAGCCGGGGCCGCCGTAGTGGTTGTCGTCGGCGCGGCGGCGGCGCTCCCAGGCGGCGGCGTAGAGGGTGTCCGGGCTGCGCGGGTTCAGCGCGAGGTCCACGACGCCCGTCGAGTCGTTGACGAAGAGGGTCTTCGCCCAGGTCTGGCCGCCGTCCGTCGAGCGGTAGACGCCGCGGTGGGGGTCGGAGGCGTAGAGCTTCCCCTCGGCCGCCACCCAGACGACGGCGGGGTTCGTGGGGTGGACGAGGACGCGGCCGATGGTGCCGGTCTCCTCCAGCCCGAGGGCCTCCCACGTCTGGCCGCCGTCGGTGGAGCGGAAGACGCCCTGGCCGCCGTAGGTGATCGAGCCGCCCCCGCCGTTGACCTCGCCGGTGCCGACGTAGACCGTCTGCGGGTCGCTCGGATCCAGCGCCACGTCGCCGATGGAGAGGCTGAGCACGTCGTCGCCGACGGGCTCGAAGGTCGCGCCGCCGTCGGCGGTGCGGAAGACGCCGCCCGAGCCGGTGCCGACGAAGAACCGCTCGAAGGACTCGACGGCCAGCGCCGACACCCGCCCGCCGACGTTGGTGGGGCCAGCGAACACCCACGCGGCGCCGCCCCGGAGGGCGGCCTCGCGGCGGAGCGCTTCGGCCTGCGCGTTCGCCTCGCGGAGGGCCTCGGCGTCGATGGCGCCGTGGGGGTAGGCGCGCTGGCGGAAGAACCAGTCGGTCGGCTCCATCGCCCCCGGCTCGCGCGCCCCGGCCTGCGGCGTGGACGCGCGGGGCCAGAACGCGACGGCGACGAGGGCGATCAGGACAGCGGCACCGAGGAGGACGAGGCGGCGGGACATGGGAAGATCGGCGGTGTGGACGGGACGCCATCGGGACGCAGCGCACTGCGCCCCTGCCGAAAGTACGCCTGCCGCTACGCCGCTACGTGGAGGATGCGGCCAGGCGCCGCCTGGAGCAGAGTCGCGTTGAGGAGCACCCGGATCACGCGGCGGCCACCAGCTCCCGCTCCGCGAGTTCGAGGAGCGCTTCGGCCTGTTCACGGGTGACGGACGGGAAGTCGTCGCGGAAGTCCTCGATCCGCTTCCCCTTCCGGAGGTAGACCAGGAGCGTCTCGATGGGGACGCGGGTGCCGGTGAACACGGGCGTCCCGCCGAGGATCTCGGGGTCGGAGTGGTAGACGTCGGATCGCTTCATCGCTGTGGCCGGCTTGCGTTCTCCTCGGACGCCCCGGTTCCCAGGCGGATCCTATGCATGGCGCGTCGCCGCCCCATTGTCAGCCACTATGCCGCCGTGCCGTCGCCGATCCGGAAGCCCTCGCCCGTCGAGCCTCCACCGATCCATACCTCGTTCCACTCGTACCCGGCTACGGCCCCGTCCACGACGAGCGACCGAACGGCCCCATGCGAACCATGCTCAGCCACAGCCTCTGGCGTCGGATCGCTGTACCGCATCGCCGGCTCGACCCCGCCACCGGGATGGATTCGGAACGTCTCGACTGAAACGCGGACCCCGGCCCCTTTGCAGCGGTCGAGCAGAGCGAGGGTGCGAAAGGCAGGAAGGAGCCGGAGCCCGTTCACGTCCCGGGCGTCCGGGCCAAACTCCCGTTCGATTTCAGCGAGTGTCGAGGGCGGCATACAGTGCTACTCGGTTGCTGTGAGCCTGCGGGTCTGTCATCCCGAGCGGAGGCCGCAGGCCGGAGTCGAGGGATCTCTGCCGCGAAGGAATCACAGAGCCGGCAGAGATCCCTCGACTCGCTCCGCTCGCTCGGGATGACAGGCTCCCTTCTGCCGTGTAGTGTTGTAACCAACAGCTACGCCGCGCCGTCGCCGCCGAGGTCGAAGGCGGGGCCGTCGCCGCGGAGGAAGGCCTCGGCGCGGCGGACCATGTTCGCGCTCCCGATGTAGAGCGGCACCCGCTGGTGCAGCTTCTCCGGCTGCACGTCGAGGATGGGCCCGTAGCCCGTGGACGCCAGCCCGCCGGCCTGCTCGACGATCATCGCCATCGGGTTCGCCTCGTACATCAGGCGGAGCTTCCCGTTCGGGTTCCGCGCGTTGGCGGGGTAGATGTAGATGCCGCCCTTGATGAGGTTGCGGTGGAAGTCGGCCACGAACGAGCCGATGTAGCGGGTGGTGTAGGGCCGCTTCGGGGTGCCGGCGCCGTCCTCCTCCTGCATCCACTTGATGTAGCGCTTGAGGCCGTCCTCCCACGAGTTGTAGTTCCCCTCGTTGATCGAGTACATCGCCCCCTCGGCGGGCGTCTTGATGTTGGGGTGCGAGAGGAGGAACTCCCCGATGGAGGGGTCGAGCGTGAACCCGTTGACGCCGTTGCCCGTGGTGTAGACGAGCATGGTGGAGGAGCCGTAGAGCGCGTAGCCGGCGGCGACCTGGTTGCGCCCGGGCTGGAGCGCGTGCTCGACCGTCACCGGCCCCTCGTGGTCGTCGGCCACCTTGTAGATGGAGAAGATGGTGCCGATGGAGACGTTGACGTCGACGTTGGAGGAGCCGTCGAGGGGGTCGAGGAGGACGATGTACTTGCCCTGGCAGTCCTTGATCTGCAGCGGGATCCCCTCGGCGTGCTCCTCGGAGCCGATGAGGCAGACCTCGCCGCCGCGGCGGAGGGCGCGGACGAACTCCTCGTGGGCGAGGACGTCGAGCTTCTGCTGCACCTCCCCCTGCACGTTCACCTCGCCGGACTCCCCGAGCACGTCCACGAGCCCGGCCTTCCGCACGTCGCGCGTGACGATCTTGGCGGCGATGGAGAGGTCGCGGATGACGCGGGAGAACTGGCCGGTGGAGCCGGGCACCTCCTCCTGCCGCTCGATGATGAACTGCTCGAGCGTCCTGAACGAGCCGCCGCCGGGGGCGGGGGCGCTATCGGCGCGGGCGGCGCCGGTGGTCTGGAAGGGAGCGGTGGCCATGTCGAGGTTGGGGGAAGGGTTAGGGGCGAAGCTACAGCAGGGCCGGGTATGCGTCCAAGAGCGCTTTCAGCGAAGCGGCCGTGTGCGCCGGCACGTCGGCGCCGGCGCGCCAGTCGGCGAGGAGGCGGCGGAGGTCGGCCGCGTCGTCCACGTCGTACCACGGGGGGAGGACGACGGCGCTCAGGCCGGCGTCGAGCACCCGGTCCAGGGTCGCGTCGAAGACGCCGGCGTGGCTGTAGTCCATGGCGAAGAGGCCGGGCGCCCCGAAGGGGAGGTCGTTGAGGCCGAGGGCGTAGTAGCCCCCGTCGTCGCTCGGCCCGATGACGGCCGTGCGCGGCGCTTCGAGCGCGCGGAACGCCTCGGCGAGGAAGTCCAGCGGCAGCGTCGGGTGGTCCGTGCCGACGATCACGGCGCGGCCGTAGCCCCCGGCGAAGGTCTCGACGAAGGCGCGTTCCATCCTTGCACCGAGGCCGTCGCCGCGCTGGCGGTGAAGGCTCACCCCCTCGGGCGCCACGTCGGGCGGGAGGTCCCCTTCCCCTGCCAGGTAGAGCCGCACGGCGACGGCCTCGCCGAAGGCGCCGGGGGCGGCGTAGCGCGCGAGGCCGTCGCGGAGGAAGGCGTCGGCGAGGGCGGCGGCCTCGGCGGGCGTCAGCGGCGGGACGAGCCGCGTCTTCACGCCCCCCCCCGTCGGCGCCTTCGCGAACACGATGAGCGCCGCCGCGCCCGTCCCCCGCCGGTCAGGCATCCGCGGCGGCGTCGAGGGCGAGCACGGCCGTGGCCTCGCGCCCGTCCACGCGGAGCGAGAAGCCGCCGCCGGCGCGGGCGGCGAGGTCGTGGCAGAGCGCGAGGTCGAGCGCGAGGAGGGGGTCGTCGGGCTCGGGCAGCGCGGCGCCGCGGCGGAGCTCCCACGTCGCGGTGATCTCGGAGCGCCCCCGCTGCGCCGCCACGTCGAGGGCCACGCCCGCGGCGCCGCCGGTGTCGAGCGCGAGGGCGAGGAGGCGTTCGAGCGCCTCGCCGAGCACGCGGCGGTCCACGGCGGCCACCACGCGCCGCCGGGCGCTCTGGAGGCGGACGGGGATGCCGTTGTGGAGGGCGCGGGCGTGGGCGCGGTCCACGGCCTGCTGCACGACGACGAGCACGTCGAACGGCTCGCGGTGCGTCGCCTCGGCGCCCTGGACGAGGTCGAGGGCGGCGCGGAGGCTGCCGGCGAGGTGCTCGGCCAGCGCCGCCGTCCGCGCGGTGACGGCGAGGGCGGCCTCGAGCGCGGGGACGAGCCGGTCCTCCTCGACCACGACCGCCGCCGCGGCCGGCGCTTCGGCGGCGCGGGCGGGCGCGGCGGGCGTGCCCCGCGCCCCGTCGCCCCGCGGCTCGGCGGCGACCGGCGCGGGCGTCTCGGCGGGCGCCTCGGCGGGCGCAGCCTGGGCCGGAGCGGGCCATCCCCCCCCCATCAGGCGGTGCTGCTCGATGGCGTACCGGATGTAGCGCGCGAGGGAGTCGCTGTCCACGTACCACTTCACGAGGTAGTCCACGGCCCCGCGCTTCTTCGCCTCGGCGGCCGTCACGGCGTCGTCGAGGCCGGTGAGCACGATGAGGGGGAGGTGCGGGGCCGCCTCCCGCACGCGGTCGACCGTTTCGAGCCCGTCGGTGTCCGGGAGCGAGAGGTCCACGAGGACGAGGTCGAACCCCCCGTCGCCGAGGTGGTCGAGCGCGTCCTTGAGGCGGACGGCGTGGACGACGGCGGCGTCGAGCGGGCTCGCGTCGAGCTTCTCGCGGAAGATGACGGCGTCGCCGGGGTTGTCCTCGATGAGGAGGAGGCGGACGGGCACGGCCTCGGGGGTGGGCGGAGGGGGACGCGGGGTATGACTTCGGACCCCCGCCCCCTGATCCCCGCCCTCCGGCTTCCGCCCGCTTCAGCTCTCGGCCGCGCTGGGGAGCTTGGCGAAGCTGAGCCAGAACTGGTCGATCGAATGGACGACCTCCCAGAACCGGTCGAGGTCCACGGGCTTGGTGACGTAGCAGTTCGCGCTGCGGTCGTAGGCCGCGATCACGTCGTCCTCGGCGTCGCTCGTCGAGAGGATGACGACGGGGATGCGGCGGAGCTCGGGGTCCGTCTTGACCTCCTCGAGCACCTCGTGGCCGGACTTCTTCGGGAGGTTGAGGTCGAGGAGGATGAGGTCGGGGCGGGGGGCGTCCTCGAACCCCGCGGCGCGGCGGAGGAACGCGAGCGCCTCCTCGCCGTCGGTGGCGACGTGGAGGTGCGTACTGACCTTCGCGTCGCGGAGCGCCTCGACGGTGAGCTGGACGTCGCCGGGGCTGTCTTCGACGAGGAGGATTTCGACGGGGCGGCCGTGCATGCGGAGCGAGATCATGTGGACGACGTCAGGGCGTCGCGGCGCCGGGGGGCGGAGAATACTTCACGGGCGGGGAAGGTAGGGTAAACGTGAACGTGGCGCCCTCGCCCTCTTCCGATGTCACGGAGATCGTACCCCCGTGGCGCTCGACGATCTTCTTGCAGATGGCCAGCCCGATCCCGGTCCCCTCGTACTCCTCGCGGGTGTGGAGGCGCTGGAAGACCTGGAAGATGCGGTCGGCGTAACGGGGGTCGATGCCGATCCCGTTGTCGGCGACGGAGAAGCGCCAGCCCGGCCGGCCGTCGGCCAGCATGGCCGGCTCGGCGGCGATGCGGATGCGGGAGGGGGTGCCCTCGCGCCGGAACTTCAGCGCGTTGCCGACGAGGTTGAGGAGGAGCTGGTGGAGCTGGGTCGGGTCGGCGAACACCGTCGGGAGCGCGTCGCCGACCTCGACCTCGGCGCCGGCGTCGTGGATGGCGGGGCCGAGGTCGTGGAGGACGTCGAGCACGACCTCGCGGCTGTCCACGGGCTCGAACTCGCGCCCGCGCGTGCCGACGCGGGAGTAGGCGAGGAGGTCCTGGATCAGCCGCTGCATCCGGCGGGCGCCGTCGACGGCGTACTCGATGTACTGGCTGGCCGTCTCGTCGAGCTGGCCCTCGTAGCGGCGCTCGAGCAGCTGGAGGAAGCTCGTCACCATGCGGAGGGGCTCCTGGAGGTCGTGGCTGGCGACGTAGGCGAACTTGGCGAGCTCGTCGTTGCTCTCCTCGAGCTCGCGGGCGTAGCGGTGGAGGTCCCGCTCGGCGAGCACCCGCTCCGTCACGTCCTGCGCCGTCCCCTGCAGCGCCGTCACGCGCCCGGCCTCGTCCTTGACCACCTCGCCGAAGCTGTGGATCCAGCGGACGCTCCCGTCGGGGCGGACGATGCGGTGGTTCACCTCGTACCCCTCCCCCCGCGCCACGGCGCGCTCGACGACGCGGGAGACGGCCTCGCGGTCCTCCGGGTGGAGGCACCGCGCGTAGCGCTCGAAGTCCACCTCCATCTCGCCCGGCGCGAACCCGAAGATCCGGTAGAGCTCGTCGGACCACGTCACGCGGTCGGCGGCCACGTCCCAGCGCCAGGAGCCGACGTGGGCGAGCCCCTGGGCCTCGCGGAGCTGCCGCTCGCTCGCGCGGAGCGCCGCCTCGGAGGCCTTCGCCTCGGTGACGTCGCGGAAGAGCCCGACGATGCCGTCGTCGAGCTTCGAGACGGAGAGGCTGTACCACCGGCCGGGCCGCGTCGGCACCTGGACCTCCGCGCGGAACGGCTCGCCCGTCTCGACGACGCGGGCGAGGGCGTCGTGGAGCCCGCTCGCCTTCACCTCCGGGAGCGTCTCGTTCTGGAGCGCGCCGACGAGCGCCTCGGCCGGCCGCTCGTAGATCGCCTCGGCGGGGGGGTTGACGAGGAGCCAGCGGAAGTCCACGACGCGCCCGTCGGCGTCGCGGACGGCCTCCAGGGCGGCGATGCCGTCGAGGGCGTTGGCGGTGACGCTCTGGAGGAGGCGCTCTTTTTCGTGGAGGGCGGCCGTCCGCTCCTCGACGCGCCCTTCGAGGCGGCGGTTGGCCTCGGCCAGCTCGCGCCGCGCCACCTGGAGCGCCTTCAGCTCCTCGCGCTCGGAGACGTCGTGGAAGACGACGACGGCGCCGACGAGGTCGTCCCCCTCGCGCAGCGGCGTGGCGACGTACTCGACGGGGAACGGCGTCCCGTCGCGGCGCCAGAACACCTCGCCGGTGACGCGGCGCTCCTGCCCGTCGCGGAGGACGCCCAGGATGGGGCACGCGTCGGCGGGGTAGGGCGTGCCGTCGGGGCGGGTGTGGTGGAGCACCTCGTGCTGGGACCGCCCGAGGAGCTCCTCGGCCGTCCAGCCGACGAGGGCGGCGGCCGTGGGGTTGACGAACGTCATCCGCCCGGCGGCGTCGAGCCCGTAGATCCCCTCGCCGGCGGCGCCGAGGATGAGCTCGTGCCGGCGCAGCAGCCGCTGCCGCTCGACGACGTAGCCGAGCTGGGTGCCGGCGTAGGCCATCAGCGCGAGGAGCGCCTCGTCCGGCTCCGCCACCCGCTCCGAGAAGAACTCCAGCACGGCCTCGACCTCGGTGCCGATGAGGACGGGGAAGGCCATGGCGCCGTGGAGGCCGAGCTCGGCCGCGGCGGCGGCGCGGGCGAAGCCGGGGTCCTCCGCCACGTCGCGCACCCAGGTGGGCCGGCGGGCGGCGAGGACGCGCCCCGGCAGCCCCTCGCCCTCGGCGAACGTCGTCGACGCGGTCGCGGCGCGCCACCGCGCGAAGCGCTCGGACTCGGCCGCGTCGGCGCTCCAGATCTCGGTGGGGACGAGCCGCCCGCCCCGGTGGCGGTAGACGTGGCCGACGGGCCAGCCGGTGTGGCGGCAGATGAGCGTGAGCGCGGCGGCCTTGGCCTCCTGGATCGAGTTCGCCGCGTTGGCGGCGGCCAGGAGCGCCTGGAGCAGCTCGAGCCGCTCCTTCTCCTCGTAGAGGTGGCGGAGGCTCCGCTCGGCGATGCCCTCGGCCTCGAGCCGCGCGCGCCGCTCGCGGTCGGCCTCCCGCTCGGCCCGCTCGGCGTGCCCCTGGGGATCGGTGGTCGGGAGCGTGCTGCTCATGCGGTGGCCGGGAGGGGCTGGAAGCGGAGCTCGAAGACGCAGGCGGGGTCGCCCCGGTGCATGCACGCCGTCTGCCGCACCGCCACCGTCTCGCCGAAGTGGGCGGCGGTGCCTTCGAGGAGGCCCTCGGCGAAGGCGCACATCCGCCGCGGCGAGGCGTAGGTCATCCGCAGCCCGCCGGGCGGCCCGCCGGGCGGGACGTCGAAGGCGAAGGCGGGGACGCTCGCGCCGGGGTAGAGCTTCCGCACCTCGGGGTGGATGATGCCGTTGAGGGCGAGGACGAAGGAGCGGGCGTCGGCGTACGGCGCGAAGAGGTCGGGGTAGCGCCGGTGGAAGGAGCCGACGGCCTCGCGGCCGAACCAGCGCACGGCCTCGGCGGGCGTCCTCCCCGAGCGGGCCGCGGCGGCCTCGACGAGCCGGTACAGCTCGTCGTCGGAGTAGCTGCCGAGGGAGGTGTAGGCGCCCGCGAGGCCGGCCTCGGCGAGCAGCGCGTCCCACGCCTCCTCGCCGTAATCGCGGCGGACGAGCTCTTCGAGGACGTTGAAGACGATGCCTTTCACGAGGCGGCGGCGCGGGGGACGCCGGCCCCGCAGAGGGGTCGGCGCAGCAGAGGGGAGGCGAGAGTGGGAGCGACCGGGGCCACTCGCCGGTGAAGGTAACGCCCCGCGCGAGTGTGGGCCTCCTATGTGCGCCGCCGGGTTACGTTCCCGTTCCCGGATCCGACATCCACCCGGCCACCACCTCCCCCATCGCGCCGAGGAAGGCGCCCTCCGCGTGGGCACGGCCCATCACGCGCTCGAACGCGTCGAGGCGCACGGCGGCCTCGCGTGGGTCCGTCGGCCAGTTGTGCATGAGGAGCACGGCGCAGCCGCCCACGCGCCGGGCGGCCTCACAGACGGCCACGGCCGCCTCCGTGGCCGCTTCCGGTTCGAGATGCAGGTGGTCGAAGAGCGTCGTGTCCATCACGGCCAGAGGCAGCGCCCACAGGTCGAGCGGCCGGTCGGCGTGGCGGTCGTAGACGCGGAAGGGGGTGGCGGCGGCGCGGCGGAAGCCGGGGCGGGCGGAGAAGCCGAGGCTGCCGTCGAGGCGGAAGCCGGCGCGCGCCAGGAGGCGGGGCGTCGTCGGCTCGGCCCAGCGGAGGAAGTGGGTGCGCACCACGCGGGGTGCCTCGCCGAGCACGCGGCCGAGGCGGTCGCGCTCGGCGGCGAGGCGGCCGGGGTGGTCGTAGGCCGCGTAACTCGGGTGGAGGCCGACCTCGTGGCCGCCGGCGCGGAGCCGGGCGAGGAGACGGCGGAGGCGGGGCGCCTCCAGCCGGTACGCCGCGTCCTCGGGCGTGGCGGCACCGGCCTTGAAGAACCACGTCGCCCGCGCGCCCCACCGCTCGAAGGCGGCCTGGAAGTCGTGGAGCGCCTGCCGGCGTGCGTCGCCGGGCGCGAGGGCGCGCAGGGCCTCGCCCACCTGCCCGGCCGCGAGCCCCCTCGCCAGCCGTCCCAGCCGGCGCGTCCGAACGACGTCGACGTCCACCGTGAGGGCGACGGCCCAGGTCCTCCCGCCCCACGTCCGCCCCGGCACGGCGACCCCCCGCTCGGCCAGGCGCTCGCCCAGCCACGCGCGGTACACGTCCACCAGCGGCGGGAGCGCGGGGTCGAGCCGCGCCAGCAGCGCGTCCTCGACGACGAAGCGGCCGTGGCGGTCCCGCGCGCGCGTCGCCGCCTCGTCCCACCCGCTCAGCCAGAAGAAGGCCGAGGCGAACACGTCCCTGTCCTCGGTGCCCTCACCGCCCGTCTGCCCTTTGTGTGTCGAAGGGTCGAAGAGGAGCGGCCAGGCGGTGCCGTCCCACGTCAGCGTGCCTGCCCGTGCGGGGTCGAACGGGCGCGGCGCCGCGAAGAAGGCGGCGGTCTCGGGCGCGAGGCGAAAGCGGAGCGCGGCACCGGGTACGGCTTCGGGATCGAGGCCGTAGTAGAGGCCGCCGTCGCCGAGCCCTTCGCGGTCGGCCCAGCGGGGGGCGAGGCCGAGCCCGCGGAGCAGCTCCTCGACGGCGTAGCGGGCCTTGGCGCGGTACGCGTCGGGGGCCTCGACGCAGCACGCGAGCGGCCGGCCGGGTACGACGAGCGGCTCCCCCACCGGCGCTAGAGCAGCCCGGCGCCCGCCGTCACCGCCACCGAGGTCTCGTCCACGACCTTCGTCCGGGCGAAGTGGTCGTGGAGGCACCGGCGTTCCTCGCCGAAGATGGCGAGGACGTCGGCGAGGACGAAGAGGGCGCCGAGGAACGGGACCGACGCGATCACGGCGACGAGGAGCTCGCGCGCGAGGAAGACGCGGGCGAAGCCGGGGTTGCTCTCGTCGTCGTAGTCCACGATCCGCAGGCCGAGGGCGCGCTTGCCGACGGTCTGCCCCTCCCGGGCGAGGAGGACGAGCTGGTAGGCGATGAACCCGAAGAAGCCGGCGATCATCGCGAGGATGCCGACGGCGAAGAGGGGGCTGTCCTCGCCCGAGAGCATGAGGAGGAGGCCCGGCATCACGGCCAGCACGCCGAGGAGGCTGTCGAGGAGCCGGGCGCCGAGGCGCTTGAGCGGGTCGGCGAGCGGGGCCGTCTCCGCCGGGAGGAGCGGCTCGTAGGGGTCGTTCGCGTAGGGGGCCATGGGCGTGGGGCGGAGCGCGGGGGGACGTGCCGCGTACACGGGGCGCGCGTAAGATAGTTGCGCCCCCTCCCGCCCCTCCGCGCCCGCCCCCCTCCCGCGTGCCGAGCCGCTTCAAGCTCTTCAACGACCCCGTCCACGGCTTCGTCAGCGTCCCGAAGGGGCTGATCCTGGCGCTCATCGAGACGCCGGCGTTCCAGCGGCTGCGGCGGATCCGCCAGCTCGGCCTCGGCTTCCTCGTCTTCCCCGGCGCCGTCCACACCCGGTTCGAGCACGCCCTCGGCGCGATGGCGCTGATGCAGGCCGCCCTCGACACCCTCCGCGAGAAGGGCACCATCATGGCGACCGACGAGGTCGAGGCCGCCCTCGCCGCCGCCCTCCTCCACGACGTCGGCCACGGGCCGTTCTCGCACACCCTCGAGGGTCAGCTCCTCCCCCCGGCCCCCGACGGCACGCCGCACCACCACGAGCGGATGAGCCGCGCGATCATCCAGCGCCTCGACCCCGCCCTGGGCGGGCGCCTCGGCCTCACGCTCGACATCTTCGACGGCCGCTACCCGCGCCCCTTCTTCCACACCCTCGTCGCCAGCCAGCTCGACATGGACCGGCTCGACTACCTCCGCCGCGACTCGTTCTACACGGGCGTGGCCGAGGGGGTCATCGGCGTCGAGCGGATCCTGAAGACGATGCGCGTGGTGCCCGAGACGGGCGGGCCCGACGCCCGGGTCGTGATCGAGGCAAAGGGGGCCTACGCCGTCGAGAACTTCATCCTCGCGCGGCGGCTGATGTTCTGGCAGGTGTACCTCCACAAGACCGTCGTCGCGGCCGACCACCTCCTCCGCGCCGCCTTCGCGCGGGCCCGCGCGCGCTGGGCCGAGGGCGGCGCCGCGCGCGACCCCGGCCTCGCCGCCACCTCCCCCACCCTCGCCTTCTTCCTCGCCGGAGAGGCCACCGCCGCCGACGTCGAGGACGAGGCCGTCCTCGACGCCTTCGTCCGCCTCGACGACACCGACGTCCTCTACAGCCTCAAGCGCTGGGCGGGGTCGGCCGATCCCCTCCTGGCCGACCTCGCCCGCCGCTTCCTGGACCGCGACCTGTTCCGCACCCACTACCTCCCCGCCCCGCCCTCGGCCGACGACCTCGCCGCGCTCCGCGAGCGGGTCGCCGCGTGGCTCGTCGCCCGCGGTCTCTCGGCGCCCCCGGCCGCGCACGACGACGCGGCCTACTACGTCGCCGCCGACGTGTCGCGCCTCGACGCCTACCGGGTGAAGGGCGACACCATCTGCATCCTCGAACGCGACGGCCGCCTCCGCGAGCTCTCCGAGGCCGAGGACGTGGCCGCCGTCGGCGCCCTCGCCGGCGTCGTCGAGAAGCCCTACGTGTGCGTGCCGAAGGAGGTCGGAGGGATTGCGGATCGGGGATTGCGGATTGCGGATTGACCGCCCTCCCAGTCCGCAATCCGAAATCGGAAATCCGCAATCCGAAATCGGAAATCCGCAATCCCCATGACCGTCTTCACCTTCGACGAGACGCACGCGCTCCACCGCGAGGCGGGGCACCCCGAGCGGCCGGAGCGGCTCGCGGCCGTCCGCGCGCTGATGGAGCGGGAGGGGCTGTGGGACGAGGGCCGCCGCCTCCCGACGCCCGAGGCGAGCGACGAGGCGCTCGCGCGCGTCCACGCCGAGGCCTACCTCGAGCTCCTCGACGAGGTGGCCGCGGCCGGCGGCGCCCGCCTCGACCCCGACACCTACGCCACGGCCGACAGCGTCGCCGTCGCGAGGCGGGCCGTCGGCGGCCTCCTCGCGGCCACCGACGCCGTGCTGGAGGGGCGCGCCGCCAACGCGTTCGCGCTCACGCGCCCGCCCGGCCACCACGCCCGCCCCTTCGCGCCGATGGGGTTCTGCCTCTACGCCAACGTCGCCCTCGCCGTCGAGCACGCCCGCGCGGCCCACGGCGTCGAGCGCGTGCTCGTCGTGGACTTCGACGTCCACCACGGCAACGGCACGCAGGAGGTGTTCTACGCCGACCCCGACGTGCTCGTCGTGACCTCGCAGCAGTACCCGTTCTGGCCGGGCACCGGCGCGATCACCGAGGTCGGCGTGGGCGCGGGCCGGGGGGCGACGGTGAACCTCCCGCTCCCCGCCGGCACCGGCGACGCGCTCGTGGCGCTCTACCGGCGCGTGCTCCCGCCGCTGGCCGCGCGCCACCGCCCCGAGGCCGTCTTCCTCTCGGCCGGCTACGACGCCCACTACCTCGACCCCATCGGCGGCCTCGCCCTCTCGGTGGCCGGCTTCGCCGACCTCGCCCGCCTCGTGATGGAGGTGGCGGACGCGCACGCCGGCGGCCGGCTCGTCGCGGCGCTGGAGGGCGGCTACCACGCCGACGCCCTCGCCCACGCGGTCGCCTCGACGCTCCGCGTCCTCGCCGACCCCTCGGCCGAGGCGCTCGACCCGTTCGGCCCGGCCCCGGCGCCCGGCCCGCCGCTCGCCGCGCTGGAGGAGGCCGTCTGCGCGCTCCACGCGCTGTGAGGCCGCCGGGCTTCCTCGACCCCGCACAAAAAGACCGAGGCCCGACCACAGGGGCCGGGCCTCGGAGGCTGGGGTCAGCCGAGCGGGGGTTAGCCGCGCCGGACGTTGACGGCGCTGAGCCCCTTCGGCGTGTTCTCGACGTCGTACTCGACGGACTCGCCCACGCTGAGGCCCTCGTCGCGGTCGAGGCCGGCGACGTTGCTACGGTGGACGAACACGTCGCGGCCACCCTCATCGGGGGTGATGAAGCCGAAGCCCTTGTCCGCGTTGAACATCTTGACGGTTCCGCGTGCCATGGTTGCTGCGTTGCGGTTTGCCTGGTCCTGGACTCATCCTGCAGGAGCTGCGGGGCACGCGGTGCCCGAGCGGACTCGACTGTTCGGATTCTCTAGAGACGCTTGGCGTGGTTGGGAAACGGCCGCCGTACACCGGCGACCGACTGAGCGCGCAACTTACGCAGAACAAAACCTTCGGGTCCCGTACCGCGCGAGGAATTCGTTTCGCGGCGCCGGGTCATCCCCGCGGCGCTACGCCCCGTCACGGTCGGCGCCTCCGCCGGCGTCGAGGATGTAGACGGCGCGGAGGTTCCGCGCGAGCTGGCCGTAGTCGAGCCCGTACCCGATGACGAAGAGGTCCGGGATGTCGAA
>DATGQT010000322.1:0-4479 GCA_035304085.1 Rubricoccaceae bacterium
ACGGCTCGGCCGACCTGAACATCCCTCCCGCCGTGATGGCGTTCATGGCGGAGCGGGCGGGGGCCCGCGAGAGCCGCGTCGTGGAGGGGGCGTCGCACGCCCTGATGGTCTCGCACCCGGCCGAGGTCGCCGCGATGATCGAGACCGCGGCCGTCGAGACCGCGGCCGTCGACGGCTCCGCCAGCGCGGCCGAGGCGAACTGATCGCACGAAGTCCGGCCGAGCGGCCGGAGACACCCCCCGGGCTCGGCATCGGAGCACCGGGAGACCCACACCCGAGGACCCACCAACCACAGCGTGAGGAACCCCCATGAAGATCATCGTCATCGGCGGAAGCGGGCTCATCGGCTCGAAGCTCGTCGGCGAGCTCCGCGAACACGGCCACGAGGCGGTACCGGCGTCGCCGGACACGGGCGTCAACACCATCACGGGGGAGGGCCTGGCCGAGGCCCTCGACGGCGCCGACGTGGTCGTCGACGTGTCGAACTCCCCGTCGTTCGAGGACGCGGCCGCGCTGGCGTTCTTCGAGACGTCGACCGGCACCCTCCTCGCCGCGGAAGCGGCGGCCGGCGTGGGCCACCACGTCGCGCTGTCGGTCGTGGGCACCGACCGCCTGCTCGCGAGCGGCTACTTCCGCGCGAAGATGGCGCAGGAGTCGCTGATCGCGGCGTCGGCGATCCCGTACTCGATCGTCCACGCGACGCAGTTCTACGAGTTCATCGGGCGCATCGCCGACGCCGCGACCGAGGGCGAGACGGTGCGGCTCCCGCCCATCCTCTTCCAGCCCATGGCGGCCGAGGACGTCGCGGCGGCGGTCGGCCGGGTCGCCGTCGGGGCGCCGGTGAACGGCATCGTGGAGGTGGGGGGGCCCGAGCCGCTCCGCCTCGACGAGGCCGTCCGGTGGGGGCTCGCGGCGCGCGAGGACCCGCGGAAGGTCGTCACCGACCCGGACGCGCCCTACTGGGGCATCGCAGGGGTGGGCGAGCGGGACCTCGTGCCGAGCGGCGACGCCCGCCTCTCGGAGCTCCGCTTCGACGACTGGCTGGGCCAGCCCGCGCCTGCGCGCTAGCGACTTCCGTCCCGAGCGCGGGCGGGTGCCGCCGGCGCTCGGGGTGAGGCCTCCGACCTACATCCCGGTTACGATGGACCCCTCTGACCGACGGCCCACGACCCCCATCCTCGTCGGAGCAGGGGGCCCGGGGCTGCACGCGACGCGAGGCGGGGATGACCGTGAGGAGGGACGTCATGGGCCCTGACCGGCTGAAGGCGTTCACCGATGGCGTGCTCGCCATCGTCGTCACGATCATGGTGCTCGAGCTCCGCGCGCCCCGCGACAGCGAGCTCGCCTCGCTGCGCCCGCTCGTACCCGTGGCGTTGAGCTACCTCCTGAGCTTCGTCTACCTCGTCATCTACTGGAACAACCACCACCACCTGCTGCACGTCACGCGGCGGGTGAACGGCGGGATCCTCTGGGCGAACGCGCACCTGCTCTTCTGGCTCTCGCTCGTGCCGTTCGTCACCGCGTGGATGGGCGAGAACCACTTCGCGCCGGTCCCGGTGGCGGCCTACGGCGTGGTGCTCGTCCTGGCAGGCGCCGCCTACTGGGTGCTCCAGCGGGTGATCGTCGTCGACCAGGGCCCCGGGTCCGCGCTCGCGGCGACCCTCGGGGGCGACTCGAAAGGGAAGCTGTCGGTGCTCCTCTACGCCGTAGCCGTCCCCGCGGCGTTCGTCCGCACGTGGGTCGCCGGCGTGCTCTACGTGGCCGTTGCTTTGGTCTGGCTCGTCCCCGACCGGCGCATCGAGCGGATCGCCACAGGAGAGGAGGACCCGTCTCGCACCCCCACCCGTTAGCACGTCGCGCTGCCGAACCCCCCTGGTCGTCGACGAACGGAGCATCACGATGAAGACGCCTCAACGACAGGTCTCGACGTCCGTCCTCGTCATCGGGGCAGGGGGATCCGGGCTGCGGGCCGCGATCGAGCTCGCCGAGCGCGGCGTCGACGTGCTCGTCGTGAGCAAGCGGCCCGCGTCGGACGCCCACACGTCCCTCGCCGCGGGCGGCATCAACGCCGCGCTTGCGACGGTCGACCCGGAGGACACCTGGCAGCAGCACGCGGCCGACACGCTCCAAGAGAGCTACCTCCTCGCCAACCCCGTGACCGTGCGGATCGTCGCCGAGGGCGCGGCCCGGGGCATCGCGGACCTCGAACGCTACGGGGTGCGGTTCGCCCGGGAGGAGGACGGGCGGATCTCGCAGCGCTTCTTCGGGGCGCACGCCTTCCGCCGCACCGCCTTCGCCGGCGACTACACGGGCCTAGAGATCCAGCGGGCGCTCGTCCGCCGCGCCGCGCAGCTGCGGGTCCCGATCCTCGGCACCGCCTACGTCTCGAAGCTCCTGGTGCGAGACGACGTCGTCTTCGGCGCCTACGGCTTCGACCTGAACGACGGGGCCCGCTACGTCATCCACGCCGACGCGGTCGTCCTCGCCAGCGGGGGCCACACCCGGATCTGGCGCCACACCTCGTCTCGTCGCGACGAGAACACCGGCGACTCCTTCCGCCTCGCGGTGGAGGCCGGCGGCCGGGTCCGCGACCCGGAGCTCGTGCAGTTCCACCCGTCCGGGCTCCTCGAGCCCGAGAGCGCGGCCGGCACGCTCGTCTCCGAGGCCGCCCGTGGGGAGGGCGGCACCCTCCGCAACGCCCTCGGCGAGCGGTTCATGTCGCGCTACGACCCGGAGCGGATGGAGCTCTCGACCCGCGACCGGGTCGCCCTGGCCAGCTACACCGAGATCAAGGAGGGGCGGGGCACGCCGCGCGGCGGCGTCCTGCTCGACGTCTCGCACCTGCCGCGGGAGACGATCATGGAGCGCCTGCCCCGGGTGTACCGGACGCTCATGGACCTCCAGCTGCTCGACGTCACCACGACGCCGATCGAGGTCGCGCCGACCGCGCACTACTCGATGGGGGGCGTCTGGGTGCGCGCCGAGGACCACGGCACCGGCGTGGAGGGGCTCTACGCCATCGGCGAGGCGGCGAGCGGCCTGCACGGCGCCAACCGCCTCGGGGGCAACTCCCTCATCGAGCTGCTCGTGTTCGGGCGGATCGTCGGCGAGGCGGCCGCCGCGTACTCGGCCCGGCTCACGGCGCAGCCACGGAGCGCGGCGGCGCTAGCCGCGGCACGCGCGGAGGTCGACGAGCTGCTCGCCGCCGATGGGCCCGAGAACGTCCGGGCCCTGCAGCGCGCGATCCGCGACGTCATGACGGAGCACGCCGGCGTGGTGCGCGACGAGGAGGGCCTCCTCGCCGGGCTGGCCGCGCTGGATGCGGTCGAAGCCCGCATCGCCGACGTCGGCGTACACCCGAACCTCGCCGGCTTCCACGACCTCGCCCACGCCCTCGACCTCAAGTCGGCCGCGCTCGCGGCGCGCGCGACGCTGGAGGCCGCCCGCGAGCGCCGGGAGACGCGCGGCTGCCACAACCGCTCCGACTACCCCGAGCTCGACGAGTCGCTGCAGGTCAACCTCGTCTGGAGCGGCCCCGGGCGCATCGAGCGCGAGGCGATCCCCCCGATCCCGGACGAGATCGCCGCCCTGATGCGCGACGTCTCCACGGCGGGCAAGCTGGTCGAATAGCTCCCAAACCTCACAGGCCGCCTCCGCTACGCCCGCGTCGGCGGCGGTCCCTCCGGCGCCCTCACCCTCGGGCGGGGCACCGTCCCCGTCACGGGCGGCGTGGCGGCCGACGTCCGTCAGCGCGTGCCGGGGGGCGCGCCGACGGGGAGCTGCGCGCTCGACCTCGACCTCGTCGACGCCCAGGGCGGCGTGGTCTGCGACCCCCGCCCGTTTACGCTCACGGCGCAGGCGGAACGGGTGCAGGCGGAACGCGTGGCCGCGGCGGCCCGTGCCGGCGGCGCGCCCTTCGATGGGGGGTGGTCGACGACCCGTTCGGCCGGGGTGCGGCGACGCCGGCGGGCGCAGGGGTCGCGCCGGGCGAGGGGATCGCGCTGGGGGAGGCGGCGGTATGGCCGAATCCCACCGGGGGACGCGCCGCCGTGGTCTTCGCGCTCGGCGCACCGGCCGACGTCCGCGGTTCATCCCCACTCGCGTGGGGAGAGGGTGGTGATGTTCATGTCGGTGTCGTTCGACGCCGGTTCATCCCCACTCGCGTGGGGAGAGGACATCTTCACGCTCCCGAAGCAGACCCACACCCGGTTCATCCCCACTCGCGTGGGGAGAGGATGTCCGGGAAGGCGTTCGGGCAGAACGACATCGGTTCATCCCCACTCGCGTGGGGAGAGGGCCTCGCTCTCGGCGGCGGCGGCGGCGTACCCCGGTTCATCCCCACTCGCGTGGGGAGAGGGTCCCGTCGGCCGCCCGCTCGGCGCTCATCGCCGGTTCATCCCCACTCGCGTGGGGAGAGGGCGCGCGTGGTGCCGCCGACGGTCCGCGTCGACGGTTCATCCCCACTCGCGTGGGGAGAGG
>DATGQT010000323.1:0-8140 GCA_035304085.1 Rubricoccaceae bacterium
CCCCTCCTCACCGCCACCGGCCCCGACGAGCCGCCCCGCCCCGGCGGGGAGCCCCTCCCCCCGCCGACGCCCCGCGAGCCGGAGGTCACGCCGCCGGCGGAGCCGCCCTCCGAGCCGCCCTCCGAGCCCCCGACGGAGCCCGGCCGCGAGGCCCCCACGACGCCCGACCCCGAGGTCGTGCCGCCGGGCATCCCCTTCCGCGAGCCCGAGCCGGAGCCGGACGTCCCCGACGGGCCGGGCGTCTCCGACCCCGACCTCGCCCCCGGCGCCCCCCTCAGCCCGCCGGACTACGCCCCCGAGCAGCGCTACGGCGGGCGGACCCCGGACCGGATGGACCCCGACGGCGACGACAGGGACGCCCCCTACGACACCGCCTCCCTCCCCCCCGATCACCCGGCGTACGACCGCATCCAGCACCGCCCGCGGCACGAGCGGTCGCGCCGAAGCCGCATCGGCGGCTTCCTCACCGCCGCCGCCCTCGTCGTCGCGGGGCTCGTCGTCACCTACGCCCTCGTCCGGCCCGACGACGCCCCCGGCGACATCCAGGACCTCCTCACCCTCGCCGCCGAGCACGCCGACGCCGTCTCGCTCGAGGTGGTGACGAGCGACCTCGACGTGGCCCAGCAGTACATCGTCGGCGAGTTCGGCTGGCCCATCCGCGTGCCCGTCCTCCCGGAGGCCCGGCTGGAGGGCGTCGGCGTCGCGGCGCTGGTCGAGGGCGTCGAGGTGCCCGTGCTCCGCTACCGGACGACCGGCGACGCCCCCGTCGTCGTCTACGCCTACGACTACGCCTTCCTCGACGCCGCCGCCGACCGCCTCCGCCTCGCCCCGCCCGTCTACGCCCGGCTGGCCGACGAGCCGCCCGTGGACGTCCGCCGCGTCGGCGACCGCTACCTCGTGCTCTGGCGCCGCCGCGCCGCCATCTACACGGCCGTCACGTCGGACGACCCCGCGCCCCTCGTCGAGTACCTGAGCCGGCGCTGACGGGGATCAGGCCGCCTCCGGCTGGCGCTCGGGCGACGGGGGCGCCGGCGCGGCGGGGCCCGCCGGGGGCTCGACGGCGCGCAGCGTGATGAGGAACGTCGAGCCGACGCCGGGGGTGGACTCGGCCAGCGCGAGGCTGCCCCCGTGGTACTCCTCGACGATGCGGCGGGCGAGGCTGAGGCCGAGCCCCCACCCCCGCTTCTTCGTCGAGAACCCCGGGCGGAAGATGTGGCGGGCCGTGGCGCGGTCCATCCCCTTCCCCGTGTCGCGCACCTCGATCCGCGCCTCGCCCCCCCGCCGCGCCGCCTCGACGACGATCTGCCCGTCGCCTTCGAGCGCGTCGAGGGCGTTCTTGAGGAGGTTCTCGACGACCCACTCGAAGAGCTCCGGGTTGAGGTCGGCCGCGAGGTCGCGCGGGCAATAGAGGTCGAGCGTGACGCGCGGCCCCTCGCGTGGGATGCGCCGGCGGATGTAGTCGGCGACGCCCTCGAGGACGGGGAGGAGCCGGGTCGGGCGCAGCTCGGGAACGGACCCGATCTTCTCGAACCGGTCGGCGACGCGGCGGAGGCGGGCCACGTCCTGCTCCAGCTCGTCGGCGACGGTCTCGGCCTGGGCGTCGCCCTCGTGGTGGAGGCGGAGGAGCTCGATCCACCCCATCATGGACGAGAGCGGAGTGCCGAGCTGGTGGGCGGCCTCCTTCGCCATGCCGACCCAGAGGTTGCTCTGCTCGCTCCGCCGGATGTAGGAGAAGCCGAGGTAGCCGACGAGCACGAACAGGGCCACGAAGCCGAGCTGGATGGGCGGGAACCACCGGATGAGCCGCTCGAGCTCGGAGGCGCCGTAGTGGACGTACTGCACCTGCCCGGGGAGCACGAGCGGGATCGGGTCGTTCTCCTGGTCCATCTGCCGGGCGAGCTCGAGCAGGCGCGCCTCGTCCTCCGGCGCCACGTTCCGCGAGGCCACGACGAACGTCATCGCCGAGTCCGTGATGACGGCCGGCACGCTGAACCGGCCCGGCTCGATGATCTCGTTGAATACGAAGTCGAGCTCCTCGCTCGTCGGCTGGGCGCGGGCCCAGCGGACGGCCTCCCGGAGCCGGGCGGCGGCGGCGTCCGAGACGATGCCCTGCGCCCCGGCCGCGGCGAGGAGGCTGTCGAGGCGGGCGAGCTCGGCGGCGTAGGGGTTGTGGACGAGCGTGCCGGCCTGGTACTCGATCCCGCGCACCCACAGCCGCACGGCCTCCTGCTCCTGCCGCGCCACCCGATCCGCGAGGCGGTTGGTGTAGAGGAGCGAGGCGACGGCGATGACCACCGCCGCCGCGATCAGCCCGAGCTTGATCTTCGTGCCGGTGCGGTAGGCGGACATCGGATTGCGGAGTGGGGACTGCGGATCGCGGATTGAAGGAGTGGCAATCCGAGATCCGCAATCCGAAATCCGAAATTAGACCACCAGCGTCTCCTCGCGGCGCGGGCCTGTCGAGACCATCGAGACAGGGACGCCGATGAGGTCGGCCATGGCGTCGAGGTAGGCGCGGGCGTCGGCGGGGAGGTCGCCCATCGCGCGGGCGGCGCCGAGGTCGCCCGAGAAGCCGGGGAGCGTCTCGTAGACGGGCTCGGCGCGCTCCAGCGTCGGGAGGTCGTTGGGGAAGCGGTCCGTCGTCCGGCCGTCGACGCGGTAGGCCGTGCAGACCTTGATCTCGTCGAGGCCGGCGAGGACGTCGAGCTTGGTGACGGCGAGGTCGGTGAAGCCGTTGAGGCGGGCGGTGTATCGGAGGGCGACGGCGTCGAGCCAGCCGCAGCGGCGGGGGCGCCCGGTGGTGGCGCCGTACTCGCGGCCCTCGGCGCGCAGGCGCTCGCCCGTCTCGTCGGTCAGCTCCGTCGGGAACGGCCCGTTGCCGACGCGGGTGGTGTAGGCCTTGACGATGCCGACGATGCGGTCGACGGCCGTGGGCGGCACGCCGAGGCCGGTGCAGCAGCCGCCGGCGGTGGGGTGGCTGCTCGTGACGTAGGGGTAGGTGCCGTGGTCGACGTCGAGGAGGGCGCCCTGCGCCCCCTCGGCCAGCACGCGCCTCCCGTCGGCCAGCGCCTCGCCGAGCAGCCGCGTCGTGTCCGTGACGAAGGGGTCGATGCGCCGGTCGAACGCCACGTACTCCTCGACGATGGCGTCGACGTCGAGGCCCTCGTCGGCGTAGAGGGCGCGGAGGATGGCGTTCTTCTCCTCGAGCGCCGCCGTCAGCTTGCGCCGGAGGACGTCGCGGTCGAGGAGGTCGACGACGCGGATGCCCGTGCGGGCGTACTTGTCCACGTAGGCCGGCCCGATGCCGCGCCCGGTCGTCCCGATGGCCTCGGCGTCGCGGTAGCGCTCCTTGGCCTGGTCGAGCCGCTTGTGGTACGGCATGATGAGGTGGGCGTTGTGGGAGATGAACAGGCGGCCCTCGACGCGGAACCCGAGCGCCTCGACCTGCTGGATCTCCTCCATCAGCGCCACGGGGTCGACGACGACGCCGTTGCCGATGACGCACACGACGCCGTCGTGGAAGATGCCGCTGGGGATGAGGTGGAGGACGAACTGGCGCGCCGGCGCGCCGTCCTCCCCCCCGCCCCAGGCGATGGTGTGGCCGGCGTTGGCGCCGCCCTGGTACCGGGCGACGACGTCGACCTCGGGGGCGAGGAGGTCCACGACCTTCCCCTTCCCCTCGTCGCCCCACTGGGCGCCGATGACGATGGTCACTGGCATCGGATGATCGGGGGATCGGGAGATCGGGCCATCGGCCGGAGTGCCCTCACGGCTCCCCGATCATCCGATGGCCCGATCACTCAATGAAACGATGCGACGGCCTCCTCGACCGTGTCGAAGCGCTGGAAGACGGCGGCGAGCTTGGTGATGACGAGGAGCGACTGCACGCGCTCGCCGACGCGCGCGAGGCGGAGGTCGCCGCCCCCGTTGCGCACGGTGGTCAGCGCGCCGATGAGCATGCCGAGCCCGGACGAGTTCATGAACCGGACGCCGTCGAGGTCGACGACGACGTGGCGGCGGCCGTCGGCCTTGAGCTGCTGGAGGCGGTCGTGGAGGGCCGCGCCGTCGGGGCCCCCCATCACGTCGCCGGAGAGGGCGAGGACGGTGACGCCGTCGCGCTCGGCCACGTCGAACTGCATCATGGTGAGAGGGGGAAGGCGGAGTGGGCGGGGGCGCGGGGACGGCCCCGAAGGTAGCCATCCGCGCCCCCGCCCGCACAGCGGGCTCCCCGGGGAGGACGTAGGAGCGCAGGCGTGCAGGAGCGCAGGCGTGCAGGAGCGCAGGAGCGCAGGAGCGCAAGCTTGCACGCTCGCGCGCCTGCACGCTCAGACCTTCCCGCCCCGCTGGCTCAGCTCGTACGCCACCGGCGAGGCGACGAAGATCGAGGAGTACGTCCCGATCCCGATGCCGACGAGGAGCGCGAAGGCGAACCCCTTGATCGCCTCGCCGCCGAAGAGGAACAGGACGAACACCACAAGCAGCGTCGTCAGGCTCGTCAGCGTCGTCCGCGAGAGCGTCGAGTTGATCGCGCGGTTGAGCACGCGGTCGAACCGTTCGGTCTTGAAGAGGTTCGCGTACTCGCGGACGCGGTCGAAGACGACGACGGTGTCGTTGATGGAGTACCCGACGATGGTGAGGAACGCGGCGATGATCGTCTGGTCGATCTGGAGCGAGAACGGGACGAAGCCGTGGAGCAGCGAGAACAGCCCGAGCGTGAAGAGCACGTCGTGCGCGAGGCAGAGGACGGCGCCGACGGAGTAGCGCCACTCGAACCGGACGGCGATGTAGGCGAAGATCACGAGGAGCGAGGCGAGGACGGACCAGATCGCCCCCCGCTTGAGGTCGTCGGCGAACCGCGGGCCGACGGAGTTGACGCTGAGGACGGCCGGCTCCGCCCCCTCGAACCGCGCGCCGAGCGTGCCGACGATGAGGCTCTGGAGCGAGTCGGGGTCGCCGCCGGCGACGGTGCGGATGAGGAGCTGGTCCTCGGCGCCGAAGAGCTTGACCTCGGGCGTCGAGCCGAGCGGGCCCTCGAGGGCGCCGCGGACCTCGCCCACGGGGATCGGGACCCCCGTGTCGACGACGAGCTCGGTCCCCCCGAGGAAGTCGATCCCCGTGTCGACGCCGCGGGTGACGAGCGAGATCAGACCCAGGAGGATGACGGTGCCGGAGAAGACGTAGGCGTAGCGCCGCTTCCCCAGGAAGTCGAAGTTGGTGTTTTCGAAGATGCGCATGACGGTTGCAGGGGGTTCGGCCGCTCACGCGGCCTGTGGTACGCGCTGCGCGCTGTGGCCTGGGCCCTCGCTCGACGACCTATGACAGGGAGCGAGGCGGCCGTCCGACAGCGAGCGGAGCGTGCGTTCGTCAGGCGGCGGAGCCGCCGTTCGACAGGGAGCGAAGCGAGCGTGCATCACCCGATCGCGATGGAGGTCCGGCGGCCGGCGATGAGCCAGTCGAAGACGAGGCGCGTGATGACGATGGCCGAGAACAGCGAGGCGAGGATGCCCGCCATGAGCGTGACGGCGAAGCCCTGGATGGGCCCGACGCCGAACGAGTACAGGATCACGCCCACGAAGAACGTCGTGATGTTGCCGTCGGCGATGGCGCTGAGGGCCTTGGCGTAGCCGCCCTCGATGGCCGCCTTCAGCGTCTTCCCGGTCGAGAGCTCCTCGCGGATGCGCTCGAAGATGAGGACGTTGGCGTCGACGGCCATGCCGATCGTGAGCACGATGCCGGCGATGCCGGGGAGCGTGAGCACGGCGCCGAAGGCGGCGAGGATGCCGAAGATGAACAGGATGTTGAGCAGGAGCGCGAGGTCGGCCACGAGCCCGGCCGTCCGGTACCAGAACACCATGAAGATGAGGACGGCGAGGAGGCCGACGAGCATCGAGATCGTGCCGGCGCGGATGGAGGCGGCGCCGAGGCTCGGCCCGACGGTCCGCTCCTCGACGATGTTCACCGGCGCCGGGAGCGCGCCGGACTTCAGCACGGTCACGATGTCCTCGACCTCGTCGCGCGTCATGTTCCCCGAGATCTCGGTGCGCCCGCCGGGGATCCGCTCGTTGATGACGGGGAAGCTGTAGACGACGTCGTCGAGGACGATGGCGACGTGCTTGCCCACGTTGGCGCCGGTGAGCTGGCTCCAGCGCTGGGCGCCCTGCGCGTTCATCGTGAGGGAGACCTTCGGCTCGTTCGTGAACGGGTCGAAGTTCACGCGGGCGTCGGTGAGCACGTCGCCCGTCAGCTCGGCCCGCTCGCGGACGCCGAGGAGGAAGTAGACGGGCTGGCCGTCCTCGTTCTGGCTCATGGGGTCGGACGTGTAGAGGAGCTCGATGCCCCTCGGGATCATCTGCCGGACCTCCGGGCGGCGGAGGTACGCCTGCACGGCGGCCGTGTCCCGGACGGCCACGGCCCCGAAGATGGGCTGGTCGGCCGTCTGGTAGAGCCGGAAGATCTCGGTGAACCGAGCGCCCCCTCCATCGGCCGCGTCCGAATCCCCCTCGCTGAAGAGCTCCTGGAGGTCGGTCGCGGCGGTGTCGGCGCCGCCGGCCGCGCTGGCGTCCGCCGCCGGGGCCGCGCTCGTGTCGGCCTGCGCGGCGGTGGTGTCGGGCTGCGTGGGGTCGAGCTCCACGGCGCTCGTGTCCGCGTCGGTGCCCTCGCCCTCGAAGTGCTGGTAGACGCGGAGGGCGGCGGCCTGGAGCTCCGACGGCTCGGCCATGAGGCGGAACTCGAGGCGGGCCGTCCCCTTGAGGAGGTCGCGCACGCGCTCGGGCTCGTCCACCCCCGGCAACTCGACGACGATCCGGCTGTTGCCCTGCTTCTGGATCGAGGGCTCGGAGACGCCGAAGCGGTCGACGCGCTGGCGGATGATCTCGACGGCGCGGTTGAGGGCGTCGTCGGCCTCGGCGTTGAGGTAGGCGATGACGTCGGCGTTCTCGGAGCGGGCGGTGATCCCGTCGTCCGGGGCGCGGAAGTAGCGGGAGAGCCGGGTGCCCGGCTGGAGCCGCTCGACGTTGGCGACGAAGAGGTCGACGAACGACTCGCGGCTCGTGCGCGACTGCTCGCGGGCCTCGGCGAGGGCGCGGTCGAACACCTCGTCGCGGCGGCCCTCGGCCAGCTCGGCGATGAGGGCGTCCATCCCCACCTCGAGCGAGACGTGCATGCCGCCTTGGAGGTCGAGGCCGAGCTTCAGCGCGCGTTCGCGGCTGGCCTGGAGGTCGTCGTAGTGCTCGTTCTGGTACGCCTCGCGCTCGGCCTCCGACATCGCCGCCAGCTCCCGCTGGTTCAGGTAGTTCTGGAGCGTCGGGAAGAGGTAGTAGAGCGAGAGGAGGACGAACGCCGCGACGGCGAAGATCTTGAATCCGTTGCCTTGCATGGTTCTGCGTTACGTGCAGGGGGTGTCGGCGCGCGGGGCCGGCGCCGCAGGGGCGCCGCGCGAGCCGGACCGGGAGTGCCACGAAGGCCGACCCCACAGGCCGGCCGAGAGAGCGTAGGGGGCGTCCCGTAGCGCGGGACGGGGGGCCTAGGGGCCGAGCGGCTGGAGTGCCGGGCGGAGGGCTCGGGGCGTCGGCAGGAGCCCGGGCTCCGTGGCCACACCGAGGGCGGCGACGGACCGCAGGGACGGGTCGAAGGGCGGCGCCGCCGCGCCTTCGAGCGGCGCCTGGACGGCCCCGCCGGAGCCGGCAGCGGCCACGACGGCCAGGGCACCGGCCTCCTCCTGGAGCACCCGGAAAAGCTGCCCGTAGAGGGCGCTCAGCAGCGCATCGGCGGGCGGGGCCGCCTCGCCGAGGGCGTCGTGGAGGGCGGCGGCGAGCGCTTCGGCGTAGGCCTCGGGCGTCTCGGCGCCGGCGGCGGCCTTCAGCGCCGCCTCCAGCGTCGCCTGCGGGACCTCGTCGAGGCGGAGCCACGCGGCCACGCCCCCGCCCTGCCGCGCTGCCGCGACGGGCGCGGCCAGCCCGAGGCCGAGGCTCACGAGGAGCCCGGCGGCGCTCAGGCGGAGCAGAACGGATCGGCGGAGGCGGCGCATGGGCCGGGGCGAGGTACAGCGGGGCAAGCTACTGAACGCGCGGCGCCGACGGCAACGTGCCCCCGCTCTTCCCGGCGGCTTCGCGTTCCGGCCCGCACTACCTTCGTGTTCCGT
>DATGQT010000324.1:0-11399 GCA_035304085.1 Rubricoccaceae bacterium
GCAGCACGTCGCCGATGCCGCGCTGGACGAACGTGTTCGTCGAGCCGCGCGCGCCGGAGTCGAGGACGGGCACGTTCCGGAAGAGCCGCGTCACGAACTCCCGCGCCGCGGCCTCGCCGCCGGCGGCCGAGAGGTCGCCGCCCCGGGCCTGGCGGAGGGCGTAGGCCCACGCGGCGAGGTAGTTCCACCGCGCCCCCCCGCTCGTCTTCGGGTTCGGCGTGATCACCGACACGTCGTCCCGCACGAGGTCGCCCCAGTCCCGGATGTTCTTGGGGTTCCCCTCGCGGACGAGGAACACGATGGTGGAGGTGTAGGGCGCGCTGTTGCGTGGGAGGCGGCGCTGCCAGCCCTGCGGGATCAGCCCCCGCTCCTGCATCTGGTCGATGTCGTAGGCGAGGGCGAGCGTGACGACGTCGGCCTCGAGCCCGTCGAGGACGGCGCGGGCCTGGCTGCCGGCCCCGCCGTGCGACTGCTGGATCGTCACGTCCTGCCCCGTCGAGTCCTTCCAGTGCTGGGCGAAGGCGGTGTTGAACTCGTCGTAGAGCTCGCGGGTGGGGTCGTAGGAGACGTTGAGGAGCGTGACGGGCGGGAGGGCCGCGGCGCCGTCCGTCCCCTGCGACTGCCCTTCGGAGCAGGCGGTGAGGAGCGGGGCGGCGAGGAGGGCGAGGGCGCAGAGCGCGAGGGCAGGGCGGGGCATGGGAGAGGATCAGAAGGCGACCTGGAAGCGGGTGAGGACGAGGTGCTCGGCGGGGAGGGGTGAGGCCCCATCGGGCGCGGCGTCGGCGAGGGCGAACGTGGTCCGCTCGTAGTTCGCCATCACCTTCACGTTGGCCGTGGGGTACCAGTTGAGGCCGAGCGTGAGCGCCCGCGCTGCCCGGGCGCTCGAGGTGGGGCTGGCGAACGTCGGGAAGGCGTCCCCGTCGAACCGGAGCACCCCGATGCGCGCGGCCACCTCGAAGGCGCCGAGGCCGCCGTCGAGGCCGAGCGGCCGCGCCGGGCGCACGCGGCCGTAGCTGGCGCGCTCGCCCGTGAGGAGGTAGGCCCCGGTCACCTGGAAGGCCGTCGTGGAGAGGTCGGCCGTGGCGTTCCCGAGGCGGACGGCCTGCTGCGAGACGACGAACTCGGAGAGCAGGGTGGCCGGACCGGCGAAGAGGTGCGCCTGCGGGGCGTACCGGAAGCGCCGGCCGTCCGCGAGCACGGTCGTCGAGTCGGCCGCGCCGGTGATGAAGCGGTCGAAGGTGCGGCCGCCGGTGGTCCTGTAGGAGGGGAGCGCGGGGGCCGCGGCCTCGCCGTCGTCCTCGCCCAGGGTGACGGCGAAGCCGAAGCCGAGCCCTCGGAGCGGGCTCCTGCTCCCGCGGAACGGCTGGGCGAAGAGGCGCGCGGCCACGTCCTTCCCGTCGCCCGCGTCGCCGTCGGCGTTCTGGCCGTCTACGGCGCCGTTGAAGACGCCGAACTGGTAGCTCAGCCGCCCGCCGGCGACCTCGCCGTGCGCCATGAGCCCGACGTCGCGGCGGGGCACGAGGGCCGACGCGAAGCCGAGCTCGACGAGGGTGAGGTCGTTGGCCGAGCGGAGCCACTCCAGCCCGAAGGGCACCTTGAACTTGCCCGCCCGCAGGGCGAAGGCCGGGGCGAAGCGGGCGTCGAGGTATACGTCCTGGATCTCGAACCGGCCCTGCCCGAAGTTGGGCATGATCCGGAAGTCGTAGCGGCCGGCGAGGGTGCCCTGGACGTTGATGCGGGCGCGGCGGAGGAGGAGCTGGTCCGTGCCCAGCCCGTCGGGGTCGTCCACGAAGAACCGGCCGTCGGTCTGGGCGTCGCCGCGGAGGCGGAAGGCGAAGGCGTCGTCGGGGCTCCGCAGCTGGAAGCCGTCCTCGTCGGCCGTGATCTGGACGGCCGGTGCCGTAGAAGGCGCGGGGGCGGGCGCCGGTCCTGAAGGGGCCGTCTGTGCGGCGGCGGAGGGCACGAGGAGGGCGAGGGCGAGGGGCGTGAAGCAGAGGCGCATAGGCGGGGAGGGGAGGAGAGGCACCCCCTTTGATCGAAGGGCGTGCCGGCCCGCCGAACCCGCGAAATCAGGCCGATTCGCGCGGTTTCGGCTGCCTGGCTCTCGTCTGTCCCGTCAGATATGACGGCTTGGCCGTCGCATTTGACGGAGCCCGTCCCCCGTAACGACCTTTCCCCCGTGTCCATGCCCGACCTCCAGCTCAGCCTCTGGCGCGAGGCCAGCCGCGCCGACGACCTCCCCGAGGCCGTCAGCCGCATGACGGCCCTCCTCGCGCGCCGCGTCCCCGTCGGCCGCGTCTTCCTTCGCCAGTTCGACCCCGCCGCGGGGGTGCTGGAGACGCTCGCCGTCGGGCGGGTCAACGGCGGCCCGGTCCAGGGGGCCGGGCGGACGCCCTGCACGGCCCGGCACCTCATCCAGCTTCGCCGGCTCGCGGGCGGCGGCGTCGTCATCCTCAACGGGTCGAGCGCGCTCACCGGGGCCGTCGTGCCGGAGGGGGTGCGGGGGGCCGCTGCCGTGGGGCCGCTCACCGAGGCGGACGGCACCGACCTCGGGGTGCTCGTGGCGGTGCCGGCGGCGGGGGCGACACTGGACGAGACCGCCCGCGTCACGCTCGGCCGGAGCCTGGAGCCGTTCGCCGTGGCCCTCGCGCACCACCGCCGCGTCCACGAGCTGGAGCGGCTGCGCGAGGCGGCCGAGGCCGACAAGGACGCGCTGCTCTCGCGCCTGCACCGGCGCGAGATCGTCGAGGAGATCGTGGGCGCCGACGGCTCGCTCCGGGCGGTGATGACGCGGGTGGAGCAGGTGGCGCCGACGGACGCCCCCGTGCTCATCCTCGGCGAGACGGGGACGGGGAAGGAGGTCGTCGCCCGCGCCATCCACGCCCGCTCCGCCCGCGCCGACGGCCCCATCGTCCGCGTCAACTGCGGCGCGATCCCGACCGAGCTCGTGGACTCCGAGCTGTTCGGGCACGAGAAGGGGGCGTTCACCGGCGCCCTCGCCACGCGGAAGGGGTGGTTCGAGCGGGCCGACGGCGGCACCCTCTTCCTCGACGAGGTCGGGGACCTCCCGCTGGCGGCGCAGGTCCGCCTGCTGCGCATCCTCCAGGACGGCACCTACGAGCGCGTCGGCGGGCAGCAGACGCGGCGGGTGGACGTCCGCATCCTCGCCGCGACGCACCGCGACATGGAGGCGCTCGTGCGCGAGGGGCGGTTCCGCGAGGACCTCTGGTTCCGCATCAGCGTCTTCCCGCTCTACCTCCCCCCGCTCCGCTCGCGCCCCGGCGACGTCCCCGCGCTCGCCCGCCACTTCGCCCGCGCCGCCGGCCTCCGCCTCGGGAGCGCCCCGCTCGACCTCGACGACGACGACCTGGAGCTCCTCCTGGCCTACCCGTGGCCGGGCAACGTGCGCGAGCTGGCCGCCGTCATCGAGCGCGCCGCCATCCTGGGCGGCGGCCATCGCCTCGACGTGCGCGGGGCGATGGGGACCAAGCTCCACGCCCTGCAGGAGCGCTTCGCCGAGGCGCCGGCCGACGACGCGCCGTTCCCCACGCTCGACGAGGCGATGCGGCGGCACATCGAGGCCGCGCTCCGGCGCTGCAACGGTCGGGTGGAGGGGGCGAGCGGGGCGGCGGCGCTACTCGGCGTCAACCCCAACACGCTCCGCGGCCGGATGCGCAGGCTGGGGGTGGCGTGGCAGCGGTTCCGGTAGTGCGCGGTGGAGGGCTCACGAGCGCGCAGCAGGGCGGTGCGCGGGGAGCGTCTCGGTCATCGCGAGGGCGGCGACGAGGCCGGAGGCGGCCGTGAGCGCGCCGACGGCGCCGACGGCCCACCCGAGCCCGAGGGCGTCGGCCAGCCCCCCCGCCACGAGCGCCCCGACGACGTAGCCGCCGTCGCGCCAGAGCCGGTAGACGCCGACGGCCGAGGCGCGCCACGCCGGGTGCGCCACGTCGCCGATGGCGGCCAGCAGCGTGGGGTAGACCAGCGCCGTCCCGAGGCCGAGCAGCCCCATCGACACGGCCAGCGCGGCGAACGTCGCCGCCGGCAGGAGGAGCCCGAGCCCGGCCGCCTGCACGAGCATCCCCGCCACGACGAGCGGCTTCCGCCCGAGGCGGTCCGAGAGGGCGCCCGTGCCGAGCTGCCCGAGCCCCCACACCGCCGGGTACAGCGCCGCCAGCAGCCCGATCTGCTCGACCGCCAGCCCGCGCCCGGCGAAGTAGAGCGGGAGGAGGCCCCACGCGAGCCCGTCGTTGAGGTTGTTGACGAGGCCGGCCTGGCTCACGGCGAAGAGCGTGCGGTCCCGCCAGCTCGTGCGCGCCAGGACGCTCACGAACGACGGCGCCTCGTCGTCGGCCCAGTCCTCCGCTTCGAGGCGGGCGTGGCCGCGCGTCTCGCGCACGAGGGCGACCGAGAGGGCGAGGCCCGCCAGCGCGAAGCCGACGCCGAGGTAGAACGGCGCCGGGCGGAGGCCGTGGGCGCCGGCGACGTACCCCGAGGCCAGCGCCGCCAGCGAGACGGCGACGTACCCGGCCGCCTCGTTGAGCCCCATCGCGAGGCCGCGTTGCCGCGGCCCCACGAGGTCGATCTTCATGACGACCGTGCTCGACCACGCGAGCCCCTGGTTCACCCCCAGCAGCACGTTGGCGAAGACGACCCACCCCCACGTCGGCGCCGCCATGAGGAGGAAGGGGACGGGGAGCCCGACGAGCCACCCGGCGACGAGGACGGCCTTCCGCCCGTGGCGGTCGCCGAGGTGGCCGGCGGCGAGGTTGGCCAGCGCCTTGGCCAGCCCGAACGAGGCGACGAACGAGAGGATCGCCGTGCGCGAGGCGAGGCCGAAGGCGGCCTCGGCCAGCAGCGGGAGCACCGCCCGCTCCAGCCCCACCATCGCCCCGACGAACGCGTTGACGACGACGAGCAGCGCGAACGGCCGCCAGTTCTCGCGGAGGCCGAGGGCGAGGGGGGGCGAGGGCACGGGCTGAGGGCGGGGGTACGCCCGCTCCACGCGGGCGGGGCGGGCGAAGTTCGCGCCGTCCTGCACGAGGGGACGGGCGGATGTAGGGGATGCCCCCTCACGATCTGGGAGGCGGCCCCGCTGGAGGAGCGGGGGCCGCAGGGGTAGCCTGGCGTGTCTGCCCCCGTCCATCCCGACGACCGCCCCTGCCATGCGCAACGCCGCCTTCCTCGGCCCCAAGGCCGAGAACGCCCTCGAGCTGGAGCGCCTCCTCCTCGAGGTCCTCCACGACCACGTCTTCTGGCGCCGGAACTACCACCCCGGCGACCCCCGCCTCATCGCCGAGCGCGACAAGCGGGCGGCGGCGTACGAGGAGACGTCCGCGCGCCTCCGCGACGAGCTGTTCCAGATCCTGGCCGAGCTCAAGCGCGGCGCCCCGCTCTACGCGCCCCGCCAGATCGGCCACATGGTGAGCGACCCCACGCTCCCGGCGCTCGTCGGCTACTTCGCCGGCCTCCTCTACAACCAGAACAACGTCGTCGCCGAGGCGGCGCCGGAGACGGTGCGGAAGGAGCGGGCCTACGTGGCGGCGCTGGCGCGGATGATCGGGTACCCGCCGATGCTGCCCGAGCGGCTGTCGCCGGAGGACCGCCGCGCCCGCACGCCGTTCTCGTGGGGCCACCTCTGCGGGGGCGGGACGCTGGCCAACCTCGAGGCGCTGTGGGTGGCGCGGAACGTCCGCCTCTACCCCCTCGCCGTCCGCCTCCTGGCCGCGACGTCGGCGCCGTTCGCCCACCTCGGCGCGTTCGAGGTCGCCCCGGCCGGGGGCGGCCGCGCGCGCCTGCGCGACCTCCCGACGGCGGCGCTGCTGAACCTCCCCGTCGCCGAGACGACGGACCTACACCGCCGCCTCCACGCTGCGCTGAGAGCGGACGGGCCGGAGACGGCGGCGGCCTTCGCCGAGGCGCTTCCGAGCGTCCGCAAGAGCGGGCTGGCCGGGCTCCTCGCCGAATACAACGCCGCGTTCCCCGCCGACCCCGCGCGCCCGCCCGTCGTCCTCATCTCGCAGGCGGCCCACTACGGGTGGGGCAAGGCGATGGACGTCGCCGGCCTCGGCGCCAACGCCCTCCGGCAGCTCCCCGTCGACGCCCGCGTGCGGCTCGACGTGGGCGTGCTGGCAGAGGCGGCGCGGGCGTGCGCCCGCCGCGGCGAGGCCGTCCTCATGGTCGTCAGCATCGGGGGGACGACGGAGGAGGGGGCCGTGGACCCGGTCCATCACGTCGAGGAGGCGCGCGCGGCGCTGGCCGCCGAGGGCCTCACGTTCTGGCACCACTGCGACGCCGCCTTCGGCGGCTACCTCGCCACCATCCTCCCTCGAGACGCGGACGGCGTGCCGCGGTCCTACGACCCCGCCGACGACGCCGTCGCCGCGCTCACCGGCGAGGGCGGCCTCGTCGAGCCCGAGGTGTACCGCGCGCTCGTGGCCTTCGGCCGCACCGACTCCATCACGATAGACCCCCACAAGCTCGGCTACGTCCCGTACCCCGCCGGCGCCGTGCTCTTCCGCGACTACCCCGTCCGCGACGCCATCGCGTACGCCGCGCCGTACCTCCAGACCGACGAGGCCGCCGGGTTCGGCGGGTTCCTCGGGCAGTGGACGCTGGAGGGCTCGCGCCCCGGCGCCCCCGCCGTCAGCGCGTACCTCTCGCAGGCCGTCGTCCCCCTCGACGAGGACGGACACGGCGCCCTCGTGAAGGACTGCCTCGCCGCTACGCGCGCGCTCGTCGCCGCGCTGCGGGATCGGTTCGGCGGCGCGGCGCCCGTGGCGTTCCGGCCGTTCGCCGAGCCCGACACCGTCGGCCTCTGCTTCGCGCTGGTGCCGCGGGACGGCGCCGGCTCGCTCGCCGCCCTCAACGCGTTCACCCGGCGGCTCTGGCGGCGCCTGGCCGTCGATGGCCGCGACGACGTCGGCCACTACGCGTTCATCCTCTCGAAGACCGAGGTGGACGTGGCGCGCTACCGCGCGCAGCTCGAGGCCATGCTCGGCCCCGGCCCCCTCGACGCCCCCGACGACGCGTCGCTCCTCCTCCTGCGGGCGTTCGTCACCAACCCGTTCCTGCGGGAGTGGAACGAGCGTGCGCCCGGCTTCGCCCGCCTCTTCAGCGACTTCCTCGGCGATCTCGCCGAGGAGGCGCTGGCCGAGCACGCCCTCCACGCGCACGTCGCCGAGGGGGGGCTGCTCCGCGTGCTCGTCGTCGAGGAGGACCCGCATGGGAGCGACGCCGTCGCCCGCCGGCTCCGAGAGGCCCCCGCCTTCGGGCCGTACCTCGACGTGCGGGCGGCCACGCCGGAGGCCGTGCTCGCCGGTTCGCTCGGGGACCTGACGGCCGTCCACGGGGCGATCCTCGCCGCGGGGCCGGCGCACGAAGCGGCGCTGCGCCGGGCGCTGGATGTCGCCGGGTTAGAGGCGGAGCAGGTCCAGACCTGGGAGAGCGGCGACCTCTGCGCGCTCGTCGTGCGGCTCTGCGAGGGTGCCCCCGCGCAAGCCGTCCTCTGATCACCTTACCGCCGCCGGCTCCTGGGCCTCCGCGGCGACCAGCCGGTGCGCGAAGGCGTCGGCGAAGGCGTCGACGGCGGCCCAGTCGGTGTACTCGTGGTCGCGCGAGGTGTCGGTGGCGCCGGGGAGGTGAGCGGCGGCCTTGCGCGCGATCCGCCTCATCACCCAGCGCAGGAGGAGGTTGTAGGCGGAGTACCGGAGGGCCCCCGCGAAGGCGACGGTCTCGGCGGGCTGCCACCCCGTCTCCCGGACGAGCCCGGCCACGTAGCCGCCGACCTCGCGCCGCGCCGCGTCGGTGGGCTCGGCCGCGCGCATGCAGACGGTGAAGAGCGCCGAGGGCCGCGCGGCCAGCGACGGCTCGTGCGCTCGGGCCCAGGCGAGGAGCGGCTTCTGGTACCGCCCCCCGTGGATCGAGCCGCCCACGAGGACGCCGTCGTAGTCGAGGGGGTCGAGGTCGGCGGGGAAGCGGTCGGCACGGAAGGCGTCGGCTTCGTGGCCCTGCAGGTGGAGCCGGTCGCGGAGGCGGTGGGCGACCTTCTCGGTCTGCCCTTCGGAGGTGCCGTAGACGATGAGGACGTGGGACATGGTGGCGGGGGCTGGGGCGAGGACACGCGTGAGCGGAGCCTACCCCCGCGCCGCGCCGCCCGCCGACGGCGCGCCCCCCGACCGGGTGCGGGGCGCGCGCTGACGGCGGCGTGGGGCCTCGCCCTACGGCGGCGCTCAGACGGCGGTGTAGCCGCCGTCGACGAGGTACGAGGCGCCGGTGACGAACGAGGCGGCGTCGGTGCAGAGCCACGTCACGAGTCCGGCCACCTCCTCGGGCTGGCCCAGGCGGTTGATCGGGTGCCGCGCCTCGATCGCGCGTCGCACCTCGGGGTCCTCCGTGAGCCCGGCCCGCTCGATCATCGGCGTCACGATGAAGGCGGGGCAGACGGCGTTGACGCGGACGCCCCGCTGCGCGTAGTCCGCCGCCGCCGCCTTCGTGAGCCCCACGACGCCGTGCTTCGCCGCCACGTAGGCCGGCGCGCCCGCGAAGCCGACGTGGCCGAGGATGGAGGCGACGTTGACGATGGCGCCGCCGCCCTGCTCGAGCATCACCGGGATCGCGTGCTTCATGCACAGCCACACCCCGCGGAGGTTGACCCCGATGACGCGGTCCCACTCCTCCTCGGTGTAGTCGGCCGCCGGGGCGAGGGCGCCGCCGACGCCGGCGTTGCTGACGAGGGCGTCGAGCCGGCCGAAGGCGGCGACCGTGGCCTCGACGAGGCGAAGGACGTCGGCGCCGTCGGACACGTCGCAGGCGACGAAGCGGGCCTCGCCGCCGGCCTCGCGGACGAGGCGGACGGTCTCATCGCCGCCCTCGGCGGCGCGCTCGAGGTCGGAGACGACGACGCGGGCGCCGGCGCGGGCGAGGTCGAGCGCGCAGGCGCGCCCGATGCCGGAGGCGGCGCCGGTGACGACGGCGACGCGGCCGTCGAGGCGGGTGCTCATGGGTGAGGGGAGAGGCCGAGGGAGCCAGTCCAAACCGATAGGTCGAGGTCAGTTCCCGGGCCGCAGGCGTGCACGAGGTACCTCGGCAGTCGTAGTCTCCCCCATGCTCTACGTCTGGCTCGGCGCCCTCGCCATCGGGCTCACCCTCGGGCTTCTCGGCTCGGGCGGCTCCATCCTCACCGTCCCCGTCCTCGTCTACCTCGCCGGCGAGCCGGAGAAGGTCGCCATCACCGAGAGCCTCGCCATCGTCGGGGCCATCGCGCTCTCCGGCGCGGTGCCGTACGCCTTCCAGCGCTCGGTGGACTGGCGGAGCGTGGCGTTCTTCGGCGGCCCCGGCCTCGCGGGCGCCTACCTCGGCGCGACGCTGGCCCGCTTCGTGCCGGGCCCCGTGCAGCTCGTCCTCTTCGCCGTCGTGATGCTGGGGGCGGCGTGGACGATGTACCGGGGGCGGCGCGAGGCGGCGGGGGGGAGGCCGCGCCAGGTGCCGTGGAAGACGGCCCTGCTGGGGCTGCTCGTCGGGACGATGACGGGGCTGGTGGGCGTCGGCGGGGGCTTCCTCATCGTGCCGGCGCTCGTGCTCCTGGTGGGGCTGCCGATGCGGCTGGCCGTGGGCACGAGCCTCTGCATCATCGCCCTCAACAGCTTCACAGGCTTCCTGAAGTACCTCGACGTGCTCGCCGAGACCGAGGGGGCGGTGGACTGGCGGCTCGTCGGCCTCTTCGTCGCCGTCGGCGTCGTCGGCACCCTCATCGGGAACCGCATCGGCGGGCGCGTGCCGCAGGCGGCGCTCCGCCGCGTCTTCGCCGTCTTCCTCGTCGTCATGGCCGCGTTCATCCTGTGGCGGGAGCTGCCCGAGGTGCTCGGCTGAGGGCCGGCGGGGTTGACGGGGGGGAGGCCGGGGCGTACTCTCACCCCCGCCCTTCTTCCCCCTTCCCCTCGATCCGCGATGAGCACCCCCGGCGCGTCCCCCCACGGCACCGACCCCGATCCCGACGCCGGGACGAACGGCGCGTTCAACCCGTTCGTGCTCCTCGACGTGCATCACCTCGACCGGGCGACGCTGAGCCGCTACGCCACCTTCCTCGTCGGCCTCCGGCGGACGCTCCGGGGGGCCGTACGGGCGGGGGGGGCCCAGGAGGCCATGCTGCAGGCGTTCCTGGACGAGGTCGAGGAGGCGCTCGCCGGCGCGCTCGCGGCCCGGCGGAACGGGCGGCGGTAGGCACCGCCCCGGCACGCCGCGAGGGCGTGGCTAACTTCGCGGCCCTGATGGAGAACGTCCTCGTCACCGGCGGCGCCGGGTTCATCGGCGCCAACTTCGTCCGCTGGCTCCTCCGCGAGGCGCCGGCCGCGCGCGTCGTCACGCTCGACGCGCTCACCTACGCCGGCAGCCTCCGCAACCTCGAAGGCCTCCCGGACCCCGCGCGCCACGCCTTCGTGCACGGCGAGGTGCAGGACGGCCCGCTCGTCGAGCGGCTCCTCCGCGAGCACGACGTCGACACCGTCGTCCACTTCGCCGCCGAGACGCACGTGGACCGCTCGATCCTCGGCCCGCGCCGGTTCGTCGAGACCAACGTCGTCGGGACGTTCACGCTGCTGGAGGCGGCGCGGCAGGCGTGGCGGGGCCGCCGCGACGTCCGCTTCCACCACGTCTCGACCGACGAGGTCTACGGCTCGCTCGCGCCGGGCGAGCCGGCCTTCACCGAGGCCACGCCCTACGACCCCAACTCCCCCTACTCCGCCTCGAAGGCCGGCAGCGACCACCTCGTCCGCGCCTACGCGCGTACCTACGGCCTCCCCGTCACCATCACCAACTGCTCGAACAACTACGGCCCCTACCAATTCCCCGAGAAGCTCCTCCCCCTGATGCTCCTCAACGCGCTCTCCGGCCGCCCGCTGCCGATCTACGGCGACGGCCGGCAGGTGCGCGACTGGCTCTACGTCGAGGACCACTGCGACGCCATCGGGCGCGTGCTCGCGGCGGGCGAGCCGGGGGAGACGTACAACGTCGGCGGCAACAACCAGGTGGCGAACCTCGACCTCGTCCACCGCCTCTGCGACCTCCTCGACCGCCGCTTCCCGGAGAGCCCCCACGCCCCCCACGCCGGCCTCATCCGGTTCGTCGAGGACCGCCCCGGCCACGACCGCCGCTACGCGATGGACACGAAGAAGATCGAACGTGACCTCGGCTGGACGCCGGAAGAAACGCTAGAGACCGGACTCGAACAGACGGTGGACTGGTACCTCGCCCACGCCGATTGGCTCGACGCCGTCGCGGAGGAGAAGGGGCTGGCGGCGTGGTGGGAGGAGAACTACGCCGGCCGCCTGGGCTCGGTGAACGGAGGACGATGACGCCCTCCATCACCCATCGCCCATCGCCCATCGCCCATCGCCCATGAAAGG
>DATGQT010000325.1:0-2557 GCA_035304085.1 Rubricoccaceae bacterium
CGGAGGGTGGCGCAGCTGCACGACGGCGCGCTCGCGGCGGGGACGGCGCACCGGTTCACGGTGGACGGGCGGGGGCTGGCGAGCGGGACGTACTTCGTCCGCGTCACCGGCGAGACGTTCGACGCCAACGAGCGGATCACCGTCCTGAAATGACCGCAGCTTCCTCAGCGCAGCGTGGAGGCGTGCTTGCGGAGGCGGGCGATGAAGAACCCCTCGAGGAGGCCGTCCGGCAGCACGCGCCGGGCGCGCGTCACCTGCGGGTCGAACGTCCGGCCCTCCCACGCCGCGAGGGCGGGGAGGGCGGCCTCGGCCACCGGCCCCGTCTCGGGCAGCCCGGCGTCCACGACCTCGAGGGCGTCGCCGAACGTCCTGAGGGCGCGGTCGAGGACGGCCTCGTTCTCCTCGGGGGCGAACGTGCACGTGGAGTAGACGAGGGTGCCGCCGGGCCGCAGCGCCTGCACGGCGCCGAAGAAGAGCCGCCGCTGCTTCGCCTGCATCTCGCCCACCTTCCGCGGGCTCCAGTAGTGCGTCGTCTCGGGGTCGTCGGCGCGGAAGCGGCCCTCGGTGGAGCAGGGGGCGTCGAGGAGGACGCGGTCGAACGCCTCGGGCTCGCGGTGCCAGTAGGCCGTGCCCGAGCCGAGGACGGGGAGGACGCAGCGGGCGCCCTGGTCGGCGAGGTTCGCGCGGAGCTTGTAGAACCGGGGCCGCACCTTCTCCAGCGCCACGACCTCCCCCTCGTCGCCCACGAGGAGGGCCAGTTGGCGGGTCTTCGAGCCGGGCGCGGCGCAGAGGTCGAGCACGCGCTCGCCCGGCCGGGGGGCGAGGGCGAGGGCCGGGAGCTGGCTCGACACGTTCTGGACGTAGACGTGGCCCTGCGCGTAGGGGAGCGAGGCGAGGAGGGCGGCGCGCTGCTCGGCCGGCACGGCGTAGGCCCCCGGCACCCCCTCGACGGGCGCCGCGGCGACGCCCGCCTCGGCCAGCCGCGCCAGCACCGCCGCCGGCGCCGCCTTCAGCGTGTTGACGCGGAAGCCGACGTCGCCGGGCGCCTCGAACGAGGCGAGGACGGCGGCGAGCCGGTCGGGCGGCACGATCCGGCCCAGGCGAGCGACGAACGGTTCGGGGAGGGGCACGGCGACGGCGGGCAGCGGCGAGCAACGCTCTACCGGCGGGGTACGCTTCCGATCCCCCTTCACCCCCTCTTCCCGCTCGCCGCTCCGCAGTTCGATCCGATTTCTTAGCTTCGCCTCCCCTCCCCCCGGTCTCCACCCTCTCCCCCTACCCCGATGGACTCCGTCGGCGACGACGTCATCCGCTGCTCGTTCTGCGGCCGCTCCGCCCACGAGGTCGCCTCGATGGTGGCCGGCCCGGACCCCGCGCAGGTCTACATCTGCGACGGGTGCATCCACCACGCCAGCGGCATCGTCCAGGGCGACCTCACGCCCTACACCCCCCCCGCGCCCGAGCGCCGGAGCCGCCGCCGCTCGGGCGCCCACCGCCGCCTCACCCCGCGCGAGATCAAGGCCGCCCTCGACGAGCACGTCGTCGGGCAGGACCGCGCCAAGCGCGCCCTCGCCGTCGCCGTCTACAACCACTACAAGCGGCTCGACGCCGAGGACTACCTCCACGACTACGACGACGTCGAGCTCGAGAAGAGCAACATCCTCCTCATCGGGCCGACCGGCACGGGGAAGACGCTGCTGGCCCGCACGCTCGCCCGCATCCTCGACGTCCCCTTCTCCATCGCCGACGCGACGGCGCTGACCGAGGCCGGCTACGTCGGCGAGGACGTCGAGTCCATCCTGTCGCACCTCCTCCAGGCCGCCGACTACAACGTCGAGCGGGCCGAGCGCGGGATCATCTACCTCGACGAGGTGGACAAGCTCGCGCGGAAGGGGGACAACGCGTCCATCACGCGCGACGTCTCGGGGGAGGGCGTGCAGCAGGCGCTGCTGAAGATGCTCGAGGGGACGGTCGCCGGCGTCCCGCCCAAGGGGGGGCGGAAGCACCCCGAGCAGAGCCTGATCACGTTCGACACCCGGAACGTGCTGTTCATCTGCGGCGGCGCCTTCGACGGCCTCGGCGAGATCGTCGCCCGCCGGCTCTCCCAGAGCGCCATCGGCTTCCACGCCGGGCTCGGCCGGCGCCTGAGCAAGCGGGACCCCGCCATCTTCCGCCACGTCGAGCCCGACGACCTCCTCCAGTTCGGGCTCATCCCCGAGTTCGTCGGCCGCCTCCCCGTCGTCGCCTCGCTCGACGGGCTCACCGACGCCGAGATGCGGCGGATCCTCGTCGAGCCCCGGAACGCGCTCGTGCGCCAGTACCAGAAGCTCTTCGCTATGGACGGCGTGGACCTCGTGCTGAGCGACGACGCCCTCGACGCCGTCGTCGCGCGCGCGAAGGCGCTCGGCACGGGCGCCCGCGGGCTGCGCGCCGTGATGGAGGAGGTCATGCTCGACCTCATGTTCGACGCGCCGGACCGCGGCCGCCTCGCGGCGTGCCGGCTCACGGCCGCCGCCGTCGAGGGCCGCGAGGCGCCGACCTACGAGGAGCGGAAGGC
>DATGQT010000326.1:0-2284 GCA_035304085.1 Rubricoccaceae bacterium
CGTTCCCCTCCTCAATCACGGCGTACGTGATCGGGGAGCCGGGCGCACCCCTCACGTCGGACGACGCGTGGCACGTCTCGCTCACGTCCCCCATCGACGTGCCCACCGTCCCCCTCGCAATGCGAGGGCTCGCGGTGCGGACGCTGGCCAACCCCTCCCCGGCGCCCGTCCTCATGCTGCCCGAGGCCGCCCGCGTCACCGTCTACGACGTGCTCGGGCGCCGTGTCCTCGCCCTCGACGCTGAGGCCGGGCCGCTCGCGCTCCCCTCGCTGCCGGCGGGCCGCTACCTGTGGCGGGCCTTCGGCCCTTCGCCGGGTGCTCGGGGTTCACTAACCGTGGTGCGCTGAGATGTTCTTCGACGGCCTCGACACGGACCACCTGAACGCGTGGCTCAACCTCGCCGGCATCGTCCTCGGCGCCGTCGCGTGGGGGGCGTTCTTGCTGTGGGTGGTGCGGAAGGTCCGCATGCTCACGGCGGCGCTAGACGAGCGGATGGGTGCGGCGCAGGCGTACGCGGACGGGATCGCGGCGGGGAAGGCGCAGGCCGACGAGGCGCTGGTGGCCGAGAACGCGCGGATGCGCGCGGAGGTGGCCGAGATGCAGCGGCTCATGACGGAGCTCTCCCGGCGCATGGGCGACAGCACGCAGGCGTTCATTGACAAGCTGAAGGGCGGATGAGCGACCCCACCCGAGGCCCCACCGTCCACGACATCGCCCTCGCGCTGGAGCGGCTGAACGGCCGCGTGGACCTCATCTCGTACCAGCTCCAGAGCCGGGAGAAGGAGCGGGCCGACTACGTGCCCCGCCCGGACCACGAGCGGATCGTCGCCGACGTGGCCGAGATGAAGCGGCACATCGAGGAGATGCGCCCGAAGGTGCAGGAGATGGCGGAGGCGTACGAGCGGGGGCAGGAGACGCGGATGCAGCTCTACCGCGACGTGCTGAAGTGGGGGACCCTCCTCCTCGTCGCCTTCATCCTCGGCTGCGTCGTCTACGTCCTCGGCTTCGGGCCGAACCCGCTCAGCCTCGGCCAGCAGGTCCAGACGTGGATGCTCTCGGGGCTTGCCGGGGTGCTCCTCGGCCTATACCGGACTCTCTAGCGACCCCATGCGCCGCCAGCACGATAACGAGCGTGAGCAGCAGCACGAGGCCGAGCGCCACGAGCAGCCGCGCGTCCGTAGGCTCACACGCCGAGGCGTCGGCGTCGCCCAACGCGATGGGCACGGGGATGCCGGGGTGGGCGCGGATGAGGTGGTCGAGGCAGTGGCGCGCGAGCGCGGCCATGTCGAAGTCCCGCCGCAGGAGCGCCCCGTCTTCGAGCGTCCTCAGCGCGCGGACGCCCTCGGCGTAGTCCCCGAACCCCACGGCGTAGGCGAGCCGCCGCGCCTCGTCGTGACGAGCCGAATCGCTCCGGGCCGCGAACAGCAGGCCCATCTGAGCCCCGGCGGCCTCCGCCCACCCCAACGTATCCCCGAGCGCGTGACGACTAACCGCAAGCCGGTCCCACAGCACGAATGCGAGCGAGTCCGCCGCGGGATGCGCACCGCGCTCGAACTCCTCCGCGTAGTCGGCAAGCGCCCGCTCGAGAACCGGAAGCCGGGCCGCGTGCTCCCCCCGGAGCCCCATCGCCTGCGCCGTCGAATCGGCCTCGCGCATCCGTGTGAGCACGTCGCCGCCGCCCTCCACCCCGCAACCGACTGAGAACATGAGCAACGCAGAGAAGGCCAGGGTCAGCGCCATCAAGGGGCTCCTCAACCGCGCCGTCGCGCGGCTCTCCGGCATGACGGACCCGGACCCCGCCGCCGCCGCCGCGCTGGTCGACGTCAACGCCGCCCTGGCCGAAGCCGAGGCGTTGTGCCCCACCTGTGACCCGACCGAGCCGCCGCAGTAGGTGTGATCCCGCATGGCCTAAAGGTAGCACGAAGAGCCCACACGCCAATGCCCAACCTCGTAGACCAGCCCTCCGCCGCCCCAACGAGAAAGGTGAGCGCCGCCGCTCTGGGCGGCGCGCTGGCCACCGTCGTCGTCTGGGCGCTCCAGGCGTTCGGCGGCGTGGAGGTGCCGCCCGGCGTCGAGGGCGCCGTCGCCGTCATCATCGCCACGCTGGCCGGCTACGTCATCCGCGAGGAGGACCACCCGGCCACCCCCGGCACGTGAGCAAGACGCCCCTCATCCTCGCCGCCGCCCTCGCACTCGGGCTCGCCTGCTACGCCGCCGGCTGCCTACAGGAGCGCGTCCGCACCGACGAGCGCACCGCACAGGCCCGCGCCGAGGCCGATTCGCT
>DATGQT010000327.1:0-2654 GCA_035304085.1 Rubricoccaceae bacterium
GCCTTCTGGAGGTTGAGCGCCTTCAGCAGCACCTCGCAGCCGTAGGCGCTCATGAACTGGGTGCCGTTGATGAGGGCGAGGCCGTCCTTGGCGTGGAGGGTGACGGGCGCGAGGCCGTGGCGGGCCAGGACGTCGGCGGCGGGCGCGGGCCGGTCGCCGTCCCAGAGCTCGCCTTCGCCGAGGAGGGGGAGGGCGAGGTGGGCCAGCGGCGCGAGGTCGCCCGAGGCGCCGAGGCTGCCGCGGCTGGGGACGACGGGCACGAGCTCGCGCTCGGCCATCACGAGGAGCCTCTCGAAGACCTCCCCCGAGACGCCGGAGTGGCCGAGGCCGAGGGCGTGCACCTTCAGCCGCAGCATCCGCCGCGTTATTTCCTTCGGCACCGGCGGCCCGACGCCGACGGCGTGCGAGCGGATGAGGTTGACCTGGAGCCGCTCGACGTCGGCCCGCCCCACCCGCTCCCGCGCGAGCGCGCCGAAGCCAGTGTTGACGCCGTAGTGCGCCTCGCCGTCTTCGAGCGCCGCCTCGACGCGCCGCCGGGAGGCGACGACGCGGCTGCGGTCGGCGCGGAGCGACCGGAGGCTCCGGTCGAGGTCCGCCTCCAGCGTGCCGAGGCGGAGCACGTGATCGGTCGTCGTCTCCATGGAGAGCGCTTCAGTCGGCGCGATCCGGTCGTAAGTCAGGCCGCTGCGCTCTCCACCTCGAGTTCGACCCCGACAGGGTGAGCCCCGGCCGTGCGCGCGAGGGCGACGGCCCGGTCGATGGCTGCTTCGAGCGTCTCCCCTTCGATGTGGACGGAGAGCAGCGAGCGCCCGGCGATGAGCGCGGGGGTGATGGTGGCGCCGGCCGCGTCGAACACCTCGAACAGCCGCTCGGCGATCTCCTCATCGGTCACGGGCTCCGTGAAGACGAGGTCGAAGTCGTAGAGACGCATGGCACACTCAGGTTAGGACCCTCTACTGGTGAGGACAGCGGTCCACATCGCGGCGGACCTGCCGCGCGTGTTGGTCCGGATCGCGAGGCGTCGAGAATACGCGGATGATACAGCCGCTGCGTTGCTCGGCCGGGCAGAAAAGCTCGCCCCATGCATGGGCGCGGGCCGGACTTGCGTAGCCGTCACCCGCGCTGCAGGGCGTATTCTACCGCCGCTCGGATGTGCTTGTTCGGATGCTTCGGCGTCGCCAAGGGCGCCCCCGTCAGCCGTTGATCATGGGGAGGTCCACCCCCCGCTCGTTGGCCGTCTGGATGGCCTCCTCGTAGCCGGCGTCGGCGTGGCGCATGACGCCGGTGCCGGGGTCGGCCGTGAGCACGCGCGCGAGCCTCCGCGAGGCCGACTCCGTGCCGTCGGCCACGCACACCATCCCGGCGTGGATGGAGTAGCCGATGCCGACGCCGCCGCCGTGGTGCAGGGAGACCCACGAGGCGCCGCAGGCCGTGTTGAGCAGCGCGTTGAGCAGCGGCCAGTCGGCGATGGCGTCGGAGCCGTCGGCCATCCCCTCCGTCTCGCGGTTCGGGGAGGCGACCGAGCCGGTGTCGAGGTGGTCGCGCCCGATGACCAGCGGGGCGTCCACCCTCCCCTTCTGGACGAGCCAGTTGAACTTCTCGCCGGCCTCGGCGCGCTCGCCGTACTCGAGCCAGCAGATCCGCGCCGGCAGCCCCTGGAAGTGCACCTTCTCGCGGGCGAGGCGGATCCACCGGGCGAGGGCCTCCTTCCGCGGGAAGAGGTCGAGGATGGCGTCGTCGGTGGCGGCGATGTCGGCGGGGTTGCCGGAGAGGGCGGCCCAGCGGAAGGGGCCGGAGCCGCGGCAGAACAGCGGCCGGATGAAGGCCGGCACGAAGCCGGGGATGCGGAAGGCCTCGTCCATCCCGCGCCGGTCGGCCACCTGCCCGCGGAGGTTGTTGCCGTAGTCGAACGTGACGGCGCCGGCCGCCTGGAGCGCGAGCATGGCCTCGACGTGGCGCTGCATCGAGTCGAGCACGGCGTCGAGGTAGGCGGGGAGGTCGCGCTCGCGGAGGGCGGCGGCCTCGTCGAGCGAGAAGCCGGCGGGGACGTAGCCGAGGCGGAGGTCGTGCGCGCTCGTCTGGTCCGTCAGCACGTCGGGCACGACGCCGCGGCGGACGAGCTCGGGCAGCACGTCGGCCACGTTGCCGAGGAGGCCGACGGAGAGCGCCTCGCCCTTCGCCTTCGCGCCGAGCACGAGGTCGAGCGCGCGGTCGAGGTCCGTCTCCATCCGGTCGCAGTAGCCGGTGTCGACGCGGCGGCGGATGCGCTCGGGGTCCACCTCGACGACGAGGGCGGCGGCGCCGTTCATCGTGGCCGCCAGCGGCTGCGCCCCGCCCATCCCGCCGAGGCCGGCCGTCACGACGAGGCGCCCCGTGAGGCTGCCGCCGAAGTGCTGGCGCGCGCACTCGGCGAACGTCTCGTAGGTGCCCTGGAGGATGCCCTGCGTGCCGATGTAGATCCACGAGCCGGCCGTCATCTGGCCGTACATCGTGAGCCCCAGCTGTTCGAGGCGCCGGAACTCCTCCCACGTCGCCCACTTCGGGACGAGGTGGGCGTTGGCGATGAGCACGCGCGGCGCCTCCTCGTGCGTCCGGAACACGCCGACGGGCTTGCCGCTCTGGACGAGCAGCGTCTCGTCGTTGTCGAGCCGCCG
>DATGQT010000328.1:0-10559 GCA_035304085.1 Rubricoccaceae bacterium
GTCCGTGGTCCGTGGTCAGTGGTCAGTGGTCAGTGGTCAGTGGTCAGTGGGGCGACGGGGGGTGGGAGAAGTTCCCTGTCCTCTGTCTTCTGCTCTCTGTCTCCTGCCCCCTGCCCCCTGTCCACGGAAGAGGCTTGCCCCAGGGCGCTCCGGCGTCGTACTTAGCAGGCCCATCAACCGCTCTCGCCGTGAAGTCGAAGATCCCGCCCGCGGGTCGCCCCCTCCTCGTCCTCCCGCTCGTCCTCCTCGTCCTCGGCGCCGCCGCCTGGCTGGCGTGGCCGCGCGCGGCCGATCAGCCGTCGGACCGCCCCATCCGCTCGCCGCACGGCGTCTCCGGCGCCGCCGAGGCGCTCGTGTGGTGGGAGCTCCAGCGGGCCTACCCCAGCGGCGTCTTCCCGAGCCAGGGGCTCGCGGCGGCCTTCGCGCAGCGGCGGGCGCTCCAGGCCGGCGAGCCCCGCGGCGGCGACGTCTGGGAGTCCATGGGCCCGACGAACAACGGCGGCCGCACGCTCGCCGTCGCCCTCAACCCCCTCCGCGGCGAGACCGTCTGGCTCGGCTCGGCCGGCGGCGGCATCTGGCGCTCCTACGACGCCGGCCTCGACGCCTCCTGGCACCGCGTCGCGACCGGGCTCCCCATCACCTCCGCCACCGCCATCGCCATCGCCCCCACGGACACCAGCGTCGTCTACGTCGGTACGGGCGAGGTGTACCGGTACCAGGACGTCCAGGGCGGCATCGTCGAGCGGCCCACGCGCGGGAGCTACGGCATCGGCATCCTCAAGACCGAAGACGGCGGGGCGACGTGGAGCCTCGCCCTCGACTGGAGCCTGAACCAGGAGCGCGGCGTCGCCCGCATCCGCGTCAACCCCAACGACCCCGACGACGTGTGGGCCGCCACCACCGAGGGCGTCCTCCGCTCGACCGACGGCGGCCAGACGTGGGCCAACGTCCACCCCGTGATCATGGCCATGGACATCGTGCTCCGGCCGGACGACCCGAACTGGGCCATCGCCAGCCACGGCGACCAGGAGAGCGAGGGGAAGGGGATCTACCGTACGACCGACGGCGGGGCGACGTGGGAGCAGCTCACGAACGGCGTCCCCGACGACTTCGTCGGCAAGATCATCCTCGACACCCACCCCGACCCCGACATCGTCTACGCCAGCGTCGGCGACGGCATCAGCACGAGCAGCGGGTCGCGGACGTGGCTCATCCGCACGCTCGACGGCGGCGACACGTGGGAGACCGTCTCGACGCTGAACTACGGGAGCTACCAGGGGTGGTTCGCCCACTACGTCGGCGTCAACCCCCTCGCGCCGGACACCGTGTTCATGTGCGGCGTGCCGTGCTACAAGTCCTACGACGGCGGGTTCACGACCGTCGGCGGCCAGGCGCCCATCCACGTGGACCACCACGCCATCGCCTTCCACCCCACCGACCCCGACATCGCCTACCTCGCCGAGGACGGCGGGATCTACCGCACCACCGACGGCGGCCAGACCTACCAGAACCTCAACGCCGGCTACGTCACGCTCCAGATGTACAACGGCACGAGCCACTCCCCCATCGACTCCACGTTCTCCCTCGCGGGCGCGCAGGACAACGGCTCCTGGCGCTGGGACGGCCAGCCCACGTGGGACGAAGTCGGCGGCGGCGACGGCGCCTGGACCGTCATCGACCCCACGAACGTCAACCGCTGGTGCGTCTCGTCGCAGTACCTCAACTTCTTCTGCCAGGGCGGCGGCGGCGCGCCCCCCCCCGGCGGCAACACCGCCTTCATCGCGCCCTACGTCGTGGCCCCGAGCGACCCGGACCGCCTCTACGCCGGCCGCGCCATCATCTTCCGCTCGGACGCCTTCGGAATCGGGTGGACGGCCACCAACGGCGGCGCCCCCATCGACGGCACCAACATGGCCGTGGCGATGGCCGTCTCCGAGACCGACGCCGACGTGCTCTACGTGACGACGGCGCCGGACCGGATCCCCGGCGGCGGCCTCCGGGGCGTGCGCACCGGCGCCTTCGTCACGCGCGACGGCGGGGCCACCTGGACCAACGTCACCGACGGTCTCCCCGACCGCATCCTCTTCGACGTGGCCGTGGACCCCCACGACGACCGCACGGCCTACGTCACGGCCGGCGGCTTCGGGACCGGCCACGTGTTCAAGACCACCGACGGCGGGGCCACGTGGACCGACATCACGGGCAACCTCCCCGACGTCCCCACCCTCGCCGTCATCGTGGACCCCGTCGCCCACGACGGCCACCTCGACCTCTACGTCGGCGACGACGTCGGCGTCTTCGTCAGCCACGACGAAGGGGCGACGTGGGAGAGCTTCAACGAGGGGCTCCCCGAGGCCGTCATGGTGGCGGACCTGAAGGTGAGCCCGATGGACAGGACGCTGCGCGTGGCGACGCACGGGAACGGGATGTGGAAGCGGCGGCTGGCGCGCGCCCCCGTGGCCGTCGAGCCGGACGCGACGCCGTCGGGGTTCGCGCTGGAAGCCGTCACGCCGAACCCCGTCCGCGGGCAGGCGACCGTGGCCTTCCGGCTGCCCGCGGCGGGCGTCGTCCGCGTGGCGGTCTACGACGCGCGGGGGCGCCGGGTGGCCGTGCTCACGGAGGGGGCGCGGGCGGCGGGCCGGCACGCGGTCCGCTTCGACGCGGAGCGGCTGGCGGCGGGGGCCTACGTCGTGCGTCTCGAAGCAGAGGGCGCGACGGCGACGCGGCGGGTGACGGTGGTGCGGTAGAAGAGGCCGGAGCACGAAAGCGCCGGCCGGTTATATTGGGCCGAACCCCCTTCGTTCTCCTTTCTCCCGACCGCCATGAAAGCCGGAAGGAACGACCCGTGCCCGTGCGGCAGCGGCCTAAAGCACAAGCATTGCTGCGCAGGGAAGGCCCCGTGGTACCAGAAGCCGACGTGGTCGGCCGCCCTCGTCGCGCTCTTCCTCGTGGGGAGCCTCGTGCTGGCCGGCGTGATGATCACGCGGCCGGACGACGGCGCCTCCGGCCCGCCGGGGCCGGCGCCGGAGGGGAAGGTGTGGTCGGCAGAGCACGGGCACTGGCACGACGCGCCCTGAGGCCGCCCTGAGGCGGCGCCTCGCTACGCCAGCTCTGCCACGGCGGCGACGGAGCGCGCCACCTCGTCCTCGTCGTTGAGGAGGCTCGGCGCCAGGCGGGCGTACGAGACGGGGTAGGGGCTCGTGCTGGCCGTGACGCCGCGGGCGTCGAGGTGGGCCACGACCTCCTCGGGCGTGTGGCCGGCGACGTCGAAGCAGATGATGCCGGCCGAGAGCGCGGGGCTCATCGGGGTGTAGAGGCGGACGTGCGGCATCGCGGCCAGCGCCTCCTTCGCCAGCGTGTTGAGGGCGTGGATGCGCTCGGCCACGCGGGCCTTGCCGATGGCGAGGTGGAACCGGAACGCCTCGCCGAGGGCCCAGCGGTGCTCGAAGGAGTGGAAGCCGCCGGGCGTCATCGCGTCCCCCACCGGCACGGCCTCCGGCGGGACGAGGCCGAGCCACACGCCGTAGCTCATCCCGAAGCTGGGGAAGATGGGCTCCAAGGCCTCCCACGCCTCCGGGCGGCCGTAGACGAGGCCGGTGCCGCGCGGGCCGAACAACCACTTGTGCGTGCCGGCGATGAGGAAGTCGACGCCGAGGTCGCCCACGGTCACGTCCTCGATGCCGAGGCCGTGAACGCCGTCGGCGCACAGGAGCACGCGGTCGGCCTCGTCGCGGCCGGCGTTGACCTCGCGGAGGGCTGCGGCCATCTCGGCCAGCGGGAGCTTCGCGCCGGTCGAGGAGTGGACCCAGGTCACGGCGAGGACGCGCGTGCGGCCGGTGATCGCGGCGCGCATCCGCGAGACGACCTCGTCCACGGACGTCGCGGCGGGGTCGTCGTAGAGGGCGACCTGCCGGACGGCGGCGCCGGTGCGCTCGGCACGGTGCCGGAGGGCGGAGATCGTCGAATAGTGGTCGTGGGGCGTGGTGAGGATCTCCTGGCCGGGCGCGAGGCGGAGGGCGCCGTAGACGAGGCCGAGGCCCATCGTCGTGCTGTCGGTGAGCGCGACGTGGCCGGGGTCGGCGCCGAGGTACTCGCCGGCGGCGGCGCGCTGCGCGGGCTCGGCCGTCATGAAGTGCGCCTCCCAGTAGTGCGCCGGGTCCTCGTCGAAGGCGCGGCGGTGGCGCTCGATGGCCTCGGCGACGGGGCGGGGGTGGCTGGCGAGGAGGAACGTCGCCATGTGGATGCGGGAGCGCGTCAGCGCGAACTGGTCGCGCACGTCGTCCCAGCTGGTGGGGTCGAAGGGGCGCACGGGCGTCGGCAGGGCGGCGGTCAGCGGGAGCGCGCCCACGGCGGGGACGGCCCCGAGCGCCAGGCCGGTCCGCTTGAAGAAGTCTCTGCGTCGCATGGCGTCGCTTCGTCTGGTGCGCACCCATGATAAGGCGCGGCCCCGCCCGATCCATCCCCTCTCGTCCGGCGCCCCCGGCTATCTTCCGCCGCCCGTCCTCCACCCCTCCCGCCCGTGCCCGAGCCCTCCTGGATCTCCCTCCTCCCGCCGCTCCTCGCCATCGCCCTCGCCATCGGGACGCGGCAGGTGTACCTCTCACTCGCGGCCGGCGTCTGGCTCGGCTGGACCATCCTCGACGGGTGGAACCCGCTGGCCGGCCTCGGCGACGCCGTCGAGGCGTGCGTGGCGGTGCTGGGCGACGCCGGCAACGCGCGCGTGATCCTGTTCACCCTCGTCATCGGCGCCCTCATCGCGACGGTCGAGGCGAGCGGGGGCGTCCGCGGGTTCGTGGACGCCGTCGAGCGGCGGGGGCTGTTCGCCGGGCCGCGCGGCGCGCGGCTGCTGGCCTACCTCACCGGCGTCGTCGTCTTCATCGAGAGCAACATCACGTGCCTCGTGGCCGGCGCCGTGGCGCGCCCGCTCTTCGACCGGAACCGGCGCAGCCGCGAGATGCTCGCCTACCTCATCGACTCGACGAGCGCGCCGATCTGCATCCTCATCCCGCTCAACGCGTGGGGCGCCTACGTCCTCGGGCTGCTGAGCGAGCAGGGCGTGACGAGCCCCGTGCGGCTGTTCGTCGAGGCCATCCCGATGAACCTCTACGCGCTGGCCGCCGCGCTGCTGGCGGGGTTCGTGGCCCTGACGGGCTGGGCCTTCGGCCCGATGCGGCGGGCCGAGCGCCGCGCCGAGGCGGGCCTCCTCTTCGACGAGGGCGCCACGCCGATGGTGGACGAGGGGGCGCTCGTGCCCGAGCCGGTGGGGACCATCCCCCCCCGCGCGTTCAACATGCTGCTGCCGCTGGGGGCGATGGTGCTCACGATGCCGCTCGGCCTCCTCGTCACCGGCGGCGGCAACCTCCTCGAGGGCTCCGGCTCGACGAGCGTGCTGTGGGCCGTGCTGGTGGGGCTGGCCGTGGCGTGGGTCCTCGTGATCGCGCAGCGCGGGATGAAGGTGGAGAAGCTGACGGCGGTGGGGCTGCGGGGGGCCGGCGGCATGCTCGGGATGGCGCTCGTGCTGCTCCTCGCCCTCGCCCTCGGCGCCGTCACGCGCGAGCTGGGGACGGGCCCCTTCGTGGCCGGCCTCGTCGGCGAGGGCTTCCCGCCGGCGCTGCTGCTGCCGCTGGTGTTCCTCACGGGCGCCTTCATCGCGTTCGCGACGGGGACGAGCTGGGGCACGTTCGCCATCATGATCCCCATCGCGATCCCGGCGGCGGCGGCGCTCGGGCTGCCGCTGGCGCCGTTCCTCGCGGCCAGCCTCGCCGGCGGCATCTTCGGCGACCACGCCAGCCCGATCTCGGACACCACCATCGTCTCCAGCCTCGCCGCCGCGACCGACCACATCGCGCACGTCCGCACGCAGCTCCCCTACGCGCTGCTGGCGGCGACCGTCGCCACGGCCGGGTTCGCCCTCCTCGGCGCGGCGCTGTAGGCGACGGCGAACCGGGGCCGGCGGGCGCCGTCAGAAGGGGGCCCCTCTCATCCGACCCCCTCCCGCCATGTTCTCCTCGCGCCCCTCTCCCGATCCCCTCAAGGGCCTGTTGGCCGGCGTTGCCGGCGGCCTCGCCGCGGCCTGGGTCATGGAGCGGTTCCAGGCGCTCGTCCCGCAGGAGACGTTCGCCGCGCTCCTCGGCGGAGGGCAGGCGGGGCAGCAGGGGGGAGACGGCCAGGAGGGCGAGCCGGCGACGGTGAAGACGGCCGAGGCGATCTCGGAGGGCGTGCTGGGCCACGACCTCACGAAGCGCGAGAAGGCGTGGGCGGGGCCGGCCGTCCACTACGCCTTCGGCAGCTCCGTCGGCGCCGCCTACGGGGTGACGGCCGAGTACGCGCCGGAGGTCACGGAGGGGGCCGGGCTCCCGTTCGGCGCCGCCGTCTGGCTCCTCGCCGACGAGGGGGCCGTGCTGGCGCTGGGGCTGTCGGACGCGCCGTGGACGTTCCCGCCCTCGACGCACGTCTACGCCCTCGCGTCCCACCTCGTCTACGGCCTCACGGCCGAGGGCGTGCGGCGGGCGGTCCGAGCGCTGCTGGGCTGAGCGGCCGGGGAAGTGCTAGAAAATCAGCAATACTAGGCCGGCGGCGGGGTCCGTTCGGGAGGGGTCACGGGCTGCGGCCGGCCGCGCGCACCGAAGACGCTCGCTCCCCGCGCGCAGGAGGGGGTGCCGTCGGAGGCCGCCGCAGCGCGTGGCGCTCGTGCCTTTCCGTTCACCCCCTCCTGCCATGAAAGCCTTCACCGCGCTCGCCGCGCTCGCGCTCCTGCCGCTGAGCGTGCTCGTCCTCGCGTTCGCCCTCCTGCGCACCCCGGACGCCCCCCCACCGCCCCCGCCCGACGGCCCGCCCGTCGTCGTCACCCGCACCGTGGACCCGGACGACGTGAAGCCGCTCCCGGGCTACCTCCAGCAGAGCCTCGCGTGGCTCGCCGAGGCGCAGTTCGAGAGCGGCGGCTGGGGCGCCGGCCTCCACACCGCCCAGCACGTCCGCGACCCCCACGCCGTGCAGATGGACCCGGCTACGACGGCCTTCGCCGCGCTCGCCCTCCTCCGCGCCGGCAGCACGCCCGACGACGGCCCCTACGCCCGGAACGTCCGCCGCGCCCTCGACTACCTCGTCGGCGTCGTCGAGGCGGCGCCGGCCAACAGCGCCCGCATCACGACCATCGAGGGGACGCAGCCGCAGGTCAAGCTCGGGCGCAACATCGACGCGGCGCTGGCGGCGCAGTTCTTCACGGCCGTCCTCCCCCACCTCGACGGGCAGCTGAAGCGGCGCACCGAGGCCGCCCTCGACAAGTGCCTCCTCGCCATCCAGCGCGGCCAGGCCGCCGACGGCTCGCAGGGCGAGGGCGGCTGGGCGCCCGTGCTCCAGAGCGCCATGGCCGCCTCGGCCCTCGAGCGCGCCGAGGCCGCCGGCCGCGACGTGGACGACGAGGCGCTGGCCCGCTCGCGCGAGTACCAGCGCGGCAACGTCAGCGTCTACACCGACGGCGCGGGCGCCCCGTCCGTCTCGGTGGATGCGAGCGCGGGCGCGGGCGTGGCGCTCTACGCCGCCTCGGCCGGCCAGAGGGCCACGGCGCAGGAGGCCCGCGAGGCCGAGGCGGCCGTCCGGGACGCCCTGGGCGAGGGCGCCGAGGTGACGGAGGAGGCCCTCCGCCGCGCCGGCCGCTCCGAGGCCGACGCCGCCCGCCTCTACGACGCCTACACCCGCAACGCCGCCACGGCCGACCTCCTCGCCAGCGACGAGATCTGGAGCGGCTTCGGCAACAACGGCGGCGAGGAGTTCCTCTCCTACATGATGACGAGCGAGAGCCTCGTCATCGCCGGCGGCGACGCGTGGGACCGCTGGCACGCCCGCCTCGTCAACCTCTTCGGGAGCATCCAGAACGGCGACGGGAGCTGGAGCGGGCACCACTGCATCACGAGCCCGGTCTTCTGCACGGCCGCCGTCATCCTCGCCCTCACGGCCGACCGCGACCGGACGCTCCTCGCCCACGAGCTCCAGCGCGGGTGATGGAGGGGATGGGAAGGATGGAGAGGGTGGAGGGAGAGGAGGGGTACCATGCTCTCCTTCCATCCCCTCCAGCCTTCCCTCTCTCTCCACCCCCTTTGTGTTCGATGCGTCGCCTCTTCCTCCTCGTCTTCCCCTTCCTCCTCCTCGCCGCCTGCGCCCGGGAGCCCGAGCCCGGCGCCCGCGGCACCCTCGCCCGCGCGGCCGAGTACCTCTGGAGCCAGCAGGCCGAGGACGGCGGCTGGCACAGCGCCACGCACGGCATCGTCCGCGGCGGGCAGGCGTGGACGCCGTTCGTCCTCCACGCCCTCCTCCAGGTGCCCGAGGACGTCGCGGCGCGGCCGGAGGGCGGCGTCGAGCGGGCGCTCGGGTTCATCCGGGCGCACGTGGACACGAGCGGGGCGCTCGGCCTCGCCGTCGAGCCGGTGCTGGAGTACCCGGTCTACGCCACGGCCTACGCCCTCCGCGTGCTCGCGCAGCACGGCGCGCCGGAGGACAGCGCGCTCGTCCGCCGGATGGCGGGCTACCTCCGCGCGCAGCAGTTCACCGAGGCGCGCGGGATCGCCCCCGCGCACCCGGCCTACGGCGCGTGGGGGTTCGGCGAGACGAACCTCGGCCCCGGGCAGACGGGCCACCTCGACCTCTCGCACACCCGCCGCGCCCTCGGCGCCCTCCGCGCCGCGGGCGCGCTCGACTCGGCCTCCGCGGCGGCGGCCACGCGCTTCCTCGCCCTCCTCCAGAAGCACCCGAGCGAGCCCCGCCCCCAGCCGCCGAACGGCGTCCTCGCCGACAGCAGCGTCTACGACGGCGGCTTCTACGCCTCGTCCGTCTCCTTCGGCGTCAACAAGGCCGGGCTCACGCCCGAGGGCGTCTTCGGCGCCTACGCCACGGCCACGGCCGACGGCCTCCTCGCCCTCCTCGACGCCGGCCACGCGCCCGACAGCGAGCCCGTGCAGGCGGCGCTCGGCTGGCTCCGCGCCCACCCCGGCTGGGACGAGCCCGCCGGCCTCCCGCCCGACGACCCCGCGCAGTGGCAGCGCGTGATGCGGTTCTACGGCATCGCCACGCGCGCCGAGGCCTACGACCGCATCGGCGAGGCGGGCTGGCACGATGAGGTGGCGACGCTCCTCGCCGGCCTCCAGCGGCCCGACGGCTCCTTCGTCAACCCCGAGGGGGCGCCGAACAAGGAGGACGACCCGCTCCTCGCCACCGCCCTCGCCGTCGAAGCGCTCGTGCGCGTGGTCGGTGGGTAGCGCGGGGCGTCGTACTTTCGCGCACCGGCGGTAAACCCGCCGCCGGCTCACCCGACCCCATCGCCCCCATGAGCACGAAGCTCTCCCACGCGCTGCTCGCCGCTGGCTGCGCCCTCTCGCTCCTCCTCGCCACCGGCTGCCAGCGCGAGGCCGAAGTCGAGGTGCCGCCCGACAGCCCCGCCGAGACCACCGTCGAGGAGCCGGAGGCGGCCGATGCGCTCGGCCGGACCGTCGCCCCCGCGGTCGAGGACTCCAGCCAGAGCGCAGGGGACGACGGCCCCGGCGCGGGAGGCGGGTACGGGGAGTGAGGGACGGGGAGACGCTACGGCCGCGCTCCATTCCCTCCTTTCTTCCCCGATGGGCGGGGCACCCGCCGCGCTGCCGGGCGTTGGCGGGGCGATGGACGCACCCGTGCCCGACGACCGCCTCGGGGAGTCCGCCCTCGTCCTCTTCTCCGGCGGGCAGGACTCCACGACCTGCCTCTACTGGGCGAAGGCGCGCTTCGACCGCGTCGAGGCCCTCGGCTTCGACTACGGGCAGCGCCACGCCGTCGAGCTGGTACAGGCGGTGACGATCGCGGCGCTGGCGGGCGTGCCCTACACCGTGCTCGACCTCCGCGGCACCCTCGGCGGCAGCGCGCTCACCGAGGCCGAGAAGGACGTCAACGCCCCGCACGAGCGCGCGCCGGAGCTCCCCGCCTCGTTCGTCCCCGGCCGCAACGCCGTCTTCCTCGCCCACGCCGCCGCCTTCGCCTACACGCGCGGCATCCGCGACCTCGTCGGCGGCATGTGCCAGGCGGACTACAGCGGCTACCCCGACTGCCGCCTCGACTTCATCGAGGCGATGGCGCGGGCGCTCGGCCTCGCCCTCGGCACCGATCTCCGCATCCACACGCCCCTCATGCACCTGACGAAGGCCGAGACGTGGCGGCTCGCGAAGGAGCTCGGCTGCCTCGACGTCATCGTCGAGCACAGCCACACCGACTACCACGGCGACCGCTCCGAGCGCCACCCGTGGGGCTACGGACGGCTGGACAATCCCGCCTCGGTCCTCCGCGCGAGGGGCTACGAGGAGGCGAAGGCGAAGGGGTGGATCTGATGAAGGGCGAACGGCGAGGGGCGAAGGACGAACGGACGCGGGAGACGCCGCTGGCGGAGCGGGTGGCGGACGCGCCGGCGGGAGCGAGGCGCTACGCCGTCCGGGCCGTCTGGCGGACGCTCCAGGGCGAGGGCGCCTGGGCCGGCCGCGCCGCCGTGTTCGTCCGCTTCGCCGGGTGCAACCTGTGGACGGGCGAGGAGGAGGACCGCG
>DATGQT010000329.1:0-3523 GCA_035304085.1 Rubricoccaceae bacterium
GCGGCCACCTTCTCGGGCGTGAGGAGGCCCTCGCCGCGCCACGCGATCCGCCCCTGGCGGCTGACGAGGAGGACGTGGACGGTGTCCTCGTCCCGCAGCCCGAGCTTCTTCTGGAACCCCTTGCCGACGTAGAGGGGGATCGTCCGCGCGCGCTCGGCGGCGTCGGCGTCGGCGCGGGCGCCGATGGACGCGTTGACGAGGCTGCGGAACGGCTTGAACCCCCGCCCGACGACGGGCAGCTCGTAGGCGGCGAGGCGGCCCTCCGAGTTGGCCGCGATCCGCTCGGCCACGAGGACCCACTGGTCGGCCAGCCGGTCGAGCGCGTCGCGGAAGGTGAGGACGAGGAGGTTCCAGGGGGCCTCGAAGTCGGCCGGCAGGGTGTAGGCGGTGCCGTCGAGGGCGGTGCCGGTGACCTCGGGGAAGTACTCGGACGGCGGCTTGCGGAACATGGGCGCGGGGGGCGGGGCGGCGCCGGAAGATAGGTCGCCGGTGCCCTTTCAGGGGGCTCCCTAGAAACCGCCATCGGGGGCTCCTGTTGGACTCCCCGGGCGCCGACGGCGCCTCCACTCCCAACGTCTCATCCACCTGACCACCCTTCCCGCCATGGCACTCTTCAGCAGCGAGACCCTCAACAGCTTCGAGGACCTCTACGTCCAGCAGCTCCGCGACCTCCACAGCGCCGAGACCCAGCTCATCGAGGCGCTCCCGATGATGGCCAACGCCGCCGCGCACCCCGAGCTCAAGCGCGCCTTCCAGGATCACCTCGAGGTGACGCGCCAGCAGAAGGGCCGCCTCGATCAGATCTTCCGCACGCTCGACCAGGACCCCGAGGGGCACACCTGCCAGGCGATGAAGGGGCTGATCAAGGAGGGCAACGACATCATCAAGGCCGACGGCGACGCGGCCGTCCGCGACGCCGGCCTCATCGCCGCCGCCCAGCGCGTCGAGCACTACGAGATCGCCGGCTACGGCACCGTCCGCACCTTCGCCGAGCGGCTCGGCCGCACCGAGGACGCCCGCCTCCTCCAGCAGACCCTCGACGAGGAGGCGAACGCGGACGAGCTCCTCAACCGCATCGCGATGGACGTCGTCAACCCGGACGCCGTGCACGCATGATGGCCGTGCACGCATGATGTACGTGAGACGTGATCACGTGAGGGCGGGAGAGGATCTCACGCGTCACGTGATCACGCCTCACGTCCCCTGCCGCACCTCGACGGGGTCGCCGGCGAGCCCGTCGCCGTAGGGGACGTGCGCGGCCCACACCTCCTCGACGGCCGTGAGGAGGCGGTCGAGGTCGGCGCGCGTGTGGCTCGTCATCACGCTGATGCGGAACCGCTGCGCCGACGGCTTCACGGCCGGGAACTCGACGTGGTTGAGGAAGAGGCCGCGCTCGTGGAACGCGAACGCCATCGGGCGGATGTTCATCGGCGGCGGCACCGGGAGCGAGAAGATCGCGGAGTCCCCGCTCGCGGCGAAGCCGAGGCGGCGGAGGCCGGCGGCGAGGTAGCGCGCGTTGTCCATGAGGCGGGCGTGCCGCTCGGGCTCCCGCTCGATCACGTCGAGGCCGGCCTCGACGGCGGCGACGGTCTGCGGCGGGAGCGAGGCCGAGAACACGTACGAGCGCGCGACGAGGCGGAGGTAATCCGCCACGGGCTTCTCGCAGGCGACGAAGCCGCCCGAGAGGGCGAGCGCCTTCGAGAACGTCCCCATCACGACGTCGACCTGGCCGTGGACGCCGAAGTGGCGGGCGGTGCCGCCGCCGCCGCCGGTGACGCCGGTGCCGTGCGCGTCGTCGACGACGAGGAAGGCGCCGTGGCGGCGGCACAGCGCGACGAGCCGGTCGAGCGGGGCGAGGTCCCCGTCCATCGAGTACACCCCCTCGACGCCGACGAACCGGTCGCCGGGGCGGCCGGCGAGCGCCTCGAGCCGGGCCTCGAGCGCGCCGAGGTCGTTGTGGGCGAAGGCGACGCCGGTGTGGCCCCCGAGGCGGAAGCCGTCGAGGAAGGAGGCGTGGCTGAGCTCGTCGTAGAGCACGACGTCGCTGGCGGTGGGGAGGCAGCTCATCAGCCCGACGTTGGCGGCGTAGCCGCTCCCGAACAGCACGGCGTCCTCGGTCCCCTCGAAGGCGGCCAGCCGCTCCTCGAGCGCGCGGTGGAGCGCGAGGTACCCGTTGAGCATGGGGGGGCCGCCGACGCCGGCGCCCCAGCGGTCGAGCGCCTCGCGCACGCGGGCCTGCACGTGGGGGTGGGTCGGCAGCCCGAGGTAGCTGTTCGACCCGAACATCAGCATCGGCCGCGTGGCGCCGTCGTGGCTCTGGACGAGCACCTCCCGGTCGACGGGGGAGAGCACGCGCCGGAAGAACATCCCGCCCATGGGTTCGTGGCGGAGGAGGCCGCCGAGGAACCGGGAGAAGAGGGCGGTGCGGTCGCGGAAGCCGAGGCGACGCCCCTTCAGGAGGACGTCGAGGAGGGGGAGGTCCGAATAGTTGGACCCCGGCGTGGTGGGGGGCATGGGCACCGGGCTCTGGGGGACACTCGCGGTGGGGAAGGGCGAGGGAGAGCCGGCTCTTAATTAACGCCGTTCGCCTCAGAAATCAAAATGCGCGGCATGCGGTGGTCTCGCGGGAGCCCCACCGGAGCCCCCCGGAGCAGCCCGGTGGCACGGCTGATGCACACGGGGCCATGGCCCACCCATTCCCGCGTCCCCCGTGCAGACCCGTTCCGATCCTTCCCCTCCCGACTCCACTTCTACCGGCACGGCCGACCCGTTCGGGCTGGCGCTCGTGCGAACGGCCGGCGGTGACCCGCAGCTCCTCGCCGTCCTGCGGCAGCTCGCGTGGGAGAGCTACGTCGCGGCGGGGGCGCCGTGCGGGTGGAGCGAGCGCGGGATGGCGCTGTGGTGGAGCGGCCGGCTCACGGCGGTGCAGAACTGAAGGGCGTCGGCGGACGCACGGCGAGGGGCGAGGCAGCGGGGGAGCGCTCGACTGCCGCCCGGTGTCCAGGGCGGTGAGGGGCCGTACCGGCGAGGCAGGTGCGGTCGAAGTGGCGGGTTGCGTTGTCTAAACGACTAGCCGTTAGGGACTTCCGGCAAGAAAAACCTAAGCCGGAGGCTTGATCTTTAGGGCCGGTTGCCTTTGATTTGAGCGCTATCGGTGCCGACCGTAAGCCACCCGCCCGCCCTGGGCGCGGCTCCCGGGTCGGCGCTCACGTCCTAACACCTCTTACCCCTTTCCCCATGTCCAACGCACTACGCTTCTTCGGCGCCCTCGTGCTCGTCGTGGCGCTCTCCCCGCTCACCTCCGCCCAGGGGGTCGACTGCGACAACATCCCCCTCTCGATGGGGGCGCCCGACCCCGCCTACGCCGTCTGCGCCCAGCAGCACGCCGTCGCGCCCCCCGCCGAGGACCCCAACAACACCTCCTTCGGCCACAACGCCGCGGCGTCCGCGTTCGTCCGCTTCCAGCACAGCACGCCCGGCACCCTCAACACCGTCGGGGCCTATACGCCCCCCGGCGGCGGGT
>DATGQT010000330.1:0-10801 GCA_035304085.1 Rubricoccaceae bacterium
GACGAGCTCGGAGTCGGCGAGGTGTTGGACGACCTGGACGACGGACCACTTCCCCGGCGCCTCGGGCCGGCGGAGCGCCGCGTCCGGCACGCCCTCGACGGCGTCGCGGAGGCGGGCCGGCGTGCGCGGCATCGTGTCGAGAGGGTCCTGGTCGCCGAGGACGTCGAAGAGGGCGCGGACGTAGGCGTCGGCGGTCTCGGGGGCGTAAGAGAGGGGGTTGGAGAAGACGGACATGGCGGGGAGAGGTGGAGGCGCCGCAAGCTAAACCTCGCGCGGGGCGGCGCCGTTGCACGCTCACCCCTCCCGCCCTCCCGTCATGTCGCTGCCTTCGTCCGCCGTCTTCGCCCACAACAAGCCCGACCTGCGCCTCGCGTGGTGCGGCCCCTCGCTCCTCGCCCTCGGCAACGACGGCACGTGCCGGGGGCGCAGCGTCTCCGGCTTCTTCTTCCGCGAGGCCCGCTTCCTCAGCCGCTTCGGTCTGGAGATCGAGGGGGAGGCGCCCGTCTGCTGCTCCGTCGCCTCCGTCGAGCCGCACGCGCTGGAGTTCACCTACGTCTACCCGCCCGTCGAGAAGGCGGGCGGGGGCGGGAGCGGCTCGGGCATGAGCGGGCGCAAGCACGGCCTCCTCTTCCGCACCCTCGACTTCGTCCTCCGCCTCACGGCCCACCCCGCCCACGTCGAGGCCCGCCTCACGGTGTCCAACCGGTGGAACGACCGCGCTCGGTTCTCCCTCGCCTGGGTCCTCGACGCCGACTACGCCGACCTCCTCGAAGCCGGCCCGCACGCCGTGCGTGAGCAGGAGGCGCCTGTCGAGGCTGTACCCATCGCAGGCGGCGTCCACTTCCGCTACACCCACCCCGAGCTGCCTTTCGAGACTCGTGTGACGACGGAGGGCGACGGCGACTGGCGGTGGGACGGCGAGCGGCTGACGGCCGCGTTCGATCTCGCGCAGGGCGAGGCGGCCGAGGTCACGCTCCGCGTCCGCGCGGTGGACTTCGAGGGCGCCCTCAGCGAGGAAGACGAGCGGCGTCGGGAGGAGCGCCTGCGCGAGTGGGCCGAGCGCGTCGTCACCCTCCGCGCCCCGGGCGACGCGCCGTTCGTGGACCTCACGAACCAGTCCGTCCGCCTCCTCGGCGCCTCGGCGCTGCTCGACGGCGCGGAGGACGAGTGGCTGGCGCCGGCGGCCGGCTTCCCGCTCTACCCCGCCTTCTTCGGTCGCGACGCGCTCACGGCCACCTGGCAGGGCCTCTTCTTGGACGGCGGCCTGCTGGAGGCCACCCTCGTGCGGCTCCAGCGCCTCCAGGGCACCGCCGTCGTCCCCGAGCGCGACGAGGAGCCGGGGCGGACGGTCCAGCAGGTCCGCCTCGGCCCCCTCGCCCGCCTCGGCAGGACCCCCCTCGGCCGCTACTACGGCGACCAGGCCAGCCCGCTCATGTTCGTCGTCGCCCTCGCCCAGCTCTACGGCTGGACCGGCCGCGACGACCTCATAGAGAAGCACTGGGACGCCGTCCGCCGCATCCTCGACTGGGCCCGCACCCACGGCGACGCCGACGGCGACGGCTACATCGAGTACGAAACGAAAGCCGAGCAGGGCCCGAAGCACCAGGGCTGGAAGGACTCCGACAACGCCGTCGTCTGGCCCGACGGGCGGCAGGTCGAGCCGCCGGTGGTGGCGTCCGAGGTGCAGGGGTACTGGTTCGCCGCGCTCCAGCTCATGGCCGCCCTCTGCCTGCTGCGCGGCGAGCGCGCCGAGGCGCGCGCCTACTGGGACGAGGCGAAGGCGCTCAAGGAGCGGTTCAACCGCGACTTCTGGGACGACGAGGAGGGCTTCGTCGCCGGCTGGCTGCGGCCGGGCGAGGGGCTCGTGAAGACGGTCACCTCCAACGCCGGCCACTGCCTCGCCTGCGGCATCGTGGACGACGAGAAGGTGCCGCGGCTGGTGGAGCGGCTGTTCCAGCCCGACCTCTTCAGCGGCTGGGGCATCCGCACGCTCTCCACGGAGAACCCCGCGTACAACCCGCTCTCGTACCACCTCGGCAGCGTGTGGGCCGTCGAGAACGCCACCATCGCGCTCGGCCTGCGCCGCTACGGCTTCGACGCGGAGACGCTGCGGCTGGCCGGCGCCGTCTACGACCTCGCCCGGCTGTGGGAGGGCGGGCGCATCCCCGAGTGCGTCGGCGGCTACGCACGGAGCGAGGCGGCGCACCCGGGGGCGTACCCGCGCGCCAACCCGGTGCAGGCGTGGAACCTATCGGCCTTCCCGCTGCTGGTCCAGGCGATGCTCGGGATGATGCCGCTCGCCCCGAAGCACGTCCTCGCCCTCGACCCCATCCTGCCCGCGTGGCTGCCCGAGGTGGAGGTGCGCGGCCTCCGCGTCGGTGAGGCCACCCTCTCGCTCCGCGTCACGCGGAAGGGTGACGACGGGCGGGCCGACTACGAGGTGACGGAGCAGGAGGGGAAGCTCCACGTCCTCCGCCAGCCGCCCGTGGACGACCTCGGCGTCGGCTTCTGGGGCCGCCTCGGCGTTCTCGTCAAAGACCTCCTGCCGTTCTGATTGCGTGATACGTGATTACGTGGGGGAGACGTTCACGTGATCACGTACTTCATGTAATCCCCCTCCTCCGCCCGCCGTATGCGCCGCCTCCTGCCCCTCGTCTTTCTCGCGGCCCTGCCTGCCGCCGCGCAGCCGCAGATGGCCCCGCTCGTGATCCCGCCGGAGACGCGCCAGCTCGTCGTCGTCGTCACGCCCGGCTGGGAGGCGACCGCCGGTACCCTCCGCCGCTTCGAGCGCGAGGGTGCGGCGTGGGCCGAGGTGGGCGAGCCGATCCCCGCTGTCGTCGGCCGGAGCGGGCTGGGGTGGGGGCGCGGGCTGCACCCGGAAGGCCTCGACGGCCCGCCCAAGCGCGAGGGCGACGGCCGCGCGCCCGCCGGCGTTTTTTACCTCACGGAGGCCTTCGGCTACGCCGAGGACGCCGAGACGGGCCTGCCGTACCGCCACGCCACCGACGACCTCGAATGCGTGGACGACCCGGCATCGGCCCACTACAACGACGTCCTCGACCGCACCACCGTCGCGCCCGACTGGGCCAGCCACGAGGAGATGCGCCGGCGCGACGACCTCTACCGCCTCGGCGTCGTCGTGGCGCACAACCGGCCGGCCGAGCCGGGGGCGGGCTCGTGCATCTTCCTCCACGTCTGGGCCGGCCCCCGCTCGACGACCTCCGGCTGCACCGCCATGCAGGGCGCGGCGATGGACGCCCTCGCCGCCTGGCTCGACGCCGACGCCGCGCCCGTCCTCGTCCAGCTCCCCGAAGCCGAGTACGTGCGCTGGCAGGCGGCGTGGGACCTGCCGTGAGCGGCGGGAGGGCAGGAGCGTACGAGCGTAGGAGGGTAAGAGCGTAGGAGGGCCGCGCCTCTACGTTCCTACGCTCCCACGTTCCTACGCTCCCACGTTCCCACCCCGGGCGCGGCGGTGCCGCTCGTGTACGCGGGCGTGCCGTTCGTAACAGGAGAGGCGCAGCGGACGCGGAATCGGCCGATCCAGGCAGAACCCGGCGCGCGGGGGGTGGTAGGCACGGCCCCGCGCGATCGGTGATTCCCGGAGGAAAACGGCGTGGGGGAGGAGGGAGCCGGGGTTCGATGGGCTACTTTCTTAGCACCGGCGGTCCCGTAGGCCGCCGGCTCCATCGGCCGCGACGGCGGCGCATGCATGACGAAGACGCAGAAGAAGACGATGATTTGGAGCGGGGTCGCCCTCGGCGTCCTCGCGCTCCTCTTCGTGCCCCGGCTCCTCGGGGGCGACGAGGCCGGGCCGGGCGGCCCCGGCGGCGGCCCGGGAGGCCGGCCCGGCGGCGCGCGCGGCGGCGACACGCTCGTCGTGACGGCCGTGCCGGTGCGGCAGGAGCTGCTGGAGGACGTCGTCGCGACGACGGGGCAGCTGATGGCCGAGGAGGAGGTCGAGCTGCGGGCCGAGGTGGCCGGGCGGATCACGGCGCTCCGGTTCCAGGAGGGCAGCGTCGTCCGGCGCGGACAGCTCCTCGCCGTGCTCGATACCGACGTGCTGGAGGCGCAGCTGGCCGCCGTGCGCACCCGCCGCGACCTCGCCGTGACGCAGGCCGAGCGGCAGCGGGCGCTCTTCGAGATCGGCGGGCTCAGCCGGCAGGCGCTCGACCAGGCCGAGGCCGAGGCGCGCGTGCTCGAGGCCGAGATGGCCCAGCTCGCCGCCGAGATCGCGCGGCGGCGGATCTACGCCCCGTTCTCCGGCCAGATCGGCCTCCGCAGCGTGAGCCCCGGCGCCTACGTCTCCCCCGGCGACCCCATCGCGACGCTCCGCGTCACGGGCACGCTCAAGCTGGAGTTCGCCGTGCCCGAGGCCTACCTCGGCCGCGTCGGCCCCGGCGACGCCGTCGTGTTCACGGTGCCGGGGCAGGAGGGGACGTTCCGCGCCGAGGTCTACGCCGTCGAGGGGGCCGTGGACCCGTCCACGCGCGCGTTCACCGTGCGGGCGCGCACGGCCAACCCCGGCGGCCTCACGCCCGGCGCCTTCGCGCGGGTCGAGCTCGCGCTCGACCGCGTCGAGGACGCCCTCGTCGTGCCCGCGTCTGCCATCGTGCCGGGCGTGGACAGCGCGGCCGTCTTCGTCGTCGAGGACGGGAAGGCCGCCCGCCGCGCCGTAAGCACCGGCATCCGCACGGCCGACCGCGTGCAGGTCATGGGCGAGGTGGCCGCCGGCGAGGTCGTCCTCACGTCCGGGCTGGAGCAGGTGCGCCCCGGCCAGCCCGTCCGCGTCCTGGCGCAGTAGGCAGGAGACAGAGAACAGAAGCCCAGCACCGCAGACCATCGAACGAGACGGATCCCCCCTGACCCCTGCCCCCTGAATCCTGACTCCTGATCTCCGATGGCCTCCCTCTACAGCATCTCTGTCCGCCGGCCCGTCCTCGCGACGGTGATGTCGCTCGGCATCGTGATCGGCGGCGTGCTCGGGCTCCGCGGCCTCGGCGTGCGGGAGTACCCCGTCACCGAGACCCCCGTGATCTCGGTCTCGACGAGCCTCCGCGGCGCCAACGCCGAGGTGATCCAGAACCAGGTGACGGAGCCGCTGGAGGAGTCCATCAACGGGATCGCCGGCATCCGCTCCATCACGAGCTCGTCGTCGAACGGGTCGAGCCGGATCTCGGTCGAGTTCGAGCTCGGCGAGGACCTCGACGCCGTCGCCGCCGAGGTGCGCGACCGCGTCGCCCGCGCGCGCCGGCGGATCCCGCCCGAGGCCGACGAGCCCGTCGTCTCGAAGTCCAACGCCGACGCCCAGCCCGTCGTCTTCCTCACCGTCTCGAGCGACCAGCGGAGCCTGCTGGAGCTCTCCGACCTCGCGCAGACGTTCTTCGTCGAGCGGCTCCAGACGATCCCCGGTGTGGCGAGCGTGGACATCTGGGGCGACAAGCGCTACGCGATGCGGCTCTACCTCGACCCCACGCGGATGGCCGCCTTCGGGCTGACGCCCACCGACGTGCGGGCCGCCGTGCAGGCGCAGAACGTGGAGCTGCCCGGCGGCCAGATCGAGGGCGACCAGACGACGCTCTCGATCCGCCCCATGATGCGGCTCCAGACCGTCGAGGACTTCGAGAACCTCGTGCTCAAGGCGGAGGGCACCACGCTCGTGCGGATGAAGGACGTCGGTCGCGTCGCCATCGGGGCCGAGAACGAGCGGAGCATCCTCAAGCGCGACGGGGTCCCGATGGTGGGCGTCGTGCTCCGCCCGCTCCCGGGCGCGAACTACATCGACATGGTGGACGAGTTCTACGCCCGCCTCGCGCTCATCGAGCGCGACCTCCCCGACGACGTCCGCACCGAGGTCGGCTTCGACAACACCCGCCCCATCCGCGCCTCGATCACGGAGGTCGAGGAGACCATCGCCATCGCGCTCGCCCTCGTCGTCCTCATCCTGTTCCTGTTCCTGCGCGACTGGCGGAGCACGCTCGTCCCGCTCCTCGTCGTGCCCGTCTCGCTCGTCGGCGCCTTCGGGATCATGGCGCTGGCGGGGTTCTCGGTCAACGTGCTGACGCTGCTCGCGCTGGTGCTCGCCATCGGCATCGTCGTCGACGACGCCATCGTGGTGCTGGAGAACATCTACGTGAAGGTGGAGCGGGGGGTGCCGCGGCACCGGGCGGCCATCGAGGGCACGCGCGAGATCTTCGTCGCCGTCGTGGCGACGACGATGGCGCTCGTCGTCGTCTTCCTGCCGATCATCTTCCAGGGCGGCGTCGTCGGCGCGCTCTTCCGCGAGTTCGGGCTCACGCTCGCCGGGGCCATCGCGATCTCGGCCTTCGCCGCGCTCACGCTCACGCCGATGCTCTCGGCGCGCATCCTCCGGCGCGGCCACGAGCACCCGTGGTTCTACCGCAAGACGGAGCCGTTCTTCGTGCGCCTCAACGACGGCTACCGCCGCGCGCTCGACGGCTTCCTCCGCGTGCGCTGGCTGGCGTTCGTCGTGATGGCCGTCTGCGGCGGCCTCGTCTACGTCCTCTTCACCTCGCTCGAGAGCGAGCTGGCCCCGATGGAGGACCGCGCGCAGCTCTCGGTCGCGGCGCAGCTCCCGCAGGGGACGAGCTACGCGGTCGTCGAGGACTACATGGACCGGTTGACGGGGCTCGTGCGGGCCGAGGTGCCCGAGGCCACGGGCATCACGACGATCGTCGGCGGGTGGGGCGGATCGAGCGGCGGGCGCATCATCGTCTCGCTCACCCCGGCCGACGAGCGCGAGCGGACGCAGACGCAGATCGCCGAGGCCCTCCAGCGGGCCGTCCGCGCCCTGCCCGGCGCGTCGGTCAACATCCAGGAGCCGGCGACGATCTCGACGGCGTCCTCGCGCGGGCTCCCGGTGCAGTACGTGATCCAGGCGCCGACGCTGGCGCAGCTCCAGGAGACGCTGCCGCGGTTCGTCGAGGCGGCGCAGGCGACGGGGGCGTTCGCGTTCGTGCGGGCCAACCTCGAGTTCACCAACCCCGAGCTGCTCGTGGAGGTGGACCGCTCGCGCGCGCAGAGCCTCGGCATCGACCCGCTCGACGTGGCGCAGACGCTGCAGGTGGCGCTCTCCGAGCAGCGCCTCGGCTACTTCATCCGCAGCGGGCAGCAGTACGAGATCATCGCCCAGCTCGAGGCCGACCGCCGCGACGACCCCGCCGGCCTCCGCGGGCTCTACGTCCGCAGCGCCGCCGGCACGCCGATCCTCCTGGAGAACCTCGTGACCGTGCGCGAGAGCGCGGCGCCGCCGCAGCTCTACCGCTTCAACCGGTTCGAGGCGGCCACCGTCATGGCGCAGCCGGCCCCCGGCGTCTCGCTCGGCGCCGCCCTCGACGCCATGGACGCCGTCGCCGACGAGGTGCTGCCGGAGGGGTTCTCGCGCGACGTGACGGGCCAGAGCCGCGACTTCCGGGAGTCCTCGGGCTCGCTCGCGTTCGTGTTCGTGCTCGCGCTCGTGCTGATCTACCTCGTGCTGGCGGCGCAGTTCGAGAGCTTCCGCGACCCGTTCATCATCATGCTCACGGTGCCGCTCGCGCTCGTGGGCGCGCTCGGGCTCCTGTGGGCGGCCGGCGCCACGCTCAACGTGTTCAGCCAGATCGGCCTCGTGATGCTCATCGGGCTCGTCACGAAGAACGGCATCCTCATCGTCGAGTTCGCGCGGCAGCGGCAGGAGGCGGGGGCGACGGTGCTGGAGGCCGCGCGCGAGGGGGCCGCCGCCCGCTTCCGCCCGATCCTCATGACGTCGGCGGCGACGATCCTGGGCACGCTCCCCATCGCGCTCGCCCTCGGGGCCGGCGCCGAGAGCCGCACGCCGATGGGGCTCGCCGTCATCGGCGGCCTCGCCGTCGGCACGCTGCTCTCGCTCTTCGTCGTCCCGGCGATGTACACGTTCTTCGCGGGCGAGCACGTGCACGTCGAGACCGAGGAGGAGGCCGCGGCGCCCGTGGCGGTGACGGCGGACGGGGCGGCCGTGCTGGCTGGCGGCGACGGCGCCGCCGACGGCACCGCCGGGGTGCCCCAGGCGGCGAGGGAGGAGGCGGCCGATGCGTGAGTGCATGGGGCGAGTGCTCGCCTGCTGCGCGCTCGCCATCGTCCCCCCCTTCCTCGCCACCGCCGCGCCGGCGGCGGCCCAGCAGCCCGTGCCCCCGGCCGACTCCGCCGCCGTCGAGGACCCCTTCGCCGCGCTGCCGCCGCTGCCGGACTCGCTGGCGCTCTACGGCGACACCCTCGCCGTCGGCTTCGACCTGCCGAGCGCCGCGCCGCCGCCGGGCGCCCTCGCGCTCTCGCTGGAGGAGGCCGTGCGCCTCGCCCTCGCCGAGAGCCCCGGCCTCGGCATCGCCGCCCTCGAAGCCCAACGCGCCGCCAACGACGCCACGCGCGCCAACGCCGGCTACTACCCCACCCTCGACGCGACGGGCCAGCTCGCCGGCTCCGGCAACCTCGCCCTCGCCGGCGGCGACGACGCGCCCGGGGCGTCGAGCGGCCTCACCTCCGCCACCGCCGACGTCACCCTCGGCTACACGGTCTTCGACGGGGGCCGTCGCGGGGCCACGCTGGAGCGCCTCCGCACCGAGGCCGCCCGCCTCGGGCTCTCCGCCGAAGCGGAGGCCGAGGCCCTCGCCTTCGCCGTCACCGCCGCCTACCTCGACGTCGTCCGGCAGGAGGGGCTGGTGAGCGCGCTGGAGGAGGCCGTGGCGCTCTCGGAGGACCGCCTCCGCATCGAGCAGGCCGAGGTCCGGATCGGCACCGCCGCCGAGATCGACGCCGCCCTCGCGCTCTCCGACCTCAACGCCGACCGCGCCGCGCTCCTCCGCCAGGTCCTCTTCCTGACGCAGGCGCGCGCCACGCTCGGCGCCCTCCTCGCCCTCCCCGAGCCCGAGGCCGTCGCCGTCACGGACACCCTCGCGCTCGGGCCGCCGCCCGACCTCCCTGCGCTCGCTGCGGAAGCCGAGGCGGGCAACCGCCGCCTCCGCGCCCTCGCCCTGGCCGAGGACGCCGCCGAGGCGGCCGTGCGCGAGGTGCAGGCCGAGTTCGCCCCCTCCGTCCGCCTCCTGACGGGCGTCGGCGTCGGGGCGGCCGACCGCGGGCTCTTCCCCGCCGGCGACCCCGGCCTCGGCACCGACGTCCGCTACGGCGTCACCGCCACGCTCCCGCTCTTCGACGCGGGCGACCGGCGGCGCCGCGTCGAGAACGCGCGGCTGCGCGTGCGCCAGGCCGAGCTGGCGACGGAGGACGAGCGGGCGTTCCTGCGGGCCGACGTGGCCCGGCTCACGGCGGCCGTGACGCGGTACCGCCAGCTCGCGGCGCTGGAGGACCAGAACCGCGCCGTCGCCCGCGCCAACGCGCGCGTGGCGCTGGCCCAGCTCCAGCTCGGCTTCATCTCGCCCGTGGATCTCCGGCAGGTCCAGATCGCCCTCCTCGACGCCGAGACGCGGTACGTGGACGCCGTCTTCCAGGCGCGCCGCGCCGAGGCCGAGCTCCGCCTCCTCGCAGGCGACCTCCTGCCGGAGGGGGGCGCGGACTGAGGTGCTGCACCGGCCGTAGGGACACGGCGCGCCGTGCCCTTACAGGGGCCAGCGAAATGCTACGCGTCCGGCCCGGCCACGGCGTTTGGAGGACGCCGGCCCTCGGCCACGGCGCGTACGTTCTCGGCGGCGACGGCGGCGAGGCGGCTCCGTGTGACCGCCGTCGCCGAGGCGATGTGAGGGGTGACGAGGGCGCCGGGGCAGGCGAGGAGCGGATGATGGGGCGGGAGCGGTTCGGGCTCGGTCACGTCGAGGCCGGCGCCGCCGAGGCGGCCGGACTGCAAGGCCTCCACGAGGGCGTCCTGGTCCACCACGCCCCCGCGCGCGGTGTTGACGAGGATCGCGCCCGGCCTCATGAGCCCGAGGCGGCGGCGGTCCAGCAGCCCCCGTGTCTCGTCCGTCAGCGCCACGTGGAGGGAGACCGCGTCGGCGCGGGCGAGGAGGTCGTCGAGGTCGGAGGAGCGCCAGCCGCGCGCTTCGGCCTCGGGCTTCGGGGCGCGGCTCCAGTAGAGGACGTCCATCCCGAACCCCTCGCACCGCCGGGCGAACGCCGCGCCGATCTTCCCGAGCCCGACGACGCCGACGGTGGCGCCGTGGAGCTCGAGGCCGAGGAGGCCGTCGGGGTGCCAGCCGGTCCAGCGCCCCTCGCGCACGGTCCGCTCGGCCTCCGGCAGTCGGCGGGCGACGGCGAGGAGGAGGGCGAAGGCGAAGTCGGCCGTGGCCTCGGTCAGCGCGCCGGGCGCGTTCGTCACCCAGACGCCGCGCGCGCGGGCCGCCGCGAGGTTCACGTTGTCGTACCCCGCCCCCGCCTGCGCGACGACGCGCAGTGCCGGCCCCGCGGCCTCCAGCACCGCCGCCGTCACCGCGTCCTCGACGGTGGTGACGAGGGCGAAAGCACCGCGCGCCCGCTCGGCCAGCTCGGCCTCGGCGAGCGTGCGCGGCTCGGCCTGCACGTCCACGGAGAAGCCGTCGGCGCGGAGGCGGTCGGCGGCGTCGCCGGGCCAGCGGCGGGTGAAGAGGATGCGGGGGGGCGCGGTCATGGCCCGAGGCTAACGCCCGGGGCCGGTCGCGGCAAGGGGCAGCGAGGCCGTCGTGGGATCGGGGGCGCCGCCCGTAGGTTGTAATGCGGCGCGGGCGGGCGTAAGCTCCGAGCCCGCGCACGAGCGTCCCCCGCCGCCCCGTTCCCGCCGGGCTCCCGACCCCGCCATCCCGATGGCCGACGCCGACTCCCCGCTCCTCCGCTTCCGGCTCTGGCG
>DATGQT010000331.1:0-4298 GCA_035304085.1 Rubricoccaceae bacterium
TGCGAGGTCGAATTCGGGCCCGACGGCCGGGCCGTGGAGTACCGACGGCGCTCGCCGCAGTGCGGGGTCGGCTGCGACTGAGCGCCGCCGGCTTCACGCACCCTTCACCGCGGAGCCTGCGTCCCTCCGGGCCGATCCCCGACTACCGGGGCGAACGCAGTCGCCGCATCGGCGCCGCACCGCCCCTTTCACAGACACCCCGGTACCTCCATGAGCACCCTCCTCCCCTCCCCGGACCTCGCCGCCGACCCGAGCGCGATCAAGGCGCAGGTCCGCGAGAAGTACGCCCGCGTCGTCACGCAGGGCGAGTCCTGCTGCGCCCCCTCCTGCTGCAGCGCCGACACCGCCGCGGACGAACTCTCGATGATCGGCGACGCGTACACCGGCGTCGAGGGCTACGTGGCCGAGGCCGACCTCGGGCTCGGCTGCGGGCTCCCCACCGAGCACGCCGGCCTCCGCGAGGGCCAGACCGTCCTCGACCTCGGCAGCGGCGCCGGCGTCGACGCCTTCGTCGCCCGCCGCGAGGTCGGCCCGTCCGGCCGGGTCATCGGCGTCGACTTCACGCCGGAGATGGTGGCGAAGGCGCGGCAGAACGCCGCCCGCCTCGGCTTCGACAACGTGACGTTCGTCGAGGGCGAGATCGAGGCCCTCCCGCTCGGGGACGCCACCGTGGACGTGGCGCTGTCGAACTGCGTCCTCAACCTCGTCCCGGACAAGGCCCGCGCCTTCGCCGAGGTCTACCGCGTCCTCCGCCCCGGCGGCCACTTCTGCATCTCCGACGTCGTCGCCCGGGGGGCGCTGCCCGAGGCCGTCCGCCGCTCGGCCGCCCTCTACGCCGGCTGCGTGGCCGGCGCCCTGGAGGAGGCCGACTACCTCGCCGTCATCCGCGCCGCGGGCTTCGAGGGCGTCGAGGTGGTGAAGGCGCGGCGGATCGCGGTGCCGGCCTCGGCGCTCCCGCCCGCGCTCACGGCCGAGGAGCGCGCGGCGTTCGAGGCCGGCGGCGTCTGGAGCGTCACCGTCCGCGGGACCCGCCCGGAGGCGTAATCACGTGCGGCGGGGGCCCGAATGGTCCGGCCCCCGCCGCCCCGCGCTATCGGACGAGGGGGGGCGCGGCGCGTGGCCGCGAACGTCTCGCCGGCCACGGCTCAGGGCTCCGTGAGCCCGGGCGTTCAGGGCCGGGCGTAGCCCGTAGGCCGGAGATCGAGCCGGTACGCGCGCGGGTCCCGCGTGAAGAACAGCCCGCCCCCCCGGCGCCCCCCCGCGGGGACGTAGTCGAGGGTGGCCTCGCTCGCCTCCACCTCCTCCGCACCCGCCACGAGCGTCCCCTCCACGGTCAGCCTCGCCGCCGTCTCGCCCCCCTCGTTGTGCGCCTCGAACTCGACGACGTACCCGTTCCCGGACGGCCTCACCCCGACGACGTCGACGGTGACGGCGGGGGGCGTCGGCGGCTCCGCCGCCGCCTCGTAGAGGAGGAAGCCGATGACGCCGAGGACGAGGAGCGCGCTCGCGGCCGCCAGCGCCCACTCCAGGGGGGAGGTCTCGTCGTGGTGCTCGGGGTGGCGGGGCTTGGCGGCGGCCATCGCGGGGCGGGGGATCAGAGGATGAGGCGGGCGGCGGCGGCGCCGACGGCGGCGGGGAAGCCGAGGACGACCGTCATCGTCACGTGCGCCGAGAACGTGCCGTCCTCGAACCGCCCGAACGTCCACAGCACGTACGCGCTGACGGCGAGGGCGACGGCGTAGCCGACGACGGTGAACCGGAGGAACACGCTCCACGCCGGCGTCCCCTCCGGCCGCGCGTGCCCGCCCCTGAACGCCGAGGCGTAGACGAACGCGTCCATGAGCGCCAGCGAGACGGCGGCGAGCGCGAGGGCGTGCCACGGCGTCATCAGGTACGCGATGAGCACCACCTCCTCGGTCGGGGCCACGTTGAAGGCGAGGAACAGCGCGCCCGCCATCATGAGGAACACCTCCGCCGCGTACCCCCCGAGCCGCTCCTCCGCCGCCTCGGCCACCCCCTCCTCCTCGTCCCCGCCGCCGCCGAGCTGGCTGCTCGCGAGGACGGCGCCGAACGCGCCCGCCACCGCCTGGAGCGAGAGCTTCCCCACCACCTCCGACGCCGGCATCCCCGGCCCGATCACGCCCAGGAGCGGGAGGACCACCGCCGCCGCGGCGAACGCGACGCCGTAGGCGACGAGGCCGTCGGCGACGTCGGCCGCCCACGTCGACGTCGGCTTGAACCCGGCGACGCGGTCGAGGACGACGACGACGGGGACCATCACCGCCATGAGGAGGGCGAGGCGGTGGCGGTCCATGTAGAACCCGAGCCACCACATCTCCATCGTCATCAGGAGCGGGAGCGAGAAGAGGATGGCGCCGCCGAAGGCGCGGGCCAGCCCCACGAGGAACTCGCGGGGGCTGCCGCGGCCGGCGGAGGGCGAGGACGCGCTCATGCGGCGGGCTCGGGGCGTGCGGCGGAAGGTACTCCGGCCGCGGGGGAGCACGCGTTCGGGGGAGGCGAGCGGGGTTCCGTGCGCCCCCGCACGCCGGGCGACGCACCCCCCTTCACCCTTTCCTCGCCCCGCCGGGGGACCCCCCGTGCTTGTCGGCGGTGGAAGATCCTCGTAGCTTTTCATGCTGTTCGGCCCGCTTTCGCGCGCCGTGGTCGCTACCGCCACCGCAATCCCGCCCCCCGTCATGGTCCACCTCACCCCCTCCCGCCTCGCCGTCGCCCTCGTCTGCGCGACGTTCCTCCTCGCCGGCGCCGACGGCTGCTCCTCCGACCCCGACGTCGAGGGCGCCAAGCTCTACATCAACAACGAGGAGTACGACCAGGCGCTCGCCAACCTCGAACGCGCCATCGCCAACAACCCGGACAACGCCGAGGCCCACGCGCTGAAGGCGGAGGTGCTCCGCCTCAAGGCCGAGGACCTCCCCCAGCCCGCCCCCCGCCGCCCGCTCTACGAGGAGATGGTCACCGCGCTCGACCGCGCCGTCACGCTCGACCCGAGCCTCGGAGAGCTGCGAGGTGATGCCATGATCACGCGCATGAACGCGTGGGCGAAGGAGATGAACCAGGGCGGCAGCCTCCTCCGCAACAGCGGCAGCGACACCAACGCCGCCGCCGGCGCCGTCGCCGCGTTCAACAACGCCGTCATCATCCAGCCCGACTCCTCGTCGAGCCACTTCAACCTCGGCCTCGCCTACCTCGTCCAGGGCGACACCGAGGCCGCCGTGGCCCCGCTCCGCCGGGCCGTTTCTATGGGCGACGCCAGCGCCGAGGCGTACCGCTACCTCGGCGTCGCGCTGCTGCGCACCGGGGAAGGCGCCGAGGCCGTGACGGTCCTCGAGGAGGGCGCCCAGCGCTACCCCGACGACGACGCCCTCCGCGCCGAGCTCCTCAACGCGTACGCCGCGACGAACCAGCCCGAACGCGCGGTCACGGCCTACGAGGAGATGATCGCGAACGACCCCGAGAACGCGCTCCTCCGCTACAACTACGGCTCGACGCTCCTCCAGCTCGGCCGCTACGACGAGGCCATCGAGCAGCTCACGGAGGCGATCCGCCTCGACCCCTCCAACGCCAACGCCCACTACAACCTCGGCGCGGCCTACCAGAACCAGGGCTTCGCGCTCAACCAGCGCCTCGCCGAGGAGGACCTCTCCGACGCCGAGGCCGAGCGGATCCGCGACGAGCGTGACGCGCTCTTCCGCGAGGCGCTCCCCCACCTCCAGGAGGCCCGGCGGCTGACGGAGGAGGCGGGCGAGGACGCCGCGGACATCTGCAACGCGCTGTTCCAGGTCTACACCCCGCTCGGGATGATCGAGGAGGCCGAGGAGGCCGCCGCCTGCGCGGGGATGGACATGAACTGATCCCCCGCCCGGCGCCCGGATCGCGCGGGGACGCGGCACCGCACCGCGTCCCCGCTTTCATTAGGGGTGGGGAGAAAGGAGGGGACGGAGGGAGCTGAGGGGAACTTCTCTGGCCGCGCCTGCCTCACCGCCTCCGACCCCTCCACCCTCAGCCCTCCACCTCGCCATGTCTCCCACCAGCGCCCCCGACCTCCCCGCCGATACGGCCTCCGAGAACGGCACGGCCGCCCGCCGGCCCGGCTTCGGCACGCGCGCCGTCCACGCCGGCCAGCACCCGGACCCCGCCACCGGCGCCATCATGACGCCGGTCTACCTCACGAGCACGTACGTCCAGGAGGCCCCCGGCGTCCACCACGGCTACGAGTACGCCCGCGTCTCGAACCCCACGCGGACGGCCCTCGAGGGCAACCTCGCCGCGCTCGAGGG
>DATGQT010000332.1:0-3872 GCA_035304085.1 Rubricoccaceae bacterium
TCGCGGCGGTGCGTGTGGATGCGGTCCTCGAACCGGTTCATCGTCACCTGCCGGAAGACCGTCGCCATCGTGTCGTCGATCTTCTCGACGAGGAGGGCGAGGCGGTCCTCGGGCGCGGCGGCGGCCAGGAGCCGCTGGAACACGAGCATCTCGCCGAAGACCGACGCCGTCTCGGCCGTCGTCAGCGGGGTGTCCGCGTGGAAGACGCCCTGGCCGCGCGAGAGGTACTGGTGGACGCCGTGGCCGAGCTCGTGCGCGAGCGTCTGCACGTCGCGGATCTTCCCGGTGTAGTTGAGGAGCACGTACGGGTGCGCGCTGGGGACGGCCCCGTGGCTGAAGGCGCCGCCGCGCTTGCCCGGCACCGGCGGCGCGTCGATCCAGGAGCCCTCGAAGAACAGCCCGGCGATCCGGCCCAGCTCGGGGTGGAACGCGTCGTAGGCGTCGAGGACGGTCTCGCGGGCGCGCTCCCACGAGTACGTCTCCTCGGCCTCGGCCAGCGGCGCGTAGCGGTCGTAGTCGTAGAGCCGGTCCAGCCCGAGGAGCCGCCGCTTGAGGTCGTAGAAGCGGTGGACGAGGTCGTACCGCGCGGTCACGGCCTCGACGAGGGCGTCCACGCTCTCGCGGCTGATCTCGTTGCTCTCGTTCCGGCTCTCGAGCCAGTGGGCGTAGCCGCGGAGGCGGTCGGTCGAGGCGTGGTCGGCCAGGATGGTGTTGAAGACGAACGTGAGGGGCCGCTGGAGGCGGACGAGCCCCTCGGTGATGGCGGCGTGGGCGTCCTCTCGGACGCCCCGGTCGGGGTCGTGGAGCTTGGCGAGGACCTGCTGGAGCGGGAGCGGCTCGCCGCGGAAGTCGAACCGCGCCGCGCCGAGGGTCTCGTCGAAGAACCGGTTCCACGCGCTCCACCCGGTGACGGCCTTCTCGGCGAGCACCTTCTCCTCGGGCTCGGAGAGCACGTGCTCGCGCGCCTCCCGCTTGAGCTCGAGGTAGTGGCGGTACGGGACCGTCTCGGGCGCCGCGAGGAGGGCGTCGGCCGCCGCGTCGTCCAGCCCCGCCCACTCGACGTCGAAGAAGATGAGGTGCTGGGCGATGCGGGTGTACGCCTCGCGGACCTTCTGGAGGAGCGCCCCGCGCGCGGCGTCCTCGGTGGCGGTGGACCAGTGGAGGTAGGCGTAGGTGTAGGCGCGGCCGGTGCGGTCGTGGAGGTCGGCCAGCAGGCTCATCGCCTCGGCGAACGCGGCGGGGTCGAGGGCGGCGAGGCGGCCGCGGTAGCGCGCGGCGAAGGCGTCGGCCTCGGCCTCGGCGCGGGCGAGGTCGGCGAGGAGGGCGTCGTGGTCGGCGTAGAGGTCGGCGAGGTTCCAGCGGACGTCCTCGGCGCCGGTCGGCGGGGCTTCGGGCATGGGTACGGGCTCAAGGATTGAGGACGGTGTGGCGGTGGACGGCAGGGCGGGGCCGCCGAAACGCTCCAATGACTGCGGACCTCTGACGGTCGTCCGTCGTCCGTGGTCCATCGTCCGTGGTCGATATTTCCGTCGGGGGAACTCGCGGGGCCGGGCGGCGCTTCCGTTATCTTCCGGCCGTTCCGCGAGGCGGAGGGTCGGAAGCTACGCCCGCCGCCGCCCTATGCCGCAGGTCACCGAAGTCAGGACGCCCGAGGACGTGGACGCCATGCTCGCCGCCTCCTTCGTGTGCCCCGTCGTGCTCTTCAAGCACAGTGTCGCCTGCGGCGCGTCGTTCCGGGGCCGGGCGCAGCTCGACGGCCTCGCGGAGCCCGGCGACCCCCCGCGCTACGTCGTCGTCGTGCAGGACGCCCGCCGCGCCTCGGACCACGCCGCCGAGCGCCTCGGCGTGAGGCACGAGACGCCGCAGGCGCTCGTTATCCACCGGGGCGCCGTCGTCCTCTGCCTGAACCACGCCGCCATCCACGCCGACCGCCTCCGCGAGGCCGCCCGCCTCGTCGCCTGAGTCTCCGTCCCATGCGCCTCCGCTACGGCCCCCTCCTCCTCGCGCTCTGGGCCCTCGCCGCCGCCGGCTGCGAGTCCGAGGAGGCCGTCGCGCCCGCGCCCGCGCCGCGCCCCACCGCCCGCTCGGCGCCCGAAGCCCCCGCCGTCCCCGCGCCGGTCACCGACGGGCCGCTCGACCCCGCCCCCGCGCCGGACTTCACGCTCCCCGGCCCCGGCGGCGACTTCGCCCTCGCCGAGCAGCGCGGGCACGTCGTCGTCCTCAACTTCTGGGCGACGTGGAACGAGCTCAGCCTCGAAGGGATGGACGCCCTCGCCGGGCTCCACGAGACGCTCGCCGGCGAGGGCCTCGTCGTCGTAGGCATCGCCGAGGACGACGACGCGCTGGCGGCGCTGGAGGCGTGGGCCGCCGAGAACGCCCTCCCGCCCTACCCCGTCGTCGCCGACACCGCCGGGGCCGTCGCCCGCCTCTACGGCGACGTCGAGCTGCTCCCGACGACGGTGGTGGTGGACCGCGAGGGCCGCCTCCGCGCCCGCCACACCGGCATCCTCAGCGAGGACGAGCTGCTCGACCTCCTCGGCCCCGTCCTCATCGAGGACGACGCGCCGCTGAGGGCGCAGCCCACCGGGCAGCCCGGCGTCGTCCAGCCCCTCGCCGCCGCCGACGCCGAGGCGCTCGTGCGCGCGGGCGCCGTGCTCGTCGACGTGCGCGAGGAGCCGGCACGGCAGGCGGTCGGGGCGCTCCCCTACGCCCTCCACCGCCCGCTGGCCCTCCTCGCGGCCGAGGACCTCCCGGCCAACTTCGCCACCCCCCTCATCTTCGCCGACGCGAGCGATGGGGCCTCGGCCGAGGCGGCCGAGCGCGCGGTGCGCTGGGGCTACCGCTCGGTCTACCTGCTCGAGGGCGGCGTGGGGGCGTGGGAAGAGGCCGGGCTGCCACTCGAGCCCGTCCCCGCCCGGCGTCAGCCGCCGGCCCCCGAGAGCACCCCGCCCCTCGTCCCTACGCGTCCGGTGCTGGGGTAGGTCGCGCGGTCGTGGCAACGCAGCAGGGGAGCGGTAGGTCATAGGAAGGTGGCGGACCGCTGAAAGCCGGTCTATGAATGGGTCCTCCCCCTCCCCTCGTGAGGGGAGGGGGTTGGGGGAGGGGGCCTCCCGCCCGTTCAGCGGCGCCTCTAGGCCCCCCCTCCCCTGCTCTCCCCCCGTTGCGCAGGGGGAGGGGGGAAAATCAGCCTGCAAAGACACGCTCTGACCGCCGCCGGCCGATTCGGAGCCCTCTCCCACGATCTGCCCCCTGCCATCCGCCGTCCCTACCCGCTCAGGCCCATAGGGTGCAACGCGCATTACTTTGTTGCCCATCCGTCGGCCCGGGCAGGGGTTACCCGTCTGCCAAGACTGGCTCCCCTCGGTTCTCTCCCACGCCCCTCCTCCCCTCCTTCGAGCCCCATCTTCCGTGCCCTTCCGCGTGCTTCACTTCGAGGGCGAGGCCTTCGCCGTCGTCGAGCTCTCCGGGGTCGTCCGCTGGCCCGAGGTCGCCGGCGCCCTCCGTACGCTCTACCTCCATCCCCGGTGGGTCCCCGGCTCCGACGTGATCTGGGACGCCACCGCGCTCACGTCCGTCGACATCGCGCCGGACGACCTCGCCGACATGCGCGCGGCGTTCGAGGAGGTGGCCGCGGCGCGGGCGGGCGGGCGCACGGCGTTCCTCGCCAGCGTCGGCGGACACGACGAGCTGTGGGCGCTGCTTCCGCGGCTCGGCCCGCCGAGCACGCGGCGCGTCGAGGTGTTCCACCGCCGGGCGGACGCCCTCGCCTACCTCGGGCGCACCGCGATGCCGGAGGGCGGCGTAGTCGCCGCCTGAGCCCTCCTCCGCATGTTTAAGGCGCACCGAGGGTTGCCGACGTGAACAGGGTGCGC
>DATGQT010000333.1:0-2836 GCA_035304085.1 Rubricoccaceae bacterium
GACATGATGCTCGAGCGCGACGAGGAACTGCGCGAAGTGGTGGATGACCTCGACGTCGTGTATGTCGCGGTCGACATCAACTGCGTTTTCCAGCCGCTACGCCGCCTCGAGGAGGTCCGGAAGGTGCGCGGCTAGTCACGCACCCGGAAGGACCCGTAACCGATTCGAGGCTCGACCGGTACACCGGTCGGGCCTCGAATCACGTTCGGCGCTTGCGGCGCTTCACGCCGCTGAGCTACCTTCGTCCGCGATGGTCGCGAGCGCCTCCTCCGCCCCGCCGGCCGCGCTCCGCGCGGCGCCAGCCGAGCCATGAGCGGTTCGCTCGTCCTGCTCGGGCAGCTCCTCGGAATCTCCTTCGCCACCGGGCTGAACCTCTACGCCACCGTGGCGGCGCTCGGCCTCGCCGCGCGCTTCGACTGGATCCCGGCCCTGCCGCCCGAGCTCGCGGGGCTCACCAACCCACTGGTCATCGCGACCGCCACCCTGCTCTTCCTGATCGAGTTCCTGGTGGACAAGATCCGCTACATCGACTCGATCTGGGACACGCTCCACACGTTCATCCGCCCGCCCGCCGCGGCACTCCTCGGCGCCGCCCTGCTCGGCGGGCTCCCCGTCGAGGCCCGCATCGTCGGCGCCACCCTCGCCGGCGCCGCCGCCTTCGTCGCCCACGGCACCAAGGCCGGCCTCAGACTCGCGATCCACGCCTCCAGCCTCGGCCGCGCCGGCCCCGCGATCAGCCTCGCCGAGGACGTCATCGCCATCGGCCTCGCCGTCCTGGCCATCCGCTACCCAGCCGCCGCGCTCGCCCTCGCCGCCGGCTGGCTCGTCCTGGCCTCCGTCTTCGGGCCCAGACTCTGGCGCGCCTTCGTCCTCGGCATCCGCGCCCTGCTCGCCCGCGGCCGCCGCTTCCTCGCACCCGGACGCTGGCGCGAGCACGACGAGCTGCCCGCCCGCATGCGCGCCCTGCTCGGGCCCACGGACCTCGGCGCCGCGCCGGCACGCGCCACCCGCGCCGCCATCAGCGGCCTCGACGGACTCGGGGCCTACCGCAACGGCTGGCTCGTCGTCACCGCCGACGGGCCCGTCTTCGTCTACCGGACACTCCTGCGGCCCCGCGTCGCCCCCCTGCCACGCGCCGCCGCCGCACGCGTCCACAACGGCGTCCTCGCCGACGTCGTCGAGCTCGATTCGCCCGGCCGCCGCTGCACCCTCTACCTGCTCAAGGACGGGCCACCCACCGAGCTCGCCATCGCCGACCTCGTCACCGCATCATCATGAGCCTCGAACACTTCCACGACTTCCGCGAGAAGCTGAACCAGCGCATCCTCGACCAGGGCAACCTCGAGATCCGCCGCTTCTGGGCCCTCGACTCCCGCGTCTACGAGGACGGCGCCCTCGACGCTTCCACCAAGGAGCTCCTCGGCCTCGTCGCCTCCCTCGTCCTCCGCTGCGACGACTGCATCACCTACCACCTCGTCCGCTGCACCGAGCTCGGCCTCTCCGACGAGCAGCTCTTCGAGGCCTTCTCCGTCGGCCTCGTCGTCGGCGGCTCCATCGTCATCCCCCACCTCCGCCGCGCCGTCGCCCACCTCGACGAGCTCCGCGGACGCGGCTGAACCGCCTCCGGCGCCCCGTCGCCGTGCCCCACCGCCCGCCCCCCGGGCGCGGCGGCGGCCCGTCGCTGCCATTCCGGCAGCTACGGTAAACCCTTGACGGACCGCCGGTTACGCGCGCGGAGGAACCACGGCGCCGGCCTCAGGGTACCTCGATCCGCTCGACCTTTGACACGCAGCCGTAACGGTTCTATATTACGACGATCTATGATCAGGATCGCGGTAGGCATGACCGAGGCGCGGACCGGGCTTCCGTCCGGCCCGTCGGGTTCCCCCGCCTGAGGGAGAGCAGCGAGGAATCGGAAGCGATTCCGAACCTCGCTGTTTTTTTGCGCTGCCACCTATCCAGGACGTCGCGACCTATGTTTCTGAGCTCCCGCGCGCTGGACTCCTTCGACCAATACCTCTTCGACGTCGAGAAATACCCACTCATCGAGGACCCTGAAGAAGAACGAGAACTGGCCCGCCGAGCCCGGGCGGGCGACAAAGAAGCGGCGGAACGCCTGGTGACGGCGAACCTCCGCTTCGTCATCTCCTACGTCAAGAAGTACCAGGGCCGAGGGCTGGGCCTGGCCGAGCTGGTGTGCATCGGCAACGAGGGCCTGCTCAAGGCGGTGAAGAAGTTCGACCCGGACAAGGGGGTCAAGTTCATCTCGTACGCGGTCTGGTGGATCCGCCAGACCGTGCTCCAGGCGCTGGCCGAGCAGACGCGCTCGGTGCGCATCCCGCTGAATCAGAACTCGAACCTCGTCAAGCTGTCGCGCACGGAGACGGCGTTGACCCAGGTCCTGGGCCGCTCGCCGACGGACCAGGAGATCGCCGAGGACATGGGCGAGCCGGTCGAGACGATCCGCGCGCTGCGCCGCGTCGCCGCCTCCGAGCTGTCGCTCGACGCGCCGGTGGACCGGGGCGACCGGGACAGCGCGTCGTTCGGCGAGCGCTTCGCCGGCGCCGAGGGCGAGGACATCGAGGAGAGCGTCGAGGCGCAGGCCCGGCGCGAGTTCCTCGACCGGATGTTCGAGAAGTACCTGACGGAGCGCGAGCGCAAGATCCTCTACCTCTACTACGGCCTGGACGACGGCGAGGAGCGGACGCTCGAGGAGATCGGCTCGCTGCTCGGCGTCACGCGCGAGCGGATCCGCCAGATCCGCAACCGCGCCTTCGAGAAGCTCCGCGAGAGCCCGGACGGCGAGGCGCTCGCCGGGTTCTGGAGCGCCAACTAG
>DATGQT010000334.1:0-16085 GCA_035304085.1 Rubricoccaceae bacterium
GCGGCGCTCGACTTCGCCGCGACGGCGGCCGAGATCGCGCTCGGGCTCATCGGCGTGCTGGCGCTGTTCCTCGGGCTGTTGAAGATCGCCGAGGAGGCCGGCGTGATCTACGCGCTCGTGAAGCTGGTGCGGCCCGTGCTCCGGCCGCTCTTCCCCGAGATCCCCGACGGCCACCCCGCGCTCGGCATGATCGCGCTCAACCTGGCGGCCAACGTGTTCGGCCTCGGCAACGCCGCCACCCCCTTCGGCATCAAGGCGATGGAGGAGATGCAGACGCTCAACCGCACCGAGGACACGGCCACGAACCCGATGGTGATGCTGCTCGCCATCAACACGGCCAGCGTGCAGCTCGTCCCGCCGGTGCTGCTGCTCGCGTTGATGGGGCTCCAGATCAACGAGCTCATCTTCGCGATCTGGATCACGACGGGCCTCTCGCTCCTCGTCGCCATCGTCGCAGCGAAGGTGCTCGGCCGGCTCCGCGGCTACCGCGCGAGCGACCCCAATCGGGGAGGAGAGAAGAGGGAGAATGGGGGCATGGGAGAAGCGCCCGTTCCGTAGCGCCCGAGCGTTTACCGCCCCTCCCTTTCACCCTCTCCCCCACTCTCCCTCTCTCGTCCTGAACATGGAAACCGTCCGCGACCTCGTCAGCCTCCTGTCCTTCTTCGTCATCCCGGCCATCGTCGTCGGGTTCCCCCTCTACGGGCTCTACAAGCGGGTGCCCGTCTACGAGTCGTTCGTGGAGGGGGCGAAGGAGGGGTTCAGCGTCGCCGTCCGCATCATCCCCTACCTCGTCGCCATCCTCTTCGCCATCGGGATGTTCCGCGCCTCGGGCGCGATGGACTTCCTGGCCGACCTCCTCCGACCGGCCCTCGCGCTCATCGGCTTCCCGCCGGAGGTGCTCCCGATGGCGATCATCCGCCCGCTGACCGGCTCCGGCAGCGCCGCCATCATCCCGGACATGATCGCGCAGTACGGCGAGGATTCGATCTTCGTCAAGATGGCCGCGACGATGTTCGGCTCGACCGAGACGACGTTCTACGTCATCGCCGTCTACTTCGGCGCCGTCAACATCAAGAAGACCCGCCACGCCCTCCCCGCCGGCCTCATCGCCGACTTCGCCGCCATGATCATCGCGGTGTGGACGGTCCGGCTCCTGTTCGGTTGACTGCCTTCCAGCGGCCGTCGGCGATATCAGGGCGGCACCACTCATGGGATTCGGATCTACTGACGGCGCCGCGAGAACGGAGCCGGCGGTGTCCGGTACAAGGGGCGCCCCTCTCACCGCCCCACGTCATGGAACCCCTCGACTCCGCCCACCCCGGCCCCGCCGCCGGCCAGCCCGGTCGCACGGACACCCCCGCCTCCCCTGAAGAGGAGCCCACCTCGAAGAAGGAGCAGATCCTCGCCCTCTACCTCTCCGGCGTCGAGGACGTCGAGGACCTCGCGGTGCTGACCCAGTCGCGCCCGAGCTACGTCGGCAGCGTGCTCCAGGAGGAGGGCCTCGAAGCGGGGTACTTCGACCTCTACACGTCCACGAGCCACCCGATGAACGTGTACTCGAAGTACTTCGCCGGCAAGCTCGGATTCAGGGACCTCGCCCGGGCCGAGGAGAGCGTGCGGGTGATCGACCGGCTCTACCGCCAGTTCGGCATCGCGCACGACCGCGCCGGCCAGCACCACGCCCTCCTCATGGCGCTGACGATGTACGACCGCGCACGCTGGACGGGGAAGGAGGCCGAAGCCGAGCCGTTCCGCCGCTGGCTCGTGGACAAGCTGGAGGACCGAGGGGCATAGGGGACACCTCGGAGGGCCTCAAGCCGTCTCGTGGAGGACGGCGAAGGCCTGCGCGAGCCGGAGGGCCCACGCCGTGGCCCCGGCCACGTCCTCCGGCGTCGGCACCCCGTCGATCTCGTGGATCGCGGCGACGCGGCGGGCGCCGAGGCGGTCGAGCGTCTCGGCGAGGCGGTAGGCGGCCACCTGGTAGTACGGGTCGTAGTCGCGGTCGCCGAGGCCGACGAGGCCGTAGGCGAGGTGGCCCAGCGGGGGCGCCAGCGCCTCCAGCGCCTCGTAGAAGGCGACGGTGTTGTCGGGGAACGTCCCCTCGGCCCACGTGCAGAGGACGACGACGAGCTGGCGGTAGTCGGCCAGCATCTCGGGGTAGGCCTCGGCCATGTCGATGACGTGGCACGAGAAGCCGACCTCGCCGAGCTGCGCGGCCACCGCGTCGGCGACGGTCTCGGAGTTCCCCGTCTGCGTGCCGACGAGGACGAGGACGTCGGGGTAGGCGCCGGAGAGGTCCATAGGCTGGGAGGGGGGGGAAAGGGAGAGAGGGAGAGGGAAGCGCCCCCATTCTCCCTCTCCCCCATTCCCCCTTTCTCAATCATCCGGGTCCAGGATGTCCTCGATGCGGGCGAGGGCGTCTTCGAGGTGGAGCCGCGTGAGGCGGTCGCGGCGGTAGCGCGGGAGGGCCGCGCGGAGCTCCCGCTCCAGGTCCTGCAGCTCGCCGCGCACGAGCGGGCGGACGTCCGACTGGCTCAGCGTCAGCGGCGTGTAGCCGACGAGGGCGGCGAACGCGCCCGAGGGCGCCTCCGGCTCCTCGGTCATGAGCACGCCCAGCGACTCGACGTAGGCGCGCTGGAGCGCCCGCCGCATCGGGTCCACGGGCGCGCCCCGGTCCAGCTCCCGCCAGAGCCCGCCGCGCAGCTCGGCCAGGAACTCGGCGGCGGGGTAGGCCTCGACCTCGGGATCGCGCGCGTCCACGGCCTCGGCCTCGATCAGGCGCGCGAGGCGCGACGGGTCGAGGAGTCGGTCGAGCACGCCCACCTGGAGGCGACGCACGCGCTCGACGGCGCCGGCGGGCTCGAACCGCCGGAGCAGCGCCGGGTCCAGCAGCCAGTCGGGCGTGGCGAACCCCTCGTCGAGGAGGAAGCGGAGAGCGGCGCGCTGCTGCGCGGGGGGGACGGGCGTGAAGACGGGTCCAGGCTGTTCGTACGTCTTGTAGTCGGAGAAGACGCCGCCGACGCTCGCGGCGACGTGGCCGAGGTAGCGGCCCCACTGCGTCACGACCTGCCCGTAGAGCTCCTCCAGCTCCTCGTAGGTCTTCCCCTCCTCCTCGGTCCACTCGACGAGGTTGGGGACGATCCGCCGGAGGTTGGCCAGCCCGTACGTCGAGGCGAGCACGGCGTCGTCGCCGAGGTCCTCGCGCTGCGCGCGGGGGTCCACCGGCACGATGGTCTGCCGGCCGAACCGGAGGGCGGGGTTGCCCGCGCGCTCGACGATCCAGCGGTCGAGGATGCGGGCCTCCTCGTCGGGGTCGGCGACGCCGGGGATGCGGCGGTAGCCCCACTCTATGGCCCACCGGTCGTACTCCCCGATCTGCGGCATGAGCTGCGTCACGCCGTCGCCGGGCTGGGCGACGTAGTTGAACCGCGCGTAGTCCATGATGGAGGGCGCCGTGCCGTGCGTGGCCGTGAACGTCGGCGAGCGGAGGGAGTCGACGGGGTAGGCGCTCGAGGCGATGAAGTTGTGCGGGAGCCCGAGCGTGTGGCCCACCTCGTGCGCCGCGACGAAGCGGACGAGCCGGCCCATCACCTCCTGCTCGAACCGGGTCCCCCGCGCGGCCGGGTTGACGGCGGCCGTCTGGATGAAGAACCAGTTCCGCAGCAGGTTCAGCACGTTGTGGTACCACCCGATGTCGGACTCGAGGATCTCGCCGCTGCGGGGGTCGTGGACGTGCGGGCCGTAGGCGTTCTCGATGTCGGAGGGGAAGTAGCGGATGACGGAGTAGCGGGCGTCCTCGGGGCTCCAGTCGGGGTCCTCCTCGGGCGAGGGGGGCTCGCGCGCGACGATGGCGTCCTTGAACCCGGCCGCCTCGAAGGCCGCCTGCCAGTCCTCCACCCCCTGCATGATGTACGGCCGCCACGCCTCGGGCGTCGCGGGGTCCACGTAGTAGACGATGGGCTCGACGGGCTCGACGAGCTCGCCACGCGCGTAGGCCTCGGGGTCGGACGGCACCAGCCGCCAGCGTGTGATGTAGCGGCGCCGCTCGGCCCGCTGCGACGGGATCCCGTAGTCCGTCTGCGCGACGGAGATGTAGCCGACGCGCTCGTCGAACAGGCGCGGCTGCATGGGCACCCGCGGCAGGAGCACCATCGAGTGCGCCATCTCGACGGAGAGCGTGCCCGTCGAGGCGTTCGACGGCGGCTCGTCGGCCTCGTAGGTGAGCACGGCGCGGACCTCGACGTTCTCGGGGAACGCCGCCGCGCGCGTCACGAACGACCGCGCGGGGTCGAGCCGGCGCACGCCGTACTCCTCGCGCTCGTCCTGTCCGATCCCGAGCATCGGCGTGTCCTTCGTGTACAGCCCCGTCACGTCGATGACGACGGCCGAGGAGTCCCCGTTCATCGCCTGGATGGGGAAGCTCGCCACGATGGGCTCGAAGGTGGCGTTGCGGACGGCCTGGTAGATCGGCAGGCTGTCGGCCGCGACGACGTTGTGGCCGACGGTGCGGAGGAGCACGTTCTTGCCGTGCCGCTCCCAGCGGACGACCTGGGTGTTGGCCTCCTCCCCGCCGTAGCCGAGGTTCTCGGCCGTCCGCGCGATGCGCGACACGACGAGGAGCTCGCGGCCGAGGAGCGAGTCCGGCACCTCGAAGAGCACCCTCGTCCCCCCGTCCAGCCGGTGGACGGTGAAGAGGCCCTCGTCGGTCTCGGCGTCGGCCGTGACGACCTCGTCGTAGGGCTCGAACGCGCCGCTCGTGTCGGCCTCGGCCTCGGGCGAGGCGTCGGGCGGACGCGTGGCCGAGCAGGCGGCGAGGCCGAGCAGGAGGGTGAACGCGAACGGGGTGAGGTAGCGAGGAGGCATGGCGTCGGTTGCGTGAATACGCATCACTCCCCCGTGTCGAGGACCCACTGGAGGAGGTAGGCGCGCGTGTCGGCTGAGGCCGCCGCCGTGACGGCGGCGGTCATGGGGCCGCCGCCGAGGCGGGCCGCGGCCTCGACCACGGGCGTGCCGTCGAGGAACACGACGATCTGGCCGGGTTCGTACTGCACGTCGAAGCGGTGGGCGAACGTCCCGCGGTCGACGTCCTGGGGGAGCGAGGCGCGCGCCAGCTCGCTTGGCTCCCCCTCGCGGTCGCCGACGTAGACCACCACGCGGCTCTCGGAGGGTTCGGCGTCGAGGAAGAACGACACCCGCAGGAGCGAGGGCATCCGGCGCCCCTCGCCGGCGGGCTCGCCCGAGAACGTGAGGTCGAGTTGCCCGCCCCCACCATCGAACCGGTGCAGGACCTCCGTCTCGAAGGCCGTCCCGACGGCGTCCTCGATCGCGGCGCTGGCGGTGCCGGGCTCGTCGCCGGGCTGGAGGCGCACGGCCAGCCGCGGGTCGCCGAGGTAGGCGCCGGAGGCGGCGGCCTCGTCGGCGCGCGTGCGCTCCTCGGGCGTCGTCGCGGCGAGCACCATCCACTGCGCGACGGTGAGGGTGTCCCACACGGCCGCCCCGCTGAGGGCCGCCGCACCGGAGCCGACGAGGTCGTCCTCGTCGTCGTACACCCCCGCCACCGCGGCCGAGTCCACCTGGAGCGTGCCCGTGTCGTCGGGCGTCTGCGCGCCGCTCGTGTTCGTCTGGGCGCAGCCGGCGCCGAGGGCGGCGGTGCCGAGGGCGGCGAGGAGCGCGGCGCGGGCGAAGGCGCCCGTGAACGAGATCTTAGTCATGGCAACTACTGGCTGACGGCGCTGCGGACGGCGACGAGGCGGTCGGTGATGCGCGTGAGGTCGCGGACGTAGACGAGGGCGGTGTAGAGGGAGGGCTGGAGGAGGAGCGCCTCGGGCTCGGCCGTCGGGTCGTCCACGACGTACTGGTAGAGGTAGAGGCCCTGCTTGAGGAGGAGCGAGCCCTCGTAGCGGCCGGTGGCGGGGTCCCACGTCAGGGCGAGGGCGGGGTCGAGCTGCCAGCCGTTGAAGGCGCCGGTCAGGAGGACGGGGCCGCCAGCCTGCCGCTCGCCCGCGGGCACGTAGCGGAAGTGGACGGTCACGTACTGCCCCTGGGTGTCGGGGTAGCCGCCGCTGCGGTAGACCGCCTCCACGAGGGGCTGCCCCGTCAGCGCCTCCCGCCGCACGTCACCGCCGAACCGGGCGTGGTCGGGGTCGAGGAGGACGGCGTCGGGGGTCGCCGAGTAGTCCACGTTGGCGATCTGGGGGCCGACCTGGAGGAGGCCGAGGTCCACCTCGTAGAACGGCCGCTCGGCGGGGAAGGCCTCGGTGTGGTCGAGGTAGAACTGGTAGAGGGCGAGGCCGAGGAGGCTCGGCTCCTGCGCGCACCGCGTCCGCTCGAACTGCCCGTTGCGGGCGAAGCATACGGCGTAGTCGAACGGCTGGGCGTCCGCGAGCTGCGGCCCCGGCCGGAGCCGGACGAGCGGCTGGACGACGGCGGCGCCCCCGGAGAACCCCGTCTGGAACCCCATCTCGACCTCGGCCGCCTCCTCGCTCACGAAGAACGCCCGCTCGAGGAGCACGGCCCCCTCCTGCCCCTGCTCCGCCACGCGCACGATGAAGTTGCCGCTCATCAGGAAGCCGATGTTCGCGTTGGGGAATTCGTACTCGTAGTGGACGTAGGGCACCTCGGTGGCGGCCGAGGGGCGGTAGTCGCGGATGTCGTCGCTGAGGAACGTGCTGAGGTACTCCGACGGGACGAGGTCGCGCCGCCACGAGCGGTCGGCGTGGTAGAAGTAGACGGAGAGGGGGCGGCCCGTCCCCTCGTCGAGGAGGTCGAAGGAGAGCGTGAGGGTCTCGGTCGAGCGGAGGGAGATGACGGGGAGGCCGGCCTCGTTGGCCGTCGGGTGGAGCTGCACCGTCTTGACGCGGTCGTCGGTGCGGGCGAGCGTCATCCGCGCGCCGGGGACGTCGCCGGGGTAGGCGCCGGGCGCCCCGCCGTCGGCGGCCCCCTCCGTCATGGCGCAGGCGGTGAGGAGGAGCGGGAACGCGCAGAGGGCGGCGAGGCGGCGGAATCGGAGGGGCATGGCAGCGAGGAAACGGCGCCCGAAGATAGACGGCCCTCGCTCACGCGGAAAGGGCGCCTCAAGCTCCCCCGCTCCGCAGCATCCACGCCGCCTTCTCGGCGAGGTCGGCCATCCGCCGCGCCCGGCTCTCCTCCCCCGCCGCGCGGAAGTCGGCCTCGGCCGCCCGCGCGTACCGGAGCGCCCGGTCGTAGGCCCGCGCCCGGTCCGCCGCCTCGGCCCGGAAGGCCATCAACGCCCGCGCCACCGCCGCATCCGATCCCACGGCCTCGACGGGGAGCCGCTCGAGGAGGGCGAGCGCCCGCGCCGGGTCGCCGGCCTCCAGCCACAGCGCCGCCGTGAAGTACCCGGCCGCCGGCTCGGCAGGAAGGAACCGTTCGACGGCAGCCGCGCGCGCCTCGGGCGGGCCAGCCTGGAGGAGGGTGCGGAGGGCTTCAGGGGAGAGCCGCTGCCGGAGCCGGACGAACGCTGCGGAGACGTCGTCCCACGGCGGCAGTGCTGTGATGGTGGCCCCGTAGGCCTGGGCGGCGAGGCCGTCGCGCCCGGCCAGCCGGTACGCGTCGCCGAGGGCGAGGAAGAGGACCGGAGAGGGCGCCGGGGCCTCCACGGCCGCCCGCAGCCGCGCGGCGACCTCCAGCGGACCGGCCTCGTCGGCGAGGGCGCGGCGGGCCCACCCGGCGAGGGCGGGGGCGTACGTGGGGTCGTTCTCCGCTGCCCGGGCGTACAGGCGGCGGGCCTCGTCGGCGCGGCCGGCCTCCTCGGCCTCGGCGGCCTCGCGCGCCAGCCGGACGGCCGGCGGCACCCAGTGCGGGCACCGCCGCTCGAACAGCGACGGCTGCCGGAACCGCCACGCCGCCAGCGACTCGGCCTCGACGCTCACGGGCATCCGCCGCAGTTCGGCCTCCCAGGCCTGCGCCAGCGCGGAGGCCGGCACGCCGTAGACGCCCTCGAAGTCGGCCGTGCGGTAGACGGCGCGGAGGCGCTCGGCACCGTAGCGGTCGAGGAGCCAGCCGACGAAGGCGCCGGAGGTGGTGTAGGAGACGGCGCCGCGGCCCGTCCAGAACCCCCACGGCGAGAGCGCCGCGGCGACGGCCTCGGCGGGCCCGGCGTCGAGGGCGCCCATGGACTCCTCCAGCCGGAGGCTCGCGGCCACCTGCTGCGCCGGGCTCGGCAGCCCGTCCGGCGGCTCGACGGCCACGGCCAGCCCCTCGACGAGCCCGACGGCCGGCGACGCCCGCAGCGGCGGCGCCCCGAAGGCCCGGCTGAAGACGTGCGCCAGCTCGTGCCCGAAGTGCTCGGCGGTGAAGCGGTCCTGGAGCAGGTGCACCTGCGGCGTCGCCAGCCACACCGGCGTCACGCCCGTCTCGCGCGAGCCCGTGAGCCGCCCGCGCACCCCGGGGTCGGGGTACAGGTACGTGTGGATGGGGCCTTCCACCTCCACGCCGAGCTTCTGTCGGAGCTGCACGTACCGGAAGCGGTGCTCGTCGGCGACCCACGCGAGGTCGGCCTCGGTAATCGCAGCGGGGTCGTAGTGGATCACGAAGGCGCCGCCGTCGTAGCGCCCCGGCAGCGCCCTCGCCAGCTGCGCCGCCGACGTGTTCATCCCCAGCGGCACGCGGAACGCGTACGCGAGGGCGATGACGACGGCCACCGCCGCGCCCGCCCGGACGACCCCCCGCCGCTCAGCACCCGGCGCACCACGCAGCCGGGTCCACCGGCCGAACAGGACGAGGAAGGCGGCCCAGAGCAACGTGAGCGCGCGGAAGGCGAACAGCCCCGGCCGCACGGCCAGCTCCTCGTCGTAGATCGGCCCGAGTACCCCGCCGAAGACGTGACTGTACGTGTAGAACTGGGGGTGCAGCCCGAGGTCGAACGCGACCCCGCCCACCGCGACGACGAGCCCGACGAGGACGAGGGCGACACCCGGCCGGCGCAGCCGCGTGCCGGTGAGGGCGTAGGCGAGCGCCACGCCCAGCAACACACTCGGCGGCGCGAACAGGAGGTAGAAGCCGAGACCGGCGAGGTACCCGCAGTTCGGCCGCCAGAGCAGCGTCGCCGTGAGGAGCGCCCACGGGAGCGCGAGCAGGAGGAGCTGCCCCCGCAGCACCGGCCGGAGCCCGCCGCCCCGGCGGAACGCCGCCGCCGCCGACACGCCCCCGACGAAGAACCCCGCCGCCGCCACGACCGCGCTCGCCTCGACGTGCAGCAGCCCGAACAACGGCACGGGCCACAGCGCGAGCCCGAGCGCCGCGTAGACGAGCGCGGGGAAGCGGAGCGCGCGCGGCACGACGGCGGCGCTAGAGGAGCGCCAGCGAGAGACCCACCGACAGCACCTCCTTCACCTGCACCTCGTCGCTCACGTCGCCGTCGTAGAGCAGCACGGCTTCGAGGTTGACGTTCAGGAGGTCGTTGACCTTCAGGGCGAGCGTGTTCTCCCACAGCGCGTCCGGGGCGGCGTCGAACCCGGTGAAGGCCTGGAAGAGCCCGAGGCGCGACCGGAGGTGCACGCCCTCCATCAGCGCCCGCTCGACGCGCACCTCGGCGTCCACGCCCGCCTCGAGGCGCACGCCCTCACCGGGATCGTTGCCGTAGACCGGGCGGAGCCGCTCCACCGCGACGACGGTCTCCTTCAGCCCCAGCCCGACGCGCGCGGTGTACCACCGTTCGGGGTCGTAGGTGACCCCGAGCGTCTGCGTCAGGAGCAGCGGCGCGGCGAAGTCGGAGACCTTCAGGCGCCGGCCGGGGACGACGTCGAGGTGGGGGTACGCGGCGGAGTCGGGGGCGTAGTCGTAGCCGGGGGCGAGCTGGGTGCGGGCGTCGAGCGCGAGCGTGGGCTGGAGCGCCCCACGCGCGCGGTACTGGAGGGCGAAGGCGTACCGGACGGCGTCCTCGGCCTTCCGCACGTCGAGGGTGTCGTGGCGGACGAGCCCGAAGGCGATGCGGGCGTCGTGGCGCTGCTTGAACCGGCCGATCACGCGCTCGAACGTGCCGGCCGACGTGCCGGTGACGGCGAGCGTGCTGACGCCGCCCTCCTGCCAGTTGGCGTAGGCGGCCTGGGACAGCGCGAGGCCCGCCGTGAGCGCCGTGCGCCAGCCGTCGGCGGGGGTGAGCGGGGGCGGGGCCTCCTGCGCCCGCGGCGCCGCGATCACGAGGGCGAGCAGGGCGAGGAGGACCGGGGGACGCGGCATGGGGACGGTGGATAAACGAAAGAGCCGCGTCGGCGGGCGACGCGGCTCGGACGCTTCTGCGGCGCAGGCGCTCAGCCCTGGTTCTTCCGCTCCTGCACCTCGGTGCGGATGTCCTGCGCCATCTTCTTCAGCTCCTGCATCCCCTTGCGGACGCGGGTGCCGGCGGCCTTGTTGCCCTTCTGGTAGAACTGCTGGAAGTCGCGCTCGAGGCCGCTGACGAAGTCTCGGAGCTGGTTGAAGCGGTCAGCCATGGATTCCTCCTGATACTGGGGGTGAGAAAGGCGGGGGCCCGGTCGAGAGTGCGCCGTCGAAGCCAAGCCACCCGTGAAGGGATGCGCCAAGGTACGCCGCCCCACCTTAACGGTCAAGGAATTCCCGCGTTTCTGGCCGGCTGGGGCGGAATTCCCCTCTGCTCGCTCCTCCTCACTCCCCACCTTCGGGGTAGTCCACGCCCGCCGGCACGCCCGTTCCCCGGATCGCTTCGGGGCGGGCGACGCGGACCCTAACGCCCCTCGCCGAGACGCCCCGCGCCGTCTCGGGCTCGGCCACCGCCCGCAGCAGGGCCTCCCCCTCGTCCCCGCCCCGCCGTGGGCCCGACCGTGCCAGGAGCACGGCCACGGATGCCACGCCGTCCTCCTCCCCGAACGCCTCCGCGAGGGCGGCCACCGCCCTGTCCGGGCTCACCTCGAAGGCGCCCCCCGCCCCCTCAGCCAGCAGCGCGACGGCGGGGACGGCCCCCTGCAGCACGAGCGTGCGCAGCCACCCCACGCGCCCCACGGCGACCTCCCCGCCCTCCGTCACCCGCAGGAGCCCGCGGTCCATCCCGGTGAGGCGGAGGGCGGCGACGCCGGCTTCGTTGAGGGCGTGGACCACGTGCCGGTTGAGGTCCCGCGCCGACCGCTCGACGAGCGCCCGCCCGGCCTCGTCCTCCACCTGCAGCACGCCCCCGGCGCGCGCGACGAGCCGCCCCTCGGCCTCCAGCGCCCGCTCGGCCGCCTCGCCGGCCCCGTGGAGCACGACGAGCGGCCCCTCGTGCGCCCGCACCACCGGCGCGAAGCGCTGCAGGAAGAGGGGGTCGCCGAGGTGGTACCGGTCGAGGTAGACGAGGAGGATGGGGGAATCGGGGGGGCGGTTCATCGGCGGATCGGTTCGTCGGACGATCGGAGGAGGGGTCAACCGATCATCCGATCCCCCGATCCCCCGGTCATCCGATCCCACCGACTTATCCACACGGCTTGAAGCGGCGGGGCGTCGCCTGTTTCTTGCGGCATAGGTTTTCCTTCGGTCCCCCCGCCCCCCGCCGCACCCGATGCCCGAGTTCTGCCACCTCCACTGCCACACCCAGTACTCCCTCCTCGACGGCGCCGCCCGCATCAAGACCCTCGTCGGCCGCGCGGCCGAGCTGGGGATGCCCGCCGTCGCCATCACCGACCACGGCAATCTCTACGGCGTCCCCGAGTTCTACACCGCCGCGAAGGCGGCCGGCGTGCTCCCCATCATCGGGTGCGAGTTCTACGTGGCGCCGGCGATGGCCGACCGGAGCGACCGGACGCGCTACCATCAAGTGCTGCTGGCGAAGAACGAGGAGGGCTACCGCAACCTCATCAAGCTCTCCAGCCTCTCCTACACCGACGGCTACTACTACAAGCCGCGCATAGACCGGGAGGCGCTGAAGCGGCACAGCGCCGGCCTCGTCGCCACGACGTGCTGCCTGCAGGGCGAGGTGCTCCAGACGATCCTGAAGGAGGGCGAGGAGGCCGCGCGGCGGGTGTTCGAGGCGTACCTCGCCATCTTCGGCGAGGACTACTACGTCGAGGTCCAGGACCACGCGATCCCGGAGCAGCGGAGGTGCAACGCCGTGCTGCTCCGCTGGGCGCGGGAGTACGGCGTCAAGGTCGTCGCCACCAACGACGTCCACTACGTCGAGCAGGCGGACGCGCCGGCGCAGGACGTGCTCCTCTGCCTCCAGACGGGCAAGGACCTCCACGACCCCAACCGGATGCGCTTCGAGAACGACCAGTTCTTCTTCAAGAGCGCCGACGAGATGCGGGCCGCCTTCGCGCCGAGCGTGCAGCAGGGCGTCTTCGAGAGCGAGCTGCTGGTGGACGCCGCGCTCGACGCCACGCGCGAGGTGGCCGACAAGTGCGCCTTCGAACTGCCCATGGGCAAGCTCCTCATGCCGCACTTCCCCATCCCGGCGCAGTTCTCGGACCCCGTCGCCTACCTCCGCCACCTCACCTACGAGGGCGCGAGGCGCCGCTACGGGCAGCTCTCCGAGGCCGTCCGCGAGCGGCTCGACTACGAGCTCGGCGTCATCGCCGAGATGGGGTTCGAGGGCTACTTCCTCATCGTGCAGGACTTCACGACGGCCGCGCGCGACCTCGGCGTGAGCGTCGGCCCCGGGCGCGGCTCCGCCGCCGGCTCGGCCGTGGCCTACTGCCTCGGCATCACCAACATCGACCCGCTCCAGTACGACCTGCTGTTCGAGCGCTTCCTCAACCCCGAGCGCGTCTCGATGCCCGACATCGACATCGACTTCGACGACCGCGGGCGCGGCCGCGTCATCGACTACGTCGTCCAGAAGTACGGCCGGGAGTCGGTCTGCCAGATCGTGACGTTCGGGACGATGGGCGCGAAGTCCGTCGTCCGCGACGTCGCGCGCGTGCTCGGCGTGCCGCTGGCCGAGGCCGACCGCATCGCCAAGCTGATCCCCGAGGGCGTGGGCGTCAACCTCGAGCGGGCGAAGGCCGAGGTGCCCGAGTTCGCCGCGCTCTGGAAGAGCCCCGACCCGCTCACCCGCAAGCTCGTCCACTTCGCCTCCGTCCTCGAGGGCTCCGCCCGCCACACCGGCGTCCACGCCGCCGGCGTCATCATCGCGCCGGGCGACGTCTCGGAGTACGTCCCCGTGGCCGTCCAGAAGGGCAAGGGCGGCGACGGCGACACCGTGACGACGCAGTACGACGGGCGCTGGATCGAGTCGTTCGGGCTCCTGAAGATGGACTTCCTGGGGCTCAAGACGCTCACCATCCTCGACGACGCGCTCGCCCTCATCCGCGAGAACCACGGCGTCGAGATCGACCTGGACAGGATCCCGCTGGACGACCCGAAGACGTTCGAGCTCTTCCAGCGCGGCGACACCGTCGCCATCTTCCAGTTCGAGTCCGACGGGATGCGGGAGTGGATGCGGAAGCTGAAGCCGACGAACCTCGACGACCTCATCGCGATGAACGCGCTGTACCGGCCGGGGCCGATGGACCTCATCCCGACCTACATCGCGCGGAAGCACGGGAAGGAGCCGGTCGAGTACCCCCACCCCATGCTCAAGGAGATCCTGGAGCCGACCTACGGCATCCCGGTCTACCAGGAGCAGGTGATGCAGATGGCGCAGGTGATGGGCGGCTACACCCTCGGCGGCGCCGACCTCCTCCGCCGCGCGATGGGGAAGAAGGACCGCGAGAAGATGGCGAAGGAGCGCAAGAAGTTCATCCGGGGCGCGGCCGAGAAGGGGGTGGACGCCAAGAAGGCCACCGAGGTCTTCGACATGATGGAGAAGTTCGCCGGCTACGGGTTCAACAAGAGCCACTCCGCCGCCTACTCCGTCGTGGCCTACCAGACGGCCTACCTCAAGGCGCACTACCCGGCGGAGTTCATGGCGGCCGTGCTGACGACGGAAATGCACGACTCCAAGAAGCTCGCCGTGGCGCTCGACGCGACGCGGGCGGCCGGGCTGGAGATCCTGCCGCCGTGCGTGAACCGCTCGGCCGCCCACTTCACCGTCGAGCACGGGCGCGTGCGGTTCGGGCTGGCCGCCATCAAGGGCGTCGGCCACGGCGCCATCGAGGCCATCCTCGCCGCGCGCGAGAAGTGCGGCGGGGCGTTCACCGACCTCTTCGAGCTCACGCGCGACCTCGACCTCCGGGCCGTCGGCAAGAAGACGCTGGAGGCGCTGGCGCAGGCCGGCGCGCTCGACGCCTTCGAGGGCCACCGCGCCCAGCACGTCGCGGCCGTCGAGCTGGCGTTCTCGTGGGCGCAGAAGCGGCAGGCCGACAAGGCCGCCGGGCAGTCGTCCCTCTTCGGCGGGCCGGGGGGCGACGACGACGCGGCCTTCACCCCCGCCCTCCCCCACGTCGAGCCCTGGGGCCGCGGCGAGCAGCTCCGCTACGAGCGCGACCTCATGGGGTTCTACGTCTCGGGCCACCCCCTCGACGACTACGCCGCCGAGGCCCGCACCTTCGCCACCATGCGCCTCGGGGAGACCGAAGGCGTCCCGCACGAGAGCGATCAGACCGCCTGCGGCATCGTGACCGCCGTGCAGCGGCGGACGACGAAGTCCGGCCGGCCCATCGCGTTCGTGACGCTGGAGGACACGACGGGGACGGCCGAGGTGGTGCTGTTCGCGCAGACGCTGGAGCGGTTCGGCCACCTGCTCAACGTGGACGAGGTGATGCTCGTGCGCGGGAAGGTGGAGGTCGGGGGCGACGTGAAGCTGATCGCGCGGGAGGTGATCCCGATGTGGCGCGTGCGCGAGCAGCTCGTCCGCGCCATCGTCCTCCGCCTCGACGCCGACGAGACGCGGCCCGAGGCGCTCGACCAGCTCGCGGCGCTGTGCGAGGCGAACCGGGGCCGGGTCAAGCTCTACTTCGACGTCTCGACGACGGCGCTGGCGCGGCCCGTCCGCCTCCACGCCCGCACGGCCGTCGTGGACCCGACGCCGGAGCTGATGAAGGGGCTGAGCCGGCTGTTCGGACGCGAGGCGGTGATGTTGGAGGCAGAGGCGTGATCCGGTTTCCTGGCCCATTGCTAGATTGCGCCCATGCCGACCATTTCGCTCCTCTATCTGACCGTCGTGCAGCACGTCCGCGACTACGTGCTGGAGGTCACCTTCAACGACGGCAGCGTCCGCGAAATGGACCTCGCCGATGAACTCTACGGCCCCGTGTTCGAGCCTCTCCGCGATCCCGAGTTGTTCGCCCAGGTCTATCTCGACGAAGAAACGCGGACGGTGACTTGGCCCAACGGCGCCGATCTCTCCCCGGAGTTTCTGCACGAGGTCGGCCGCCTCGTCGCTCCTGCCGAGTAGCCTCGCTTGGGAAGCACCACCTTGTGTATGCCGTCGTCATCGAGCGGGAAGGAGACAGTTTCGGGGCCTACGTGCCCGACCTGCCGGGCTGTGTGGCTGGGGGCGAGAGCGAGGAGGGGGGTGACTCATGAAGGGCTCCAACCGCCTCCCATCCACATCAGGCCCTTCCCATGGCCTCGCGCGCCGAAGCACTGATCCGTGCGCTCGACCTCACCCCTCACCCCGAGGGCGGCTACTTCGGTGAGGTCTACCGCTCCCCGAACACCGTCGCCCCCCACGACGGCCGCCCGGAGCGCGCCGCTCTCACCACCATCTACTTCCTCCTCCAGGAGGACCAGGTGAGCCGCTGGCACCGCGTCGCCTCCGACGAGGCCTGGCACTTCCTCGAAGGCGAGCCCCTGGTCCTCCTCACGGCCGACGCCGCCTTCGACCAGATCCAGACGCACACGCTCGGCCCCTACGGCCCGGAAGCGGCGCCCGTCCACGTCGTCGAGGCCGGCCGGTGGCAGGCGGCCCGGCCCCTCGGCGCCTACGCTCTCGTGGCCTGCACGGTAGGTCCGGGCTTCGACTTCGAGGACTTCGCGCTGCTGCGCGACCGGCCGGACGACGCCGAGGCACTCCGGCGCAAGCATCCCGGACTCAGCGCGCTCCTGTGAGCACAGGGCCGTTTCTCCAGACCGTCTCTTCCCGACCATGAAAGCCCTCGCCTTCGGCCTCGTGCTGCTCACCCTCCCACACGCGCCGCGCGCCCAGCCCGTGAACTACGACCTCCTCGTCGGTTCGTGGAGCGAGCCGGGGCAGTGCG
>DATGQT010000335.1:0-2410 GCA_035304085.1 Rubricoccaceae bacterium
GCGAAGTACTCGAAGTCCCGCTCGGTCCGGCGGTGGGTGCGGACGTGGAAGACGTGGGCCGGCAGGGTGTGGGGGTCGAGGGCGACGTAGTTCGTAGGGCCGTGCCAGCGGTAGCGCTCGCCGCCGAGGAGGTCGTGCACCTCGTAGGGCTCGTGCTCCGGGAGCCCCAGCTGCGCCAGCGGCAGCGTCACCCACCCCGCCTGCGGCTGGTGCGGGTCGAGGTTGACGACGCAGAGCACGAGGTCGTCGGGCTCCTGCGGCTCGGGGTCGTCGAGCGTCGAGAAGGGGACGGCCTTGGAGTAGGCGAGGAGCTGGGGGTTGTCCGTCGGGTGGAAGCGGAGGTTGCGCATGTGCTGGAGGGCCGGGTGCTCGCGGCGGATCCGGTTGACCCGCTTCATCAGCGGCTGGAGCGAGCCGGGGTCGTTCCAGTTCCAGCGGCGCACCTCGTACTTCTCGTTGTCGGCGTACTCCTCGCGCGCCGGGTGCTGCCGGTTGTAGACGTGTTCGTAGGGCGGCCCGTAGACGCCGTAGGCCGACGACATCGTGGCGGCCAGCACGAGGCGGACGACGTGGGCCGGGCGCCCGCCGTGGACGAGGTAGTCGTGGAGGATGTCCGGCGTGTTCGGCCAGAAGTTGGGGCGGAAGAACTCGGCGACCTCGGTCTGGAACAGCTCGCGGCCGTACTGCTCGAGCTCCTCGCGGGTGTTGCGCCAGGTGAAGTAGGTGTACGAGTTGTTGAAGCCGAGCTTCGCGAGGTGGTACATGATCTTCGGGCGGGAGAACGCCTCGGCGAGGAAGAGGAGGTCCGGGTGCTCGGCCCGCAGGCTCCCGATGCACCACTCCCAGAAGGCGAACGGCTTGGTGTGGGGGTTGTCCACGCGGAAGACGCGGACGCCCTTGCCGATCCAGAACGTGAACACGCTCCTCAGCTCCTCCCACAGCCCCGCCCAGTCCTCGGACTCGAAGTCGAACGGGTAGACGTCCTGGTACTTCTTCGGGGGGTTCTCGGCGTAGCGGATGGTGCCGTCGGGGCGGTGCTGGAACCACGCCGGGTGCTCGCGGACGTAGGGGTGGTCCGGCGAGGTCTGGAACGCGACGTCGAGGGCCACCTTCAGGCCGAGCGCGTCGGCGCGGGCGACGAAGCGCTCGAAGGCCTCCATCCCGCCGAGCTCGGGGGCGACGCTCTTGTGGCCGCCGTCGGCGCTGCCGATGGCCCACGGGCTGCCGGGCTCGCCGGGCTGCGCCTCGGGCGCGTTGTCCTTCCCCTTGCGGAACGTCGTCCCGATGGGGTGGACGGGCGGGAGGTAGACGACGTCGAAGCCGAGTTCCTTGATGCGGGGCAACCGCTCTGCGGCATCGTCGAGGGTGCCGGGGCGGCCCTCCTCGGTGGAGGCGGAGCGGGGGAAGAACTCGTACCACGCGGCGAAGCGGGCGAGCTCGGGGTCCACCCGCACGCCGAGCCAGTCGCTCGTCACGGCCCCGTCGCGGGGGGCGTGGGCGCGGACGAGGTCGAGGAGGCCGTCCTCCAGCGCGGCCTCCACCTCGCCCTTCTCGAAACGGGCGGCGGCGCGGTCGAGGCGGGCGCGGGCTTCGGCCGGGGCACGCTCGGCCGCCCTGCGCACGAGCCGCGCGCCGTCGAGCAGCTCCGTGCGCAGCTCGGCCTCGGGCACCTCCCCCTCGACGCGGCGGCGGAACTGGTCCTGCCACGTCGCGAACCGGTCGAGCCACGCGCAGACGCGGTAGCGGTACCGCCCGAGGTGCTCGCACCGGAAGGTGCCGACGTACTCGTCGTTCCAGCGCAGCGGCATCGGGGCGGCCCCGGTCTCCTCGCCCTCCCGGCCGTACTCCAGCTCGACGGCGAGCTTGTCGTGCCCGTCCACGATCACGCCGGCCACGACCTCGACGGCCTCGCCGGCGGTGCGCTGGATCGGCCAGCGGCCCCCGTCCACCTGCGGCCGGACGGAGACGAGGACGACGCGGGTCCAGCCGGGGGGGGGTGAATCGGTACGGGGAGGGGTGAGGATTTCCTGTTCCGTCGGTAGGGCCATGGCAGAGGAGGGGCGAGCGGGGGACGGGAGGGGTGGCGCCGGCGTGGCGCCGGCGTGGCACGCCGTTTTCAATCGGGAGCGGGCCGAAAGGATTCAAGGGGCCGGGGGCCGCTCTGACCCCCGGCCGGGAGAATCTGACGGGCACGAGGGGTGGCTTAGTTTCCTGCCCGCGCCGGGCCGCCGGCCCATCGCGGATCTGGACTACGCTTTCCCAATCCGCACTCCGCAACCCGCCCATGCCCCTGCTCCCCGGCAAACCCTACCCCCTCGGTGCCACCTGGGACGGGCTCGGCGTCAACTTCGCCCTCTACGCCGAGCACGCCGAGCGCGTCGAGCTCGTCCTCTTCGACCACCCCGACGAC
>DATGQT010000336.1:0-3470 GCA_035304085.1 Rubricoccaceae bacterium
GCGCCCCGCCCACGCCAGCACCGCCGCTGCTGCCACCGTCCCCGCCAGCGCGGCGAGGCGGAGGAAAAGCCGGATGCGGTGCCGGCGGAGGACGCGGCGGATCGGCGCTGGCCCGGCAGGCATGGGCGGTGGACCGTTGGCGGTTGACGGTGAGGCGGTGAGTGTTCCGCTCCCCCCTGCGTGTCATCCTGAGCGCAGCGAAGGATCTAGCCTCGATACGACGGCGGCCTCATCGGGCTACCGGCACCTCGGAAGTGATCCTCCGACTGCGCTCAAGGTGACGGGGAGGGAGGGGCGTGCATCGCATGCTACGACCATCACGCAACACGGAACATGCAACACGCACCACGTAATCACACCCTCACAGCCCGTACTTCTCGATCCGGCGGTAGAGCGACTTCCGCGTCAGCCCCAGCTCGGCGGCGGCGCGGCTGATGTTGCCGCCGTGCTTCGAGAGCGCCCGCCGGATGGCCTCCCGCTCGATCCGCTCCAGGTCCAGCGTGGCCGGCTCCTCCGAGAGGACCGGCGCGGGGCCTCCCGCGCCCGGCGACGCCGACAGCGCGAAGTCGGCCGGCCCCAGCGCCTCGCCCTCGGCCAGCACCACGGCTCGCTCGACGGCGTGCTGGAGCTCGCGCACGTTGCCGGGCCAAGCGTACGCCCTGAGGGCGTCGACCGCCTCGCCGGTCAGACGGAGGGGGGGGCGGCCGTACTTCTGCGCGTAGCGCCGCAGGAAGTGCTCGGCCAGCAGCGGGACGTCCTCCGGCCGCTCGCGCAGCGGCGGGAGGTGGACCTCGACCGTGTTGATCCGGTAGAGGAGGTCCTGCCGGAAGGCGCCCTCGGCCACGCGCCGGTGGAGCGGCTGGTTCGTCGCGCAGATGAGGCGGATGTCGAGGGGGCGGGGGCGGGCCTCGCCGATGCGCGTGACGGTGCGCGTCTGGAGCGCCGAGAGCAGCTTGGCCTGCTGCGCCGGCCCGAGGTTGCCGATCTCGTCGAGGAAGAGGGTCCCGCCGTGGGCGGCCTCGAAGCGGCCGGGGCGGTCCTCGACGGCGCCGGTGAAGGCGCCGCGGGCGTACCCGAACAGCTCGCTCTCGAACAGCGTGTCCGGCAGCGCGCCCACGTCCACGCTCACGAACACCTCGCCGGCGCGGGGGGAGAGGCGGTGGACGGCGCGGGCGACGAGCTCCTTGCCCGTCCCGTTCTCGCCGAGGACGAGCACGTTGGCCTCCGTCGCGGCCACCTTCTCGATGGTAGAAAAAACGCGGGCCATGGCGGCGCTCTCGCCGATGATCTCGGGGAAGCGCTCGTCGAGGGCGTCGCCGAGGGCGTCGCGCTGGGCGCGGAGGCGCTCGGCCTCGGCGCGCGTCTGGCGGAGGCGGACGGCGGCCGTGACGGTGGCCAGCAGCTTCTCGTTCTGCCACGGCTTCGTCACGAAGTCGGCGGCCCCCCGCTTCATCGCCTCGACGGCCAGCTCGACGTCGCCGTAGGCCGTGATCATGACGACGGCGGCGTGGGGCTCGAAGGCGAGGACGCGCTCGAGCCACATCAGCCCCTCCTGCCCGCTGGCCGCGTCGCGGGCGAAGTTCATGTCGAGGAGGATGGCGTCGAAGTCCTCCTCGCGCAGCAGCGTCGGCAGCGCCGCCGGCGAGGTGGCCGCGCGGACGGCGGCGCCCTGCCGCTCGAACAGCAGGCGGACGGCCGTCAGCACGTCCTCGTTGTCGTCCACGACGAGGAGCCGGCTCTGGGCGAGGGACATGAGCGACGAGAGGGTGTGCCTGAGTGGAGGCGAAGACCGTTCCTAACAGGACGTTCTGAACGGTAACATCGCCCTCCTCAGACGAGGAGGGGCAGCGCCGAGTCCCGCAGGGACGAGGACGCGGGGTGGTTGACCACTGCCGCCGTGCCGTTCCGATTCGACCACCCCCCTCCCCCTCCTCCTCTGAAGGAGGGGGAGAACGACTTGGGGCTGTGCGCCAGCGCGCAGTGGGTGTGCGCCAGCGCACACCCGCCGGCTACATCGAGGCGCTCCGGAGCGGCTCCGGCGGAAGGTAAGGCGGCTGGCATGGCCGTTGTCGGCGGGAGGGCGCACGACCGCCACCGCCCCCGATGCCCACGAACCGCCCCCCGTCCACGCCCGACACGGCGCCGCCGGCCAACGGCGTGCTCACGCAGCCCCTCGGGACGCTGCCCGGCTCGGGCGGCGGCATGGACCGGAAGCTCGCCAAGCGCCGGTTCCCCCCGAAGCGCATCGCCCTCATCGCCGGCGTCGTCGCACTCGTGGCCCTCGTCGTCTACGCCGCCCTCAGCCAGGGCGGCGGGCGGCGCCTCCAGGTCGAGCGCGACCGGCTCACCATCTCGACGGTCGAGGAGGGCGCCTTCCAGGAGTACGTCGCCGTGACGGGGACGGTGCTCCCCGAGCGGACCGTCTACCTCGACGCCGTCGTCGGGGGGAAGGTGAGCGAGAAGCTCGTCGAGGAGGGGGCGATGGTGACGGCGGGCCAGCCCCTCCTCGTCCTCGCCAACGACAACCTCACGCTCCAGATGATGTCGAGCGAGGCGCAGCTCCAGGAGCAGATCTCGACGATGCGCGCGCAGCGGCTCGCCCTCGACCAGAACCAGCTCAACCTCCAGCAGCAGCTCGCCCAGCTCGACTACGACGTGACGCGGCTGCGCCGCGAGCGCGACCGCCTCGCCGACCTCGTCGACGACGGGTTCGTCGCGCAGGCGGAGTACGAGCGGGCGCGCGACGAGTACGACTACGCCGTGCGCCGGCGCGAGCTCACGCGCGAGGGGTTCCGCAACGACTCCCTCAGCCGCGCCCTCCAGCTCCGCCAGATGGACGCCGCCCTCGAACGGCTCCACCGCAACCTCGGCCTCGTCCAGGAGACGATGACGAACCTCGTCGTGCGCGCCCCCGTGAGCGGGCAGCTGACGGCGTTCAACGCCGAGCCGGGCCAGCTCATCGGGCAGGGCGCCCGCATCGGGCAGGTCGACGTCCTCGACGGCTACAAGGTGCGCGTGGCCGTCGACGAGCACTACATCACGCGCGTGGCCCCCGGCCAGGCCGCCCGCACGACCGTCGACGGCGCCGACTACGAGCTCACGATCACGACGGTCTACCCGGAGGTGCGCGACGGCCGGTTCGAGGTGGACATGGCCTTCCTCGGCGCCCCGCCCGCGGCGATCCGGCGCGGGCAGTCGCTCCGCCTCCGCCTCGAGCTCGGGGACCCCGAGCAGGCGCTGCTGCTGGCACGCGGCGGGTTCTTCCAGACCACCGGCGGCAACTGGGCCTACGTCCTCACCGAAGACGGCAGCCGGGCCGAGCGCCGCCCGATCCAGCTCGGCCGCCAGAACCCCCAGTTCTACGAGGTCACCGAGGGCCTCCGCCCCGGCGACCGCGTCGTCACCTCCTCCTACGACACGTTCGGCGACGCCGACGTGCTCGTGCTGCAGTAGTCCTTTGCACGCTCGCT
>DATGQT010000337.1:0-10562 GCA_035304085.1 Rubricoccaceae bacterium
AGGCCGTCCGCAAGCGCCCCGCCATGTACATCGGCGACGTCGGCGTGCGCGGGCTCCACCACCTCGTCTACGAGGTCGTCGACAACGCCATCGACGAGGCGCTCGCGGGCTACTGCGACCGCATCGACGTCACGATCCACCGGGACAACTCCGTCTCGGTCGTGGACAACGGCCGCGGCATCCCCGTCGAGGAGCACCCGACCGAGAAGCGGCCCGCCGTCGAGGTCGTGATGACGGTGCTCCACGCCGGCGGGAAGTTCGACAAGGAGACGTACAAGGTCTCCGGCGGCCTCCACGGCGTCGGCGTCTCGTGCGTCAACGCGCTCGCGAACCGGCTCGAGGTGGAGGTCAAGCGCGACGGCGGCGTCTGGCGGATCGCCTTCGCCAAGGGCCGCACCGTCGAGCCGCTCACGAAGGTGCGCGACGCGGAGCCGGGCGAGGAGACCGGCACGACCGTCCGCTTCTGGCCCGACGACACCATCTTCCTCGACACCGTCTACCGGTTCGACACCCTCGCCGAGCGCCTCCGCGAGCTGGCTTACCTCAACCGCGGCGTCTACATCTCGCTCACCGACGAGCGCGAGGACGACGCCGAGCTGGCCCGCGAGGAGTACCACTACGAGGGCGGCCTCCGCGAGTTCGTCGCCTACCTCGACGAGGCGCGGACGCCCATCCACGAGGGCGTCATCGAGGTCGAGGACGAGAGCGGCGAGGTGCCCGTGGCGCTGGCCATGCGCTACAACACCGGCTACACCGAGAACGTCCTCTCCTTCGTCAACAACATCAACACGCACGAGGGCGGCACGCACGTCTCCGGCTTCCGCCGCGCGCTCACCCGCATCCTCAAGCAGTACGCCGACAACTCCGGCCTCCTCAAGAACGCGAAGGTCGAGCTCTCCGGCGACGACTTCCGCGAGGGGCTCACGGCCGTGCTCAGCGTGAAGGTGGCCGAGCCGCAGTTCGAGGGGCAGACGAAGACGAAGCTCGGCAACGGCGAGGTGGCCGGCGCCGTCGAGAGCCTCGTCGCGCAGAAGCTCGCGGAGTGGCTCGACGACCACCCCCGCGAGGCGAAGGCCATCGTGCAGAAGGTGATCCTCAGCGCGCAGGCGCGTACGGCCGCGCGGAAGGCGCGCGAGCTCGTTCAGCGGAAGTCCGCCTTCGGCGGCGGCGGCCTCCCCGGCAAGCTGGCCGACTGCGCGTCCAAGGACCCCGCCGAGAGCGAGCTCTACCTCGTCGAGGGCGACTCCGCCGGCGGCTCCGCCAAGCAGGCGCGCGACCGCCACTTCCAGGCCATCCTCCCGCTCCGCGGCAAGATCCTCAACGTCGAGAAGGCCCGGCTCGACAAGGTCCTCGACAACGAGGAGATCAAGAACATCGTGACCGCCCTCGGCGTGGGCCTCTCCGCCAACCCCGAGGAGTTCGACGCCGACCGCGTGCGCTACCACAAGATCGTCCTCATGACGGACGCCGACGTGGACGGGGCGCACATCCGCACGCTGCTGCTCACGTTCATCTACCGCTACCTCCGCCCGCTCCTCGAGGCCGGCTACATCTACATCGCGCTCCCGCCGCTCTACCGCGCCAAGAAGGGGAACGAGGAGATCTACGCCTGGAACGACGACCAGCTCGCCGAGGCCGTCGAGCAGCTCGGCGGGAAGGGCGTCGGCATCCAGCGCTACAAGGGCCTCGGCGAGATGAACCCCGAGCAGCTCTGGTCCACCACGATGGACCCCGCCACGCGGATGCTCCAACTCGTCACCATCGAGGACGCCGCCGCCGCCGACAAGACGTTCTCGACGCTCATGGGCGACGCCGTCGAGCCGCGCCGCAAGTTCATCGAGCGCAACGCGAAGTACGCCACCATCGATACGTGAGAGCGGGGGAGAGGGAGAAAGGGAGAGCGGGAGCGTCGCCCCCTTTCCCCCTCTCGCCCTTTCTCCCTTTCTCATGGCCCCTGTCGTCTCCGTCGTCGTCCCCGTCTACGAGGAGGCCGCGAGCCTCCCCGAGCTGGCGGCGGAGATCCGGCAGGCGATGGAGCGGGCCGGCCGCTCGTTCGAGGTGTGGTTCGTGGACGACGGTTCCCGCGACGACTCGTGGGCGGTCGTCGAGCGGCTGCACGGGGAGGACCCCCGCTTCGCTGGCGTCCGCTTCCGGCGCAACTACGGCAAGAGCGCCGCGCTCGCCGCCGGCTTCGCCCGCGCCCGCGGCCGCTACGTCGCCACCCTCGACGCCGACCTCCAGGACGACCCCGCCGAGCTCCCGGCCATGATCGAGAAGCTCGAAGCCGGCGCCGACCTCGTCTCCGGCTGGAAGCGGAAGCGGCACGACCCGCTGGAAAAGACGATCCCGAGCCGGTTCTTCAACGCCGTCACCCGCTGGCTCTCGGGCATCCCGCTCCACGACTTCAACAGCGGCATCAAGGCGTACCGGGCCGAGGTCGTCCGCAGCGTCCGCGTCTACGGCGAGCTCCACCGCTACATCCCGCTGCTGGCGAAGTGGGAGGGGTACGACCGCATCGAGGAGCAGGTGGTGCAGCACCGCGCGCGGAAGCACGGGCGGACGAAGTTCGGGTTCGAGCGCTACCTCCGCGGCTTCCTCGACCTCATCACCGTCATCTTCCTGACGCGGTTCGTGCGGCGCCCGATGATGTTCTTCGGCGGGCTCGGCACGGTCGGGTTCGTGCTCGGCTTCGCCATCCTCGCCTACCTCACCTTCGTCAAGCTCTTCCTCGGCGAGCCCATCGGGGAGCGCCCGCTGCTGCTCTTCGGCGCCGTCCTGCTCCTGCTCGGGGCGCAGTCGTTCCTGGCTGGGCTCCTCGGCGAGATGATCGTGAGGCCCGAGATGGAGGACGCCCGACGCTACGACGTCCGCGAGACGCTGGCGCCCGGGGAGCGCGCGCACACGCCGGTGCCTGTGATGGAGGAGGTCCGCCGTGAACGCGTCTGACCACCCCCGCCGCCGCGCCCAGGTCCGTCCGCAGGCTCCACCTCGGTGGTCCCGAGCCGGACGCCATCGAGTGGCTGGGGCGCCAGCACGGTCAAGCCGCTAGCACGAAGAACGGGGCCGGTCAGACGGGTGCGGTGCCACCGCGTATCCGTCGCGGCGGTCGTTGTGATTCTGGTTGACCAACCCCGCCCGTGCTGGATGCGCTGGTATTGCACGGCTCGCGGTTAGGCTCTACCTTGAGAACCCTCCGCGAGGCTAGTGCCTGCATGGTAGTGGTAGCTGCTGAGAGGTCAGTGTTACTCGGCAGAGCCAGCCGTCATCCTCTGTAGAAGGTGAGATGAAGATAGTTGGTATCGGATTAAACAAGACGGGCACCACTACGTTGGGTGTCTGTTTGCGTCATTGGGGTTTCAAACACATTGGTTTTTCTGAAGAAGGGTTCGATATGTGGCGTCGAGGACTCTACTCGGATCTGCTTGAGATGGTGCGGAGATATGATAGCTTCGACGACTGGCCATGGCCGATGATCTACCAGTCCATAGATGAACATTTTCCTGGTAGCAAGTTCATACTAACACGACGCATCAGTGCTGACGTGTGGTTCGAGAGTCTGTGTAAGCATGCACGACGCACTGGTCCAACTGTCTTTCGGAAGTATATCTATGGCCACGAGATGCCTGGCGGCCACAAGCAGGATCACATTCGCGTTTATACAGAACACTTGGCCGCGGTGCGCACCTATTTTAAAGACAGGCCAGGTGATCTGCTGGAGGTTTGTTGGGAAGAAGGTGATGGATGGAAGGAACTCTCTAAGTTCCTCCAGCTAGAAGAGCCAGATATTCCGTTCCCTCACGCAAACGCAAGCCCAACATTGAGGCAGCATATGCTGACCAAGACCCGACGTAGAGCGAGGGGGCTACTAAGATCCTTTCGATAAACGCATATCTCGTGTATATCGGACATCAAACATCTTCAACTATAGTTATCAGATCCGATAGTTTAGGGGATCATGGATTCTGTGGGACATATGAACTTGGTCTCGTTCGTGCCCATGGAAGTGCGTAGTCAGGTCGTTCATTTGCGGCATAGAAAGAGGTATAGTATATTGCGTAATGCTGCTAACGGGCATGATCCTGTAGAGGTGTTCGATAGACTTAGGTGTATATTCGTTCACATCCCAAAGACTGCGGGAAAATCGGTTAAGAGTGCTCTTTTCGATGGAAGGACGAAAGGTGGGCACAGGAGTGCATATGAATTAATGTGTATCTTTGGGCCTATCACCTACTATAGGTACTTCCGCTTTGCATTTGTTCGGAATCCATATGACCGCCTGGCGTCGGCTTATTATTTTCTGAGAAACGGAGGGATAAACGATAAGGATAGAGCTTTTGCCGAGAATCATTTGTACAGATACGACAATCTTCACGATTTTGTGATGAACTGGCTAGATATGGATAATATTCAAATCTATCACCATTTCAGGCCACAGCATCAATACATATATACCAGGAGGCATAGATGCTTAGTGGACATGATTGGGCGGTACGAAACGCTTGGACACGACTTTGAGAGGATATGCAATCGCCTCGGTATAGCCGCCAGCTTGCCTCATCATAACAAAACGTCTGTATACGATCAGCAAAGTTGCTCTTATGAGCCTAGTTCGAAAAGAAAGATTCGTGATATATATAAACTTGACTTTGAGCTCTTGGGATACAGCTACTGAGCGGGGACGCTAGCGCCGGACGACGAGGGTGAGGCCGTCGAACGTGCTCTCGTGCGCCTCGCCGCGGAAGACGACGGCGTGCGTGAGGCGGAGGTCGAACCGGCTCGCCAACTCGCCGAGGCGGCCGGAGCCGGTCAGGAGCGCGGCGGCCTTGAGCGGGCCGGCCAGCCGCACCTCCAGCCCCTGCGTCCGCACGTCGGTGAAGCCCCACCCGTCGAAGCCGCCCCGGCTGTACGCGACGGTTTCCGCGACGGCGACGCGCCAGCCGTGCCGGCCCGTCACCACGTCGTTGCCCTCGCCGAGGACGCCGTGCCGGAAGGGGTCGAGGTCGCCGAGGAATCCCTCATAGCGGAACTCGCCGGGCTGGTCCCCGGCGCGGACGAGCGAGTGCTCGGCCTGCACGGCGAACGCGCCCTCGACGAGGCGGAGGGGGCCGGCCGCCGTCGTCAGGTCGAGGCCGCCGAGGGCGCTCCAGCCGAGGCGGGCCGTGCGCGGGAGCGGGAGGGCGGCGGCGCCGGAGTAGGGCACCTCACCGCCGAGGTTCGCCTGCGCATAGCCGACGGCGACCGAGAGCGCCGGCTGCACGGGGACCCCGAAGGGGAGGCGGGGGCGGCCGAGGAGTCGTGCCACGTCGGCCTCGGCGAGCAGCCCGAGGTCGAACGTGAGCCCCCAGATGTCCTCCGTGCGCACGCCGTCGGACGCTACGAGGACGCGGTCGGTGGAGGTCACGTGGCGGACGGTGGCGCCGACGCCGACGCGGACGGCGCCGGTGGTGGCGGCGCCTAGGGCGAGGGCGCGGTAGCGGTCCACCGGCTCGTAGGAGCCCAGCGCCGCGCCGCGCTCGTCCACCGCCACGCGCTCGCCGAAGCGGAGGGCCGTCTGCCCCAGCCCGACGCCGACGGCCAGCGGAAGCCCCCCCACGCGGGCGTCGAAGCCGACGGCGAGGGCGATGCTGCCGAGGGCGAGCTCGTCGTGGGCGAGCCAGTCCGTGAAGCCGCCGGGGTAGAGCGCGGACAGCGCGCGGGCGTCGCGGGCGGCGAGGCCGAGGTGAGCGGGGTTGTAGAGGAACCCGTGGGGGTTTGGCTCCGCGAGCGCCACGCCCGCCCCGCCGGCGGCGCTGACGGCGGGCGACGGGGAGATCTCCAGGAACGGGAGGGCCGTCAGCGGTAGATTCTGCGCGCCCGCCCGGGGCACCGCGAGTGCGGCGCCGACGAGGGCGCAGAGGAGCGCGGAGCGGAGGGCGAGCCAGGCGGCACGCATGAGCCGGAAGGGAGGACGCGAGGGGGAGGGAGGGGCTGCGGGGTGATACGCCGACGCCTCACGGCCGAGCCCCCCCGTACCCCGACATAAAACAACCGCCCCGTTTGTCACGCAAGCCTTCGTCGTGAGTTCAGCAAACCCCTGAAGGTGTTCGTCCGTCCCACTCGCGTCGCGCTCGTCGGGCCGTTCTGGCCGTACCGCGGCGGCATCGCCCACTTCTCGCGGGCGCTGGCGGCGGGGCTGGCGGCGCGGGGCCACGACGTCCGCAGGTACACGTTCGCGCGGCAGTACCCCGAGCGCCTCTTTCCCGGCAAGACCCAGCTCGAGGCGGGGCTGCCGCCGGCCGCGGAGCAGCCGCCCGCGCCGCGCCTGCTCGACACCCTCGATCCGCGCACGTGGACGCGCACGGCCCGCGTCATCGCCGAGGACGGCGCCGAGGTGGTCGTCCTCGCCTACTGGATGCCGTTCTTCGCGCCGGTCCTCGGGGTGCTGGCGCGGCGGCTCCGGCGGCGCGGTGTCCGCGTGCTCGCCGTCGTCCACAACGCGCTGCCACACGAGCGGCGGCCGGGCGACCGGCTCCTCACCCGCTTCGCCCTCGGCGCCTGCGACGGTCTCGTCGTCCTCTCCGAAGGGGTCCGGCGCGACGTCGAGGCACTCGTGCCGGGCGTGCCGGTGCGGCAGGCGGCGCACCCGGTCTACGACCTCTTCGGGGCGCCCGTCCCGAAGGCGGAGGCGCGGGCGGCGCTGGGCCTCCCGGCGGATGCGCCCCTGCTGCTCTTCTTCGGGTTCGTCCGCCGCTACAAGGGCCTCCACGTGCTGCTCGACGCCATGCCGCGCATCCTCGCGCGGCTGCCCGACGCCCGCCTCGTCGTCGCCGGCGAGTTCTACGCGGACGAGGACGCGCTCCGCGCGCAGGCCGCCCCCCTCGGCGCCGCCGTCCGCTTCGACGCCGACTACGTCCCGGACGAGGCCGTCGCCCGCTACTTCGGTGCGGCCGACGTCGTCGTGCAGCCGTACGTCTCGGCCACGCAGAGCGGCGTGGCCCAGATCGCGTTCCACTTCGGCCGGCCCGTCATCACGACGGACGTGGGTGGGCTGGCGGAGGTGGTGCCGCACTGCGAGGCCGGGCTGGTGGTGCCGCCCGAGGACCCCGAGGCCCTCGCCGACGCCGTCATCCGGTTCTTCGAGGAGGGGATGGCGGCGCGGCTGGAGGCGGGCGTCCGGCGGGAGCGGGAGGAGTACGGGTGGGACCGGCTCTTCGAGGCGCTGGAGGCGCTGTGGGAGGCGGGGCCGGAGCCGGCGGCGCTGTAACTTCCGGGGGCGGGAGCCGATACGGCAGCGGAACGAACGACCACGACCATGCTCATCGAGCGCAAGGGAAGGAGCCACGTGTTGCGGGGGCTGGTGGGGATCGCCGCCTTCGTGATCGTGATCGCGGGGATGCGCGCGGCGCGGCCCGTCCTCGTCCCCCTCCTCGTCGCCGCGTTCGTGGCGCTCGTGTGCGTGCCCGTCGTCAACGCCCTCCGGCGGCGGCGCTTCCCGAACGGGCTGGCGGTGATGGTCGTCGTCCTCGGCGTCGTGGCGGGCGTCGGGGGCGTCGGGGCCTTCGTCGGCTCCTCCCTGACCGCGTTCGTCCAGGCGCTCCCCACCTACGAGGCCGGGCTGGCCGCGCAGACGGCGAGTGCGCTCGACTGGCTCCAGCGCCACGGCCTCCCCGTCCCCAACCGCGAGGGCCTCCTCGACGCCGTCGACCCCGGGGCCGCCCTCGGCCTCGCCGCCGTCCTCCTCAACGAGGTCGGCGCCCTCCTCACGAACGGGGTCCTCGTCATGCTCGCCGTCGTGTTCATCCTCCTCGAGGTCGGGTCGTTCCGGTACAAGGCGCGGCGCGCTCTGGGGATGCCGGAGGCGACGTTCCCCCAGCTCGCCGCGTTCATGCACGCGATGAAGCGCTACATCGTGATCAAGACGGAGGTGAGCCTGATCACGGGGGTGCTCGTGGCCGTGTGGCTGGCCATCCTCGGCGTGGACTTCCCGCTGCTGTGGGGGCTCATCGCGTTCCTCCTCAACTACATCCCCAACATCGGCTCCATCATCGCGGCCATCCCGGGCACGCTGCTGGCGCTCGTCCAGCTCGGCCTCTGGCCGGCGTTCCTCGTCGCCCTCGGCTACCTCGCCATCAACATGGTGATGGGGAACTTCCTCGAGCCGCGGTGGATGGGGCACGGCGTGGGGCTCTCTCCCCTCGTCGTGTTCCTGTGCCTGATCGGCTGGGGGTGGGTGCTGGGGCCGGTGGGCCTCCTCCTCTCGGTCCCCCTCACGATGACGGTGAAGATCGCCGCCGAGAGCTTCCCCGAGACCCGGTGGCTCGCCGTCCTCCTCGGGCCGGAGGACGTGCCGGCGGGCGAGGATGTCCCCGAGCTCGAGGAGGCCGGCATCGACACCGACGTCCTCGACGCCGAGGCGGAGCGTGCCGAGGCAGCTTGAGGGGCTATCAGCTGGTGGCTATCGGCTCTCAGCTACAGCAAGCAACCGACGGCCGATAGCCGATAGCTGAGAGCCCTTTCCCTATGGACTACGACCCCGTCAAGAACCGGCTCGGCGCCCTCGCCTGGCGCTCGCCCGCCCGCACGCGGGCGTTCTACCGCCTCCTCGACCTCGTCTTCCTGCGGGCGTGGTACGTCCGCCGCCGCCTCCGCGCCCTCCTCGGGCCCCTCGCCGGCCGGCCCGTCCGCGTCCTCGACGCCGGCACCGGCTTCGGGCAGTACGCCTACTTCCTCGTCTCGGAGTTCCCCAACGTCGAGGTGACGGCGGTGGACGTGAAGGAGGACTACCTCGAGCGCGCCCGCGCCTTCTTCGACCGCACGCCTTACGCTGGCCGCGTCCGCTTCGAGGCGCGCGACCTCACGGCGCCGCCGCCCGAGGACGACGCCGGCTGCTACGACCTCGTCCTCAGCGTGGACGTGATGGAGCACATCGAGGACGACCGCGCCGTCTTCCGCGGCTTCGAGCGCGTGCTCCGGCCCGGCGGCCACGTCGTCGTCAACACGCCGTCCGACCTCGGCGGCTCGGGGGTGACGGAGGCGGGGGCGGAGAGCTTCATCGGGGAGCACGTGCGTGAGGGGTACGCCTACGCCGACCTCCGCGAGAAGCTGGAGACGGCGGGGCTGCGCGTCGTCGGGCACGAGTACACGTACGGGCCGCCGGGGAGCGCGGCGTGGCGGCTGCTCGTGAAGTGGCCGATCACGCTGCTCAACCGGAGCTGGGCGCTCGCGCCGCTCGTGGCGCTCTACTACGTGCCGGCGTTCCCCCTCGGCCTCGCTCTCAACGCGCTCGACCTCGCGCGCACGAATCGCAAGGGCACCGGCCACCTCATGGTGGCGCAGAAGCCCGAGGGGTGAGCGCGCTACCGCCGCCGGAGCAGCGCGTCGTAGTCCGCGTGGGAGCCGACCCAGAACCACACGACGAGGTCACCATCCCGCTGCCCGACGGCGCGGTAGCCCTTCGAGATGCGGGCGGAGTAGAGGGGAAGCGTCGGATGCACGCGCTTGAACCGGAGGCTCTTGTGGTGCGGGTCGCGCTGGAACTGCCGGTAGGCCGCCCGTACCTGCCGCCGGACATCCTCCGGTAGCGCCGCGAGTTGCTTCCGGAACTGCGCCGTCGTCTTCGAGCGCACGCCGGGTTACTCCTCGTCTCCGAGCGTGTCCGGGTCGAGCTCGCGCGTCTTCCCGGCGCGGTGCTCCGACATCGCTTCCTCAGCCATCCGAGCCAGCAGGGCCTGGGACTCCGGCCGTGCCAGCGTCTCGTCCCAGCGCGCTTCATCCTCGATCTCCTCGAGGATGAGCGCGGCGAGGGCGTTCTGCTGGTCCTCGGGCAGCGCCCGCGCCTTCGCGACGGCCTTTTCGAGCAGAGCGGTCATGGGCTTCGAAGATGATTGCGTTTGTCAGACGCGGCGGCCGTCCGTCCGTTTCCGCTGATGAGAACAACGCGATTCGCGATAGCTTAACCGAGCAGCGGCCGTGAGCGCGAGTTTAGCAGTGCAGAAGGAACGCGACTTGCTATTGAACCGGATGCTCGCCGGTTGGAGGCTGACAACAGCCTCCAACGGAAAGCGGGTAGGATCGGCCACAAGCCCCCTTCACGACACCGACCGCAGCCCCCGCTGCCACGTGTTGAGGGGGCTTTCCTCTTGCGACTACAGCAATGGCCGATTCGAAGGAAGAGATTCAACACCCGAAGATCAAGATCGGTTGGCAGGGGGCAGAGATCCCAAGCTCCGAACACCCCGCAATGAAAGTGTTCGTGTTGCTTCTGGTGGCCCTGCTCATGCTGGCCATCCTCGCCATCGTTGCGTACACCGGCGTCGAAGCATCCATCTGGATACACTTGGTACGCTTGGCGATCGGCAACGCGGCAAGCCCTTGCCTACTAGGACCGGGGCAGGGATGATCAGGACGGCCCATCCTGATAATACGCATCTCTCCCCGCCTCCCTAGACCGTCGCCACGTTCGAGGGCTCCCCGCGCCGGGTGCCGCGGCAGGGCTCCACGCGGTAGTACCGGTGCACGCCCGCCCCGGCGCCCTCGTGGACGAACTTCGTGGCGTTCGCTCCCGCCTCCTCGGCGTAAACGTC
>DATGQT010000338.1:0-27071 GCA_035304085.1 Rubricoccaceae bacterium
CGGACCGACGACGCGGGGGCGACGTGGGAGGCGGTCGGAAGGGCGCCGGAGATCGCACAGGTGGTCCACCTGACATCGGCAACGCTGGGTCCTGACGGTCGGCTGTACGTGGGGCTGACGGAGAACGGGCCGGCGCGGGGGTGGGTGTGGCGGACGGCGGAGGTGGTGACGGTGGCGAGCGAGCCCGCGCCCGAGCGGGAGGGGCTGGGGCTGGAGGTGCGCCCGAACCCCTTTCGAGGGGCGGCCACGGTGACGCTCACGCTCGCTCGCCCCTCGGAGGTGGAGGCCGCCGTCTACGACGTGCTCGGCCGCCGCGTCGCCACCGTCGCCTCGGAGCGTTTCCCCGCCGGTACGCGCGAGGTCGCCTTCGACGGCGCCGGACTCGCCGCCGGCGTCTACGTCGTCCGCGCCCGCACGGGCGACGGGCACGTCGAGGCGCGACGGGTCTCGGTCGTGAGGTGATCGCCCGTCGCCGCCCCCGGTCGGACCACCTACGGTCCCGTCGATCCGGCGTCGCGGTCAGAGGCGTGACCTCGGGTGTGTAGCCCGTAACGCAAATCGCCCCCCACGGTGTCGTGAGGGGCGATTTGGCTCGCCTTGTTGCGGTCCGGACGGGACTCGAACCCGCGACCTCCGGCGTGACAGGCCGGCGTTCTAACCAACTGAACTACCGGACCGAGACCGCACTCCTGCGAGCGGGCGCGCAAGTTACGTGGCGGCCGAGGCGGGCCGCTACCCCTGCGGGGGCTTCCACCCGTTCTTCACTGCCGCCCTGCGCGGTGAGAGCCCGCCGTCGTAATGAGCACAACGCCGCCTCCCACGAGGCGGTGGAGAGAGCTGCGAGGATCGAAGATCCGGTCCGTGCGTACAGGGAGCCCCTCTCCCCTTCCCCCTCTCATGGCGCACATCGAGATCAGCCGGCGCCACGTGCTCGGCCGCGCGCGGGCTCACCGCGAGGCCGAGGCCGTCGCCGGCGCCCTCCGCCGCCGCTTCAACGTTCGCACGGCGTGGGACGGCGACGTCCTCCGCGTAGAGGGCACGGGCGTCCGCGGCGCCATCACCGCCACCGCCGACGTCGTCCGCGTCTCGGCGCACCTCGGGCTGGCGCTCCGCCCGCTGCGCGGCGCGCTCGAGCGCGAGATCGCGCGCCACCTCGACGCCTTCGCGGGGGCGGAGGTCTGAGCCGGCGCACCCCCGCGGGTCCCGGCGCCGTAGGCCGCGCGTTCCCCTGCCCCCCATCGCCATGAAGACGTTCATCCTCCACCAGCTCTACCCGAAGGCCGTGGACGGCCTCCCCCTCCTCGGCACGCCCGAGAGAACGGCCGCGCCGTGGCGGCACCGCCGGGGCCCCCGCCGTGCCCGCGCCGAGAAGATGATCCGTCCCCACCTCGCCCTCGCGGGCACCACCGGCTTCGTCACCGGCCTCGGCGGGTGGCTCACCATGCCGGTCACGGTCCCCGCCGACCTCGCGGGCGTGGCCCTCCTCCAGCTCCACATGGCCGCCTCGTGCGCCGCCCTCGCCGGGCGCGACGTCCGCGCGACGTCCACGCGTGAGGAGGTCGTCGAGTGCCTGCTCAAGACCGACGTGGGGGAGAACACCGAGGAGGAGGAGGCCGTCGAGCGCGTGGGCGTGAAGCTGGCCGAGCGGGGGCTCCGGTACTTCGTCGGCAAGGCCGTCTCGTGGGGGGCGAAGCAGGCCGGCGAGCGCCTCCTCGCGCGCCGGTTCGCCCGCGGCGTCCCCCTCGTCGGCGGCGCCATCGGGGCCGCCTCCGACGTCTACATCACGCGCGTCGTCGCCGGCCACGCCCTCGACACGTTCTTCCCCCTCCCCGGCGGCAGCGGCGGCGAGGCGCCCTCGGGCGACGGCCTGCCCGACGCCGTCGTCCACCTCTCCCGGCCCTTCTGACCCGCCCCTCCCGACCGCATGAACACCATCCCCGCCGGCACCCACGCCGCCGAGCTCGCCGCCACCGTGGACGACCTCGAGCGCGGCCTCCTCCAGCTCCCCCTCGCCAAGGCCGTCAACCGCATCGACGACTGGCGCCGCGAGATCGCCGCCACCGAGCGGGAGGACCTCCGCCCCATCGCCGACGGGCTCAAGGAGCTCCACGGCCTCCTCGCCGGCGAGGACCGCGACGGCGCGGCCATCGGCGACCTCCTCGTCCGCCTCGGCGAGCAGACCGAGGCGGCGGCCGACGGCGCCGACGAGCGGCTACGGAACGGGCTGAAGCGGCTCGGCTCGCTGCTGCGCCACGCCGGGAGCGCCCTCGCGAGCAACGCCCGCCACGCCGCCGCCCAGGGCACCCCGCCCGCCGGCAGCGACCCCGGCCCCGACACCGCCGGCAGCGACCGCCCCTCGGCGCTTCCTTCTTGAGAAAGGGTGAGCGGGAGAGGGAGACCGCTCATCCCGCTCCCTTTCCCCCTTTCTCCCGTTCCCCCTCTCCCGCCCGCTCCTCCCATGCAAGGCACCACGAACGACGCCCACGAGGACACGCTCGACCAGACCATCGCCGCCCTGGAGGCCGGCCCCACCGCGCTCGACCCCGCCACCGGGCTGGCCATCGTGAACCAGTGGTACGACACGGTCCTCGCCCAGGACGACCTCGACCTCGGCGACGTGGCTGACGGCCTGGCCGAGCTCCGCGACCTCCTCGCCGCCGACGCCCTCGACGGCGCCGCCATCGGCGAGGTGCTCCTCCGCCTCGGCGAGGCCACGCAGGCCGCCGCGCAGCAGGCCGCCGACGAGCGCCTGACGCCGATGCTCGAGCGGCTCGCCACCCTCCTCTCCTTCGGCGGCGACGCGCTGTCCGGGGGCCGCGCCCGTTCCACCGCCGCCGAGCCGGACCAGGGCCGCTGACCTCCGCTGCGTTCAACGTGTAACGTTCAACGCGACCGGAGCCGCGCGACCCGCACGGAGGCGCGGACAGCTATCCGATGACGCCTCCATCCCTCGGAGGTGCGGGAGCTGGCGGTGAGGCGCGCACGAACGACGTGTCCACCGTCACCCGCTCCTCCGTCAGCGCGGCCAGGCGCGCGAGGTCCACCGTCGCCACGGCCGTGGCGGGGACGTCCGAGAGCATCGACTTCGCCTCGACGGCGCGGCCGTCCTCGTGGAGGAGGAGCCGGCCGAAGGCCACGTCGTAGACGTCCCAGCCCGCCGCCACGGCCGCCGCGAGCGCGGGGTCCGCCTGCACCACCGAGTCGGGCGTGGCGCGGGCGCCGCCGGCCTCGACGAGCGCGCGGAAGCGGTCGGGCCGGTCCATGCTCGACACGTTCAGCGTCATCATCACCGCCCCGCGCATGTACGTCCGGGCAGCGGTGACGAGGGTGAGAGCCCCGGCGCTGTCGGCGAAGTAGCCGCGGTAGACCTCGTCGCCGGTGGCGAGGAAGGCGCCGACGGAGTCCGGCATGAGCGCCGTGAGCTCGTCCGCGGGGACGAGGTCGGCGACGGGCGGGGGAGGCACCGACGCGCACCCGGAGGCGGCGAGGGCGAAGAGCAGGAGGGTGCGGTGCACGGTCTGGCGGGCGGGTGAGTGCCGGTGGTATCGGCGGCCGGCCGCCCCGGCTTCAGCCCCCCAGCCAGCGGTGGAGCAGGATGCCCCCCGCCACGGCCACGTTCAGCGACTCGACCCCCCGCGGCCGGTCCGCTCCGACGGGGTGCCGCGCGGCGATCCGCACGCGGCCGTCGAGGCGAACGGCGGCCTCGGCCGAGAGGCCGTGCCCCTCGCTCCCGAGGACGAGCACCCCCTCGCGCGGCGGCGCCCACGCGGCGGCGGGTTCCCCTTCGAGGTCGGCGCCCCAGAGGGGGAGGCCGCGCGCGCGCAGCCCGTCGAGCGCGGCGCCGTAGGCGACGGGAGCGGAGAGGCGGACGAGCGCGAGGTCCCACAGCGCCCCGGCGGCGCTGCGGGCGGCCTTCGGGCTCTCGGGGTCGGCCGTGCCGGGGCCGCACAGCACGGCGTCGGCGCCGAACCAGGCGGCGGTGCGGATGAGGGTGCCGACGTTGCCGGGGTCCTGCACGCCGTCGAGGACGAGGACGGCGCGGGCCCCGTCTAGCACGGCGGCGTCCTCGCGCACCACCGCGCGCGCCACGGCCACGACGCCCTGCCCGTGCTGGACGTCGGCCACCCGCGCGAGGTCCTTCGCCGGGACGACGTGGACGGGCGCGCGGGCGGCCCCCAGCGCCGCCGCCACGCGCGGGTCTTCGGCCGCCTCGGGCGTCACGAGCACCCCGTCCAGCGGCGCCCCCGCCGCGACGGCCGCCTCGACGGCGCGCACGCCCTCGACGAGGAAGAGGCCGAGGGCGCGGCGCCCCTTCCGCCGGGCGAGGCCGGCGAGGTCCTTCAGGTGCTGGCGCGGGAGGGGGGGCATGGACGTAGGAGCGTGAGAACGGGCGCGCGCAGGAACGTAGGGGACGCGCCCCCACCCCCGCACGCTCCCACGCCCTTACGCTCACCTTTTCCCTCCCCCTTCTTCCTTTCTCCCCGCTTCTCGGCCTCTCTGCCCCCCGTAACTTGCGCATCCCCCTCACTAACCCCCGGTCCCCGTTCCCATGGGAGCCCCCAACACCCCCTTCAAACGCGACGTGCGCAACCGCTCCGTCTACCAGGAACCCACCCCCATCCACGACAAGGACAACCCGTTCCAGGAGATGATGGAGCGGTTCGACTACGCCGCCGAGCTCATCGAGCTCGACCGCGGGCTCTACGAGTACCTCCGCTCCCCCTCCCGCATCCACATCACGAGCGTGCCCGTGGTCATGGACGACGGGAGCCTCCAGGTGTTCGAGGGCTACCGCGTCATCCACAACGAGGTGCTCGGCCCGTCGAAGGGCGGCATCCGCTTCGCCCCCGACGTCGACCTCGACGAGGTGAAGGCGCTCGCGGCGTGGATGACGTGGAAGTGCGCCGTCGTCGGGGTCCCCTTCGGCGGGGCCAAGGGCGGCGTCGCCTGCGACCCGACGAAGATGAGCGCGGGCGAGATCGAGCGGCTCACGCGCCGCTACACCGCCAACCTCCTCGACGTGTTCGGGCCGGACAAGGACATCCCCGCGCCGGACATGAACACGAACGAGCAGATCATGGCGTGGCTGCTCGACACGTACTCCATGCACATGCGCCGGACCGAGACGGCCGTCGTCACGGGCAAGCCCCTCCTCATCGGCGGCTCCGAGGGCCGGCGCGAGGCCACCGGCCGCGGCGTGATGACGACGACGCTGGCGGCGATGAACCAGCTCGGCCTCAAGCCCGGCCAGTGCACCGTCGCCGTCCAGGGCTTCGGCAACGTCGGCAGCGTGGCCGCGCAGCTCCTCCGCGAGCAGGGGTGCAAGATCGTCGCCATCTCCGACGTCACCGGCGGCTACCACAACGCCGACGGCATCGACGTCGAGGCCGCCCTCGCGCACGTCCGGCAGAACCGCTCGCTGGCCGGGTTCGAGGGCGCCGAGGCGATCACGAACGAGGAGCTCCTCGCCCTCGACGTCGACGTCCTCGCCCCGTGCGCGAAGGAGAACCAGCTCACCCGCCACAACGCCGCCGACGTCAAGGCGAAGATCGTCGCCGAGGGGGCCAACGGCCCGACGACGCCGAAGGCCGACGAGATCCTCAACGAGAACGGCGTCCTCGTCATCCCGGACATCCTCTGCAACGCCGGCGGCGTGACGGTCTCCTACTTCGAGTGGGTGCAGGACCGGCAGGGCTACTTCTGGACCATCGACCGCGTCAACCGCCGCCTCGACCGCATGATGCGGATCGCCTTCGACAGGGTGTACGAGGCCGCGCAGAAGTACGACACCAACATGCGGATCGGCGCCTACATCATCGCCATCGAGAAGGTGGCCGGGGCGCTCCGGCTCCGCGGGATCTATGCCTGACGACGCAGGGGGCAGGGGGCAGAGCGCAGGAGGCAGGACGCGTGCGGGGCGCACGCTCGTAGTCGCCTGCCTCCTGCTCCCGGCCTCCTGCCTCCTGGCCCACTGCGCCACGCCCGTCCGGCCCTCCGGCGGGCCGCCGGACACGACGCCGCCGCAGCTCGTGGCCGCCGTACCCGCCGAGGGGGCCACGAACGTCACGGCCGACCGCCTCGTCCTCGAGTTCTCCGAGCGCGTCGACGAGGCGAGCGTCGGGCAGGCGCTCACCGTCTCGCCCGCCTTCGGCACCCGCCCGGCGGTGCGCGTGCGCGGGCGCACCGTCGAGGTCGGCTTCCCCGACAGCCTCCGCCCGCAGACGACCTACGTCGTCACGCTCGGCCGGGCCCTCCGCGACGCCCACGGCGTCGCCCTCACGGCGCCGATCACGCTCGCCTTCGCCACGGGCGCGCGGCTCGACCGCGGGCGCATCGCCGGCACCGTCCGCGACCCGCGCGCGAACGCGGGCGCCGGCGGCCTCGCCGTCCTCGCCTACCGGCTGGCCGACTCCACCGCCGCCCTCCCCGACCCGCGCACGGCGGCGCCGGACTACCGCACCGAAACCACCGCCGAGGGCGCCTTCCAGCTCGACTACCTCCGCGCCGGCCCCTTCTTCGTCGTCGCCCTCGACGACCGCAACCGGAACGCGCTGGCCGACCCCGGCGAGCCGTTCGCCGTCCCGCCCGCGCCCCTCACACGCGCCGTCGAGCCGGAGGCCCCGGACACCACGGCGGCGGCGCCCGACACGGTCGCCGTCCCCCTTGCCCCGCTCGGCGCGCCCGCGCTCGACCTCTTCGTGACGCAGCTGGACACGATCCCGCCGGCCGTCCGCACCACCCGCGCCCGGAGCGCCCGCCGCTTCGCCGTCCGCTTCGACGAGCCCGTCCGCCTCCCCGCCGAGGTCGCCCTCGCCGACTCCGCCGGCGGCGGCGCGGTGCCCGTCGAGGCGGCGTGGGTCGTGGCCGAGGAGCTCTTCGTGCTCGCCCGCGAGGCCGTCGGCGCGCCCGTACGCCTGAGCGCCGCCGTCGCCGACACGAGCGGCAACGAGGCCGACGTGCGCGCGGTGATCGCCCCCTCGGCCGCGCCCGACACGGCGGCCGTCCGCTTCGCGGGCTTCCTCCCCCCCGGCGGCGAGGCCGACTCCGTGTTCCTCCTCCGCCCCGACGCCGCACCGGGCGTCCGCTTCTCGCAGCCGCTCGACAGCCTCGCCCTCCGCGCGCGCGTGGCCGTGCGCGGCCCCGAGGGCCCGCTCCCGTTCACGTCCGAAACCGATGACGGCGTCTCGTACCGCCTCCATCCCGAGGGCGCGCCGCGCGCGTTCCGCGTCGAGGTGCAGGGGCCGGACACGCTGTTCACCCGCCGCTACGCCCGCCCCGGCCCCGACGCCCTCGGCGGCATCGTCGGCCGCGTCGCGTCGGGCGGCGAGGGGCCCGTGCGCGTCGAGGCGTACCCCGACGGCGGCGGGGCGCCCTTCGCGACCACCGCCGGGCCCGATGGCGCCTTCTCCCTCCGCAACCTCCCGCCGGGCGACTACCGCCTCCGCCTCGTCCTCGACCGCGACGGGGACGGGCGGTGGGACGGCGGGCGCCTCGCGCCGTACGCCCCGCCTGAGCCGCTCCGCTGGCTCCCCGAGCCCGTCCGCGTCCGCGCCCGCTGGGAAACGGAGTTAGAATCGGGGGATCTGATGATCGGACCATCGGACCATTGACGCCCTCCTCCGATCCCCCGATGACCCGATCCCCCGACCTCCTCCAGCCCGTCCTCACGGCCGCCGCGATGCGCGAGGCCGACCGGCGCACCATCGAGGCGTACGGGCTCCCCGGCCGCGTGCTCATGGAGACGGCCGGCCGCGCCGCCTGCGACGCCATCGAGGCCCGCTTCGGCGCCCAGGCCGGGCGCGACGTGCTCGTCCTCGCCGGCCGCGGCAACAACGGCGGCGACGGCCTCGTGGTGGCGCGCGTGCTCCGGGCACGCGGCGCCCGCGTCCGCGTCGTCACCCTCGCCTCGGAGGACGACGCGACCGAGGACACCGCCGCCAACCTCGTCCTCCTCCGCCGCCTCGCCGGGGACGACGACGGCCTCCGCGTGGACGCCTACGAGGACGTCCGCCAGATCTCGGCGGCGCATCCGCCGGATCTCGTCGTAGACGGCCTCCTCGGCACCGGCGTCACGGGCGACCTCCGCGAGCCCATCCGGGGGCTGTGCACGTGGATGAACCGGCAGGCGGCCCCCGTCGTCGCCCTCGACGTGCCGTCCGGGCTGAACGCGGATACCGGGGCCGCGCCCGAGGGCACCGTCCTCGCCGCCCTCACCGTGACGATGGGCGCGCTGAAGGCGGGGCTGCTCCTGGGCGATGGACCGCGCCACGCGGGCGCGGTCGTCGTCGCCGAGATCGGCATCCCCGGGGCGCTGCTGCACGCGCTGGCCCCGGCCGTCCGCGCCACCGACGCGTGGGTGGCCGCGCGGCTGCCGCGCCGCGCGCCCGACGCCCACAAGTACAGCGCGGGCCTCGCCCTCTGCGTCGTCGGGAGCCGGGCGTACACGGGCGCGGCCGTGATGGCGACGGGGGCGGCGTACCGGGCCGGCGCCGGCGCCGTCGTCTGCTGCACGCCGCGGAGCGCGCAGGCGACGGTGGACGCGTGGCGCGCCGAGGTGATGGTGGACGGCCTGGAGGAGACCGACGAGGGGACGCTCTCGATCATGGCCTACGACGAGGTCGTCGCGCGGCTGGAGCGGGCCGACGCCGTGCTCGTCGGGTGCGGGCTCGGGAGGGCGAAGGAGACGGCGCGCTTCGTGCAGGCGCTCGTCCGCCGCCTCGGCGCCATCGGCGTCCCCGCCGTCCTCGACGCCGACGGCCTCAACGCCTTCGCGGGGCAGGCCGAGAAGCTGGCCGAGCGGCCGGAGCCTGCGCCGCTCGTCCTCACCCCCCACCTCGGGGAGTTCCGCCGCCTCGCCGGCGACGACGTGGACACGGCGGACCGCCTCGCGCTCGTGCGCGAGCACGCCGCGCGGTGGAACGCCGTCCTCCTGCTGAAGGGGATGCCGAGCGTGGTGGGGCTGCCGGACGGGCGGGCGTTCGTCGGGCCGCCGGGGCACCCGGGCCTCGCCACGGCCGGCACCGGCGACGTCCTGGCCGGCACGCTCGTGGGCCTGCTCGCGCAGGGGATGGACGCCGCCGAGGCCGCCGTGTGCGCGCTCCACCTCGGCACCGCCGCCGCCGAGCACCTCGGTGCCACGCGCGCGGCGGCGGGGCTCGTCGCCACCGACCTCATCGACGCGCTCCCGCACGTCCTCCACGCCCGCTACGGTGCCTGAGCGCTTCCGTCCCGCCGCGCTCCCCCTCGCGCTGCTCTGGACCCTCGCCCTCGTCGTCGGCCTCAGCCTCCCCGGCGACGAGCTGCCCGACCTCAGCGTCCTCTCCGCGGATAAGCTCCTCCACGCGGGGGCGTTCTTCGGGCTCGGGGTGCTGTGGCTGTGGGCTTACCCCCGCGCGGCCGGCCGCATCCTCGCCGCCGGCCTCGCGTTCGCCGTCCTCTCCGAGGTGTACCAGCACCTCATGCCCATCGACCGCCTGTTCAGCCTCTACGACGCCCTCGCCGACGCCGTCGGCCTCGCCCTCGGGCTGGGCGCGGGGACGTGGTGGCAGCGGCGGCGGGCGGCCGCGAGCAACTTCCGGGGGCCGTGACGGTCTTGGGGCCGTACCAGCCCGGATCGCCATGCGTCGTCGCTCCCAGCTCGTCCCCGCGCAGCTTGGCCTCGCGCTCTCGCTGGGCCTCGTCCTCGCGGCCTTCCGCGTCGCGTGGCGCGCCGAGCCCCCCGCCCTCCCCTCGGCGGCCCCGCCGCCGGTGGAGCCGGCCATCGTGGTCGACGTCCCTCCGACACGCCCGAGAACGCCGGCGCCCCCCGCTCCACCCCCCGATGCTGCCCCGCCGGTCGAGGTGCCGGACGTCGTCGTGGAGGAGGAGTTGGCCGCCGTCCCGCTTCCGTCGCAGCATCGCCCGCATCCGGGTCGAACGCTACCGCCTCCGCCGACACCGCCCAACCCTCCATCGCCTCCGTCATCCACGACCTACGATGAGGAGCCGTTCGTCGAGATCGCGGAGGTGATGCCCGCGCTCGTGGGCGGGATCGCGGGGCTGCAGGAGCGGATCGTGTACCCCGAGTTCGCGCGGCGCGTCGGGATCGAGGGCCGCGTCTTCGTCCGCTTCGTCGTGAACAAGGACGGCACGGTGAGCGACGTGGAGGTGGTCCGCGGCATCGGCGGGGGGTGCGACGAGGCCGCCGTCGAGGCCGTCCGCCAGAGCCGGTTCACCCCGGGCATCCAGCGCGGACGGCCGGTCCGCGTACGAATGGCGCTCCCCGTCACGTTTAGGCTCCAGTAGGTGCACCCGCCCGCGCTCCGGCGCGGCTCGCTCCCTCGCGAACCTGCCGGGCCCCCGTTCATTCAACCCCTCACGGCGACGGCGTGACGCGGAGGCCGCTTCGCGCGTACCTTCCGCCCCCGTCGCCTCCCGGCCCGCCCCATCCCCACGACCGACCATGGCCCTCCGCAAGACCCCCAAGGCCGACATCAAGAGCCGCTACCCGCTCTACGTCCAGATCGGCCTCGCCCTCTCCGTGGGGCTGCTCATCCTCGCCTTCAGCATCCCCCTCCAGCCCGAGAACGAGTTCGAGATCGTCGAGGTGGAGCAGGAGATCGTGCAGGTGGAGGAGATCGAGCAGACCCAGCAGCTCGAGCAGCCCCCGCCTCCGCCCGCCCCGCCGCCGCCCCAGGAGGTGCCCGACGAGGAGGTGATCGAGGAGCAGGTGATCGACATCAGCCAGGACCTCGACCTGCGCGAGGCGCCGCCCGCCCCGCCGCCGCCGCCGCCGCCGCCCTCGGCCCCGCCGCCGCCGCCGGAGCCCGAGCGCCCGCCGGAGCCGGAGATCTTCGAGGTCGTCGAGCAGATGCCCGAGCTCCAGGGCGGCATCGAGGGGCTGCAGCGCCGGATCCAGTACCCCGAGATGGCCCGCCGCGCCGGCATCGAGGGCCGCGTCTTCGTCCAGTTCGTCGTCAACGAGCAGGGCGTCCCCTCGGACATCCGCGTCGTCCGCGGCATCGGCGGGGGGTGCGACGAGGCCGCCGTCGAGGCCGTCCGCCAGAGCCGGTTCACGCCGGGCCTCCAGCGCGGGCGCCCCGTGAAGGTGCGGATGTCGCTCCCGGTGACGTTCCGCCTCAACTGAGCCCCTCGCTCGCCCGAGCGCCTTCATGCCCCGGCCGTGCCCGCCACGGCCGGGGCTTTTTTCGAGTTTGAGGTTGGAAGTTTGAAAGTTGGAAGTTTGAGGCTCAGCTTCGGGCACGTGGCCTCATCCGTCCCTTTCTCACTTTTCCCTTTTCCCTTCCAACTTCCTAACCGTCCCGTCCGCCTCCCCCACCAGCACGTCGGTGGCGAGGCCGACGAAGAGGCCGTGGTCGAGGACGCCGGGGAGGGCGCTGAGCGCGGCGTCGAGCGCGGCGGGGTCGTCGATCCCGCCGAAGCGGGCGTCGAGAACCCAGAAACCCTGGTCGGTGACGACGGGGCCGTCCTTCCGCTGGCCCATCCGCAGGACGGGCTCGGCGCCGAGGCCGCGGAGCGCCCGCGCCACGGCCGCCTCGGCGAACGGGAGCACTTCCACCGGCACCGGCATCGTCGCCCCCAGTCGCGCCACCTCCTTCGACGGGTCCACGAGCACGACGAAGCGGGCGGCGAGCGCCGCCACCACCTTCTCGCGCGCGTGCGCCGCCCCGCGCCCCTTGATGAGGTTCAGCGCAGGGTCCACCTCGTCGGCCCCGTCCATCGCGAGGTCGAGCGCGGGGGCGCCCGCGTCGAGGCGGTCGAGGCCGAGGTCGTCGAGGGCGGCGAGGGGGACGCCGTGCCGCCGCGCGAGGCGCTCGGCGGCGAACGACGTCGGCACGCCGACGACGCGGAGCCCCTCCTCGCGCACGCGGCGCCCGAGCGCCGCGATGGCGAAGGCGGTCGTGGAGCCGGTGCCGAGCCCCAGCCGCATCCCGTCCTCGACGAGGGCCGCCGCGGCCTCGCCGGCGGCGCGCTTGGCGCGTTCGCTGTCGCTCACGGGAGATGGGAGATGGCCAATGGGAGATGGGGGCTCAACTTACACCCCCCATCTCCTATCTCCCATATCCCATCCCCTCACTCGTACCGCAGCGCCTCGATGGGGTTGAGCCGCGCCGCCTTGTAGGCGGGGTAGACGCCGAAGACGAGCGCGATGACGGTCACGCCGAGGACGCCGCCGACGGCCCAGCCCCAGGGGAACGCCGGGCTGATCCCGAACGCGAGCGCCATCACGTTCCCGCCGAGCACGCCGAGGAGGATGCCGACGAGGCCGCCGAGCTGGCACAGGAAGATGGCCTCGACGAGGAACTGGGCGAGGATGGCCCGCCGCGTGGCGCCGAGCGCCTTCCGGATCCCGATCTCCCGCGTCCGCTCCGTCACCGAGACGAGCATGATGTTCATGATGCCGACGCCGGCCGCCAGCAGCGCGATCAGCCCGATCCCCGCGCCGCCCATCGTGAGGAAGCCCGTGAACGCGGCGAACGGGCCCGAGAGGGCGTCGTTCGTGATCACCTCGAAGTTGTTCTCCTCCTCCGGGCGCACGCGGCGGATCGCGCGGAGGATGCCCGTCACCTCGTCCACCGTCGCCTGGAGGAGGGCCGGGTTCGCGGCACGCACGTCGTAGCTGATGTTCCGGTCGGGGTCGCCGTAGACGGCGAAGAGCCGGGTGATGGGGGCCCAAACGTAGTTGTCGGTGTCCTCGCCGAGGAACGAGCCCTTCTCGGCCATCACCCCCACGACGCGGTAGCGGTGGCCGTCGATGCTGACCTCCTTGCCGAGGGCGTGCTCGTTCGGGAACAGCCGCGCGGCGACGGGGGCGCCGAGGACGACGAACGGGCGGCTGTAGCGGACGTCGTCCTCGACGAGGAAGCGGCCCTCCTCGACCTCGTACCCGTTGTTGACCGCCCAGTCCGCCCCCACGCCGCGGATGCCCACGTCGGGGTTGGTCTCCACGGCGCCGTAGCGGACGGCCGTCTGGTCGAACCACTCGTCGGGGCTGATGGAGGCGGCGAGGCGGCTGCGCCGCCGCAGCTCCAGCATGTCGGCGTAGGTGAGGTTGGGGCGGTTCCGGATGGAGGGGTCCTCCCACCCCATCTGGATGGCCGGCGTCTTCTGGACGTAGAACGTGTTGGCGCCGAGCCCGCTGAAGGCGTCCTGGAAGTACACGTCGATCACGGAGACCGCCGTCACGGCCGCGATCACGGAGAAGACGCCGATGACCATGCCGAGGAGGGTGAGCAGGCTCCGGAGCTTGTTGCCCCGGAACGTCTCCCACGCCATGCGGAGGCTCTCGGTGAGGTTCATGGGGTCGGGGTCGAAGGTCTGAACGTCGAAGGTCGAAGGTGGCGCAGCATCAAACCCATCCGCTGACCTGCGACCTTCAGACCTCTGACTTGCGACTCGTTACTCATACCGCAGCGCCTCGATGGGGTGCGCCCGCGCGGCGCTCCACGCGGGGATGAACCCGAACACGACGCCGACGCCGACGCAGATGAAGAACGCCAGGGCGACGGTGAACGGCGAGAGGTACGCCGTGAACACCTGGTTGATCAGCGCCGTGACGCCCGCCGAGAGGGCGATCCCGATCACGCCCCCGATCATGCACACGACGACGGCCTCGACGAGGAACTGGGCGAGGATGGCGCGCCGCGTGGCGCCGAGCGCCTTCCGGATCCCGATCTCCCGCGTCCGCTCCTTCACGCTCACGAACATGATGTTCATCACGCCGATGCCGCCGACGAGCAGCGAGAGCCCCGTCAGGAACAGGCCGACGGCGTAGATGGCGCCCGTCACGCCGGCGAGCTGCTGGCGGAACGAGTCCTGCGGCGAGAGCGCGAAGTCCTCCTCCTCGATGGGGTCCAGCCCCCGCGCCACGCGCACCACCCCCGTCAGCTCGTCCATCGCCGCCTCCATCGGCACCCCCTCGCGCACCTTCGCCTGCACGACGAGGTCGGGCTCCGACTCGTACCACTTCTTGTACGTCGTCAGCGGGATCACCACCTGCTCGTCGAACGAGAACAGCCCGAGGAACTTCCCCTGCTCGACCAGCACGCCGATCACCTCGAACCGCTGCCCGCCGATGCGGATGTGCTTCCCCAGCGGGCTCCCCGCCGGGAACAGCTCCTCGGCCACGGTTTGCCCGATCACGGCGACGGGCCGCGCGGCCCGGTGGTCGGTCTCGCCGAAGAACCGGCCCTGGTCGAGGTCCAGGCCCGTCACGTCGGCGAGGGCGGGCGTCGAGGCGCGGATGAAGATGTTATCGAGCCGCTGCCGCCCGCTCGTCACCGGCTCGACGGCGAACGCCACCGGGGCCACGGACGCGATGGTCTCCGCGCGCTCGGCGACGGCCTCGGACACCCCCTCCGTCAGGCGCGGGCGGTTCCGGTAGCGCCACCACTCGACGGTGAACCCGTCCGGCATCCGCTGCACGTTCACCACGTTCGTCCCCAGCATCGCCACCGAGCGGTCGAACGCCCGCTCGATCCCGTTGATCGTCGTGAACATCGCCGTGACGGAGACGATGCCGATGATGATGCCGAGCGTGGTCAGCAGCGCGCGCAGCTTGTTGGCCCAGATCGTGACGAGGGCCATGCGGACGCTCTCGGCGAACTCGAACAGCGGGAGGCGCAACGGGTCGGCGGTGGGCGGCGGGCGGGGAGAAGCTACGGGCGCCGCACCCCGGGGTTGCGGAGGACGCCCGCCGTCGCCGAGAACGCCGCCGGGCTCAGCCGGCCGCGCCCGCCTGCACCTCGGCCTCGACCTCCTCAGGCTCCTTCGGGATGCCGGGGCCGAGCACGCGCGCGCCGGACTCCGTGATCACCACGTTGTCCTCGATGCGGATGCCGCCGAGGCCGCGCCAGCCCTCGACGGCGTCGTAGTCGATGAAGTCGGCGTGGCGCTGCTCGGCCTTCCACTGGTCGATCAGGGGGCTGATGAGGTAGACGCCGGGCTCGACGGTGAGCACGTGGCCCACCGCGAGGCGGCGGGCGAAGCGGAGGTAGGCGAGGCCGAACTGCTCCGAGCGCTCGAACTCGCCGCCGTAGCCGACGCGGTCCTCGCCGAGCCCCTCCATGTCGTGGACGTCGAGGCCGAGGGCGTGGCCGAGGCCGTGGGGGTAGAACAGCGCGTGGGCGCCGGCGGCGACGGCCTCCTCGGCGTCCCCCTTCATGAGCCCGAGCCGCATGAGTCCCCCGGTGATGACGCGCGCCGAGAGGAGGTGGACGTCGCGGTAGGGGAGGCCGGGCCGGCACGCGGCGATGGCGGCGTGCTGCGCCTCGAGGACGACCTCGTAGAGCGCCCGCTGCCGCTCGCTGAAGCGCCCGCCGACGGGGCTCGTCCGCGTGATGTCGGAGGCGTAGCGGGTGTAGGGCGCGTGCGCCCCGGCGTCGACGAGCACGAGGTCGCCTTCCTGGAGGACGTAGTCCGTCGGGTGGTTGTGGAGGACCTCGCCGCGGCGGCTGACGATGGGCGGGAAGGAGAGGTAGCCGCCGTGGGCGAGGGCGACGCCCTCGGCGGCCCCGGCCACCTCCCACTCCGTCCGGCCGGGGTGGGCCATCCGCATGGCCGCCCGGTGCATCTCGGCCGCGATCCCCACGGCGCGGTCGAGGGCGTCCACCTCCTCGGGCGTCTTGACGAGCCGCTGCGCGACGACGGCCTCGACGAGCGCCTCCGACGGCGCGATCTCGTAGGGGTCCGCCTTGAGGAGGCGCCCGAGCTTCAGCTTCTGGTCCCCCCGGTAAGGCGGGAGGACGTGGATGGTCCGGCCCGCCTTCCGCGCCTTCTGCAGCGCCTTCGCCAGATTCTCCGGCGCCCTCGTCTGCGTGATGCCGGCGGCGGCGGCGCGCTCCGTCAGCGGGACCAGCGGCCCCTCCCAGATCACGTCCTCCATCGTGGGGTCGTGGCCGAAGAGGGTGGCCTCGCCCGTCTCGGCGTCGAGGACGAGGGCGAGGCCGGGGTCGTCGAGGCCGGCGTAGTAGAGGAAGGAGCCGTCCTGGTGGAAGCGGTACGTGTTGGCCGCGTAGTTCATCGGGACGGCGTCGTTGCCGAGGAGGAGGACGAGGCCGTCGCCGACTCGCTCGGCGAGGTCGCGGCGGCGTGCGGCGTAGGTGGTGGGGCTGAACATGGGGAAGGGGGCAGACACGAGGAGCCGGAAAGCTACGACCCCGCGCGGCGCCTCCCCACCCCCAGCGCCGCCCCGGCCGCCGCCGCCGCATGGGAGAGCGCGGCGCCCCCCCGGCGGAGCCGCGCTGCCCCCCAGCACCGGAGCCGCCACCGGGCGTACGCCACGTGGTCGAACGGGTAGTCGATCTGGAGGTTGGCCCGACGACGGGCACGCGGGCGCCTGCGCAGGAGCGGCATCGCACACTTCGGACGGTGAGACGCCGTCGCCCCCGCCCTTCCGTTCCCCGGCGCCGTGGTGCCCGATTACGTCGCCACAGCGTCACCCTCACGCACGCCCCGCTCCCCCCATCGCGGGGGTGAGACGGCCCGCCCCTCCGGGCACTCCCACCCTGCCGTTCTCACCCGATCCTCAACGGCCGGGGCGGCCCGCGTGCGCGGGGCGGACGTATCATCCGCGTTCCCCCATCGCCCCCGGCCATGCAGATCACCCTCCCCGACGGCTCCGTCCGCGAATACCCGCGGGGGACCACCGGCTACGAGATCGCCGCGTCCATCTCCCCCGCCCTCGCCCGCGACGCCCTCGCCGTGCGGGTCAACGGCGAGGTCCGCGACCTCCACCGCCCCATCGAGGACGACGCCGACGGGAAGCCCGTCGCGTTCGAGGTGCTGACGTGGGACGACGAGGGCGGCCGGTACGCGTTCTGGCACTCCTCGGCCCACCTCATGGCCGAGGCGCTGGAGGCGCTCTACCCCGGCGTCAAGTTCGGCATCGGCCCGCCCATCGAGAACGGGTTCTACTACGACGTCGACCTCGGCCAGACCGAGGACGGTCCGCGGAAGCTCTCGGTCGAGGACCTCCCCGCCATCGAGCAGAAGATGCTGGAGCTGGCCCGCCAGGACGAGGTCTTCGAGCGCCGCGCCGTCTCGAAGCAGGAGGCCCTCGACTACTTCCGCCAGAAGGGCGACGAGTACAAGCTGGAGCTGATCGAGGACCTCGAGGACGGGAGCATCACGTTCTACCGGCAGGGCAACTTCGTCGACCTCTGCCGGGGGCCGCACCTCCCGAGCACGAAGCCCATCCGCGCCGTCAAGCTCACCGGCGTCGCGGGGGCCTACTGGCGCGGCGACGAGACGCGCCCCCAGCTCACCCGCATCTACGGCGTCTCTTTCCCCAAGCAGAAGCTGCTCCAGGAGCACCTCGAGCGGCTGGAGCTGGCGAAGCAGCGGGACCACCGGAAGCTCGGCCGCGAGCTCGGGCTGTTCACGTTCTCGCAGAAGGTGGGCCCCGGCCTCCCCCTCTGGCTCCCCAAGGGCGCCACCCTCCGCGAGGCCCTCGTCGACTTCCTCAAGGAGGAGCAGAAGCGGCGCGGCTACCTCCCCGTCATCACCCCCCACATCGGCCGGCTGGAGCTGTACAAGACCAGCGGGCACTACCCGTACTACGCCGAGAGCCAGTTCCCGCCCATGTTCGAGCGGGACGCCGGCGGCTCGGCGCGGCCCGAGGAGGCCGGGGCGGACGTGGTCGACGACGACCGCGACGGCTACCTCCTCAAGCCGATGAACTGCCCCCACCACATCCAGATCTACGACCACGAGCCCCACTCCTACCGCGACCTCCCCGTGCGGCTGGCCGAGTTCGGGCAGGTCTACCGGTTCGAGCAGTCGGGCGAGCTCGGCGGGCTCACCCGCGTGCGCGGCTTCACCGTCGACGACGCCCACATCTTCTGCACCCCGGAGCAGGTCAAGGACGAGTTCAAGGACGCCATCGACCTCACGCTCCACGTCTTCCGCGCCCTCGGCTTCGAGGACTTCACGGCGCAGGTCTCCCTCCGCGACCCCGCGAACACCGCGAAGTACATCGGGAGCGACGCGCAGTGGGAGTCGGCCGAGGCCGCCGTGCGCGAGGCCGCCGCCGAGATGGGGCTCGACACCGTCGAGGAGATCGGCGAGGCCGCCTTCTACGGGCCCAAGCTCGACTTCATGGTCAAGGACGCCCTCGGCCGGCGCTGGCAGCTCGGCACCGTGCAGGTGGACTACAACCTCCCCGAGCGGTTCGACCTCACCTACGTCGACGCCGACGACACCCGGAAGCGACCGGTGATGATCCACCGCGCCCCGTTCGGCAGCCTGGAGCGGTTCATCGGCGTGCTCATCGAGCACACCGGCGGGCGCTTCCCGACGTGGCTGGCGCCGGTGCAGGCGAAGGTGCTCCCCCTCAACGACGACCTGGCGCCGCGCGCCCGCGAGGTGGCCGCCGCCCTCCTCGACGCCGGCCTCCGCGTGGAGGTGGACGACCGGAGCGAGAAGCTCGGCCGGAAGATCCGCGACGCCGAGGTCGAGAAGGTGCCTTACATGCTCGTCCTCGGCGCCAAGGAGGCCGAGGCCGGCACCGTCTCCGTCCGCCGCCACGCCCCCGAGGGCGGGCGTGCCGAGGATCTCGGCGCGATGCCGATGACGGAGGTCGTCTCGCTGCTCCAGCGGGAGATCGCCGAGCAGCTCGGGTACTCGTGCACTACCGCGAACGAAGGGCAACAGGATCGTCAGCACCCCCTTGATCCCTAAGCTCATCCCTTGATCCGAACCCGCGGCACGCTTCCGCGTTAAGCCCCCCTACGACGGCGCCCGTTCCGTCACGCCGTCCCTCCCCCCCTCACCATCCCAAGAGGTACACCATAGCCCGCCGCAGTCCCGCTCCGCCCCCGCGCCGCGAGCCCCAGACCAAGATCAACGAGCAGATCCGCGCCGAGAGGGTGCGCGTCGTCACCGACGAGGGCCAGCACGGCATCCTCCCCATCGATCAGGCCCTCGCGATGGCGCAGCAGCGCAACCTCGACCTCGTCGAGATCGCACCGAACGCGGACCCCCCCGTGGCCAAGATCATGGACTTCGGGAAGTACCGCTACGAGCAGCAGAAGAAGGAGAAGGAGCAGCGGAAGAAGCAGGCCCGCCAGGGCGAGCTCAAGGAGGTCCGCTTCCGCCCCAACACCGACGACCACGACTACGAGTTCAAGACGAAGCACGCCCGCGAGTTCTTGGAGCAGGGGAACAAGGTGAAGGCGTGGGTGCAGTTCCGCGGCCGCGACATCATCTACAAGGATCGCGGCGCGGCCATGCTGGCGAAGTTCGTCGAAGACCTCTCCGACGTGGCCAAGCTCGACCAGCCGCCGCAGATGGAGGGCCGCCGCATGACCATCATGCTCGCGCCCGACCGGAAGAAGTAGGACTGATCCGTGTCGCGTGTCTCCGGAACGCGCCAGCGGATACGCGACACGCAATACGCAACGGCGGTGAAGAATCCCGCGCCTCCGGGCCCCGCGTTGCGGGCCGCTCGGGGGCGCGGCTATCTTTGGCGTTCGGCCTTTCTGGCACCCCTGCGCTACGCGCCTCGCTCAACAGGAGCACGCCATGCCCAAGATGAAGTCCAACAGCGGCGCGAAGAAGCGCTTCACGCTGACCGGGACCGGCCGCGTCAAGCGGAAGAAGGCCTTCGCCAGCCACATCCTGACGAAGAAGTCCCCCAAGCGGAAGCGCCACCTCCGCGAGGCCACCCTCGTGGACCGCGTCGACGAGGCGCGCGTCAAGCGGATGATCCTCGCCTGAGCGCGCCCACGCCCTCCCCCTCGTAACCCCCACCCTACGGAGACTCAAAATGCCGCGTGCCAAGAACCTCGTGGCTTCCCGTCGCCGTCGCAAGAAGCTCCTCGCCCTTGCGAAAGGCTATTGGGGTCGCCGCGGCAACGTCCACACCGTTGCCAAGCACTCCGTCGAGAAGGGGCTGCAGTACCAGTACCGCGACCGGAAGGCGCGCAAGCGCACCTTCCGCCGCCTCTGGATCGCCCGCATCAACGCGGGCGCCCGGATGAACGGCACCACGTACTCGCGCCTCATCAGCGGCCTCCGGGCGGCGAACATCCCGCTCAACCGGAAGGTGCTCGCCGACCTCGCCGTCCACGACGCGGAAGCCTTCAAGGCGGTGGTCGAGCAGGCCACGGCCTAGGGCCCCGGCCCGCCCCGCCCGTTCGACCACGATCCCGCCCGGCCCCGGCTCGGCGGGATTTTTCTTATCGGGGGATCGGATCCTCGGGTCATCGATTCACCGGTCCCCCCCGGACGCCCCAGCCCGTCCCGCCATGTCCACCTCCACCGAAACCACCCCGCTCGACCCGCAGATCGCGGCCGTCGCCGCCGAGATCGAGGCGGCCCCGCTCACGACGCCCGAGGAGGCCGAGGCCTTCCGCATCCGCTTTCTCGGCCGGAAGAGCGGCGCCATCACCGACCTCTTCGGGCGGATGGGGGAGGCGCCGCCGGAGCAGCGCCGCGCCCTCGGCCAGCGCCTCAACGCGCTCAAGGCCCGCGCCCAGGCCCGCCTCGACGAGGCCGAGGCCGCCCGCGCCGCCGCCCCGGCCACGGCTGCGACCGACCTCGACCTCACGCTGCCCGGCCGCGTCCCGCCCCCGCTGGAGCCGGGCGCGCTCCACCCCCTGACCCAGACGCTCCACGCCATCGAGCAGATCTTCCAGGGCTTCGGCTTCTCCGTCGCCCGCGGGCCCGAGATCGAGACGGACTGGCACAACTTCACCGCGCTCAACTTCCCGCCCGAGCACCCGGCGCGGGACATGCAGGACACGTTCTTCCTGGAGCCGCCCCCGCCCGAGGGCCGCGGCGTCGTCCTCCGCACGCACACCTCCCCCGTGCAGATCCGCGTGATGGAGGCCGGGGTCCGCGACCGAACCGGGCCGCCCTTCCGCGTCATCGCGCCGGGGCGCGTCTTCCGCAACGAGGCCATCTCGTACAAGAGCTTCTGCCTCTTCCACCAGGTCGAGGGCCTCGTCGTGGACGAGGGCGTGACGTTCGCCGACCTCCGGGCGATGCTCCACGCCTTCGCGCGCGCCTTCTACGGCGCGGGCGTCCGCATGCGCTTCCGCCCCTCCTACTTCCCCTTCACCGAGCCCAGCGCGGAGGTGGACATCTGGTGGGCCGACGCCCGCCTGCCGGACGGCGGCCGCTGGCTCGAGATCCTCGGCTGCGGGATGGTGGACCCCGCCGTGCTCGAGAACGTCGGCATCGACCCCGAGCGCTACACCGGCTACGCCTTCGGGATGGGCGTCGAGCGGCAGGCCATGCTCCGCCACGACGTCCCCGACATCCGCCTCCTCTACGAGAACGACGTCCGCTTCCTGAGACAGTTCTAGCGCTCGCTTCGCTCGCGCGTCCGTCATCAGTGGTCCGTGGTTCGTCGTGACCACCACTGACGACGGACAACGGACCACTGACCATGAAGATCAGCCTCAACTGGCTCCGCGACTACGTCGCGACCGACCTCGACGCCGACGCCCTCGCCGAGCTCCTCACGATGTCCGGCCTGGAGGTGGAGGCGGTCGAGCGGACCGGCCCCGCCCTCGACGGCGTCGTCGTCGGCCACGTCCTCGACACCCGCCCGCACCCGAACGCCGACCGCCTCACGCTCTGCGACGTGGACCTCGGTGACGACGAGCCCCTCCAGATCGTCTGCGGCGCGCCCAACGTGGCGCCGGGCCAGAAGGTGGCCGTCGCCACCGTCGGCGCCACGCTGATGCTGCCTGACCGCGAGACGGGTGCGCCGACGCCCGTCGAGATCCGCCGCTCGAAGATCCGCGGCGAGGTCTCGAACGGGATGATCTGCGCCGAGGACGAGCTCGGCCTCGGCGACGACCACGCCGGCATCCTCGTGCTGGACGAAGACGCCGAGGTCGGGGAGCCCTTCGCCCGCTACCTCCAGCGCCACGGCCGTACCGTCGGCGACGCCGTGCTCGACGTCGCCGTCACCCCGAACCGGCCCGACGCCACGAGCCACCTCGGCGTCGCCCGCGACGTGGCCGCCCTCCTCGACCTCCCCCTCCTGCTCCCCGAGGTGGACGAGCCGACGACGGAGGGCGAGGCGTCGTTCTCGGTCGAGATCACGGACCCCGAGGGGTGCCCGCGCTACGTCGGCCTCGTCGTGCGCGGCGTCCGCGTGGGGCCGTCGCCGGAGTGGCTGGCCGACCGACTCCGCGCCGTCGGCCTCCGGCCCATCAACAACGTCGTGGACGTGACGAACTACGTCCTCCACGAGATGGGCCAGCCGCTCCACGCCTTCGACCTCGCCAGGCTCGCCGGGCCGCGGATCGTCGTCCGGCGCAGCCGCCCGGGCGAGGTGCTCACCACGCTCGACGACCAGGAGCGGAAGCTCCCCGCCGGCACCCTCCTCATCTGCGACGCCGAGAAGCCCGTCGCCGTCGCCGGCGTGATGGGCGGGGCGAACTCGGAGGTGACCGAGACGACGACCGACGTGCTCATCGAGAGCGCCTACTTCGACCCCGTCTCGATCCGCAAGGCGGCGAAGGCGCTGGGGCTGCAGACGGACGCCTCGTACCGGTTCGAGCGCGGCGTGGACCCGACGGCGCAGCTGCAGGCCGCCGCCCGCGCCGCCGCCCTCCTCGCCGAGGTCGCCGGCGGGACGGTCGAGGCGCCGGCCGTGGACGCCAACCCGGTGCCGTACGTGCCGCGGACGCTGACCGTGCGGCCGGGGCGCGTCGCGCACGTGCTCGGTGCCGAGGTGCCCGAGGAGGACCTCCGCCGGCTCCTCACGGCCATCGGGTTCGTGATCGAGGAGGCCGAGGAGCAGGAGATGGACGCGTTCGCCGAGGAGGTGATGCGGAGCGAGAGCCTGGCGGCGGCCGTCGCCGAGGCCGAGGAGGCCGGGCTCCACGTGACGGCCCCCCCCTTCCGGCCGGACGTCGAGCGGGAGGTGGACGTGATCGAGGAGGTGGCGCGGCTGTGGGGGTACGACCGCATCCCCGAGCCGGCCACGGCGGCCGTCCCCCTCGCCCCCGCCGGCGACACGCCCGAGGCCGCGATCCTCGACCGCGTCCGCACCCGCCTCGTCGGCCTCGGCTTCCGCGAGCTCTACACGAACTCGCTCGTGCCGAAGGCGACGGCCGAGGCGTTCGCGACGACCGAGCTCACGGGCGCCGCGGTGACGCCCGTCGAGACGCTCAACCCGATCTCGCAGGACATGGCCGCGCTGCGGCCGAGCCTGCTGCCGGGCCTCCTCGCCGCCGTCGCCTACAACCAGGCGCGCGGGGCCGACGCCCTCCGCTTCTTCGAGCTCGGCCACGTCTACGGCCGCGGCGACGACCCCGCGGCGCCGGTCGAGGGGTACCACGAGCACACCAGCCTCATCGTGGGGATCACCGGCCCGGCCGAGCGGAAGGGCTGGGCCGCCGACGGCCGCGAGGCCGACTTCTTCGACCTCAAGGGCGCCCTCCTCCACGTCCTCGACGCGCTCGCGCTCCCCGAGCGCCAGGAGATCCCCTCGACCGAGCCCGACGCGCTGACGGCCTACCGCCTCTTCCTCGACGCCGGCGGCCGGCGCCTCGGCGTCCTCGGCCGCCTCTCCGACGGCCTCGCCGCGCGGTACGACCTCCAGGCGCCGCTCTACTTCGCCGAGCTCGACGCCGGCCTGCTGGCGGCGCTGGCCCGCCGCGAGGCGCCGGTGCGCTACGCCCCCATCAGCCGGTTCCCGGCCGTGGACCGCGACCTCGCCGTGCTCGTGGACGAGGCGCAGCCCGTCGGGCCCCTGCTCGACACGATCCGCGCGGCGGCCGGCGGGCTGCTCCAGAGCGTCCGGCTGTTCGACCTCTACCGGGGCGAGCGGATCGCGGCCGGGCAGAAGAGCGTCGCCTTCGCCCTCCGCTTCGGCGCCGACCGGACGCTCCGCGACGAGGAGGTGGACGGGCGGATGCGGAAGGTCGTCGCCGCGCTGGAGCGCGCGCACGGCGCCCGGCTGCGCGGGTAAGGCGCGCAGACGGGCGTGTAGGCACGCAGGCCTGCCTGCGCGCTTGTCCATCGGTGCGTCCTATATTCCCGCCGTTCTCGCCCGCCTCCGCATGGAGCCCCACTTCTCCGACGCCGCCCGCCCCGAGCCGCCGCGGAACGAGCTGCGCGCGCTCGCCCAGCTCCGCGACCGGGTCGAGGCCGCCGCGCGCGAGGTCGAGCGGCTGCGCGCGGAGAACGCCGCGCTGGCCGAGCGCGTCGCCGCGCTCCAGGCCGAGGGCGGGGTGGCGCCCGCGGGGCCGGCCCTCCCCGGCGGCGAAGACCCCGAGCGGCTGAGAGCGCAGATCCGCGGCTTCATCGAGGCCATAGACCGGGTGCTCCACGCGCCCGAGCCCGCCGCCCGGCACCGGGACGGCTGACGCGTCTCCAGCGCCCTACCCCATGTCGGAGCAGCCGCCCAAGTCCATCCGCGTACGGGTCCTCGACCGGGAGTACCCCCTCCGCGTGGCCCCCGCCGACGTCGGCTACACGCAGCACCTCGCCCAGCTCGTCGACGCCCGGCTGAGGCGCCTCCGCGAGGTCATCCCCAACCAGCCCGACCTCACGCACGCCGTCATCGGCGCGCTCGAGATGGCCGAGGAGCTCTACGCCGCCCGCGCCGAGATCGACCGGCTCCGCGCGCAGGTGGAGGTGGAGGCGAAGGCGCTCGCCGCCCGCCTCGACGCCGCGCTCGCGCCCGAGGCCGGGGACGGCGCCGCCGCGCCGGACGCCCCCCCCGCCGCGTTCGCCGCGGGCGAGGAGGGCGAAAAGGCGGACGACGACGAGGGCTAACGCGTTCTCAACGGAACCCCCCGCCCGCTCCGGCCTATATTGCGGGCGTGCGCGGCGGCGGCCCCCGGGCTTCCGCCGCGCCGCTTCACCGGCTTGCGGCCTCGTGATGCGACCCTGACACCGCTCCCAGCGGGAGCCGGCCTCCGGACCTGACTGCCAGGCCACACCCCGACCCCGGTCGGGCCCCGGTGCCCCGCACCGGACCGTGGAAGGCGTGAGGGTCCGGGCCTTTCCCACCGTGTTCGCGCGAGGGTTCGCTGAACACCGCCGCAGGCTGGTGCCCTGCTTCGTGCTTCGGCACCGAAACGCCCCGGAGGCCCGAGCCTCCGGGGCGTTTTGCGTGGGGGCCGGGCGCGGCGCGCGGGGCCTCGCGGGACGCCCTTTCGTGCGTATCCTCCGCCGTCACCCCTGCCCATCCACCCATGGACCCCCTGCTCCTCGCCCTCCTGGCCGCCGGCGGCCTCCTCGGCCTGGGCGTGGGGCTCTTCCTGGGCCACCGCGTGCGCCTCGGCGCGGCGCAGCGGCGGCTCGACGCGGCGCTGGCCTCGGCCGAGGCGCTCGGGCGCCGGACGGCCGACGAGCGCGCCGAGGTCGAGCGCGCCCGCGAGGAGCTGCGGCGCCACCGCCAGCGGCTCGAACAGAAGGCGGCCGAGGCGCAGGCGAAGAGCCAGCGCACCCGCGAGCGGCTCGACGACCGGAAGGTCAAGCTCGCCGCCCGCGCCCGCGCCCTCGCCGACCGCGAGGCCGCCCTCCTCCGCGCCGCCGACGCCCTCGACGCCCTCAACGCCGAGGCCGAGCAGCGCCGCGAGGAGGCCGAGGCGCTGCGGGCGCAGGTGCAGGCGCTCGCCACCGCCGCCGGCCGCCGGCAGCAGGAGCTGGCCGCTCGCGAGCAGGAGGCCGCCGCGCTCGCCGCCCGCCTCGAAGAGGAGCGCGGCCGGCTCGAGCGCCTCATCGAGGAGCACCTCCAGAAGCTCGAACGCACCGCCGCGATGAGCCGCGACGAGGCCACCCAGCAGCTCATGGCCGAGATGACGCGGGAGGCCCGGCTAGAAGCCGCCACCCTCGTCAAGGACGCCCGCGACGAGGCCCGCCGCACGGCCCAGCACGAGGCGCAGAAGGTCGTCCTCAAGGCCATCCAGCGGCTGGCCTCCCAGACCACCATCGAGCACACCGTCGCCGCCGTTCCCCTCAAGAGCGACGACATGAAGGGGCGCGTGATCGGGCGGGAGGGCCGGAACATCCGCGCCTTCGAGGCCGCCACCGGCATCGAGGTCATCGTCGACGACACGCCCGAGGCCGTGCTCGTCTCCGGGTTCGACCCCGTCCGCCGCGAGGTCGCCCGCCTCTCGATGGAGAAGCTGCTGGCCGACGGCCGCATCCACCCCGCCCGCATCGAGGAGGTCGTCGAGAAGACCCGCGCCGAGGTCGAGGAGGAGATCGTCGAGGCGGGGGAGGCGGCCCTGCTCACGCTCCAGCTCCACGGCCTCCACCCCGAGCTGATCCGGCTCGTCGGGCGGATGAAGTTCCGGACGTCGTTCGGGCAGAACCTCCTCGCGCACTCGATCGAGGTGGCGAAGCTGGCGAGCCTGATGGCGGCCGAGCTCGGCCTCGACGCGCGGAAGGCCCGCCGCGCCGGGCTGCTCCACGACATCGGGAAGGTGGCCGAGGAGGACTTCGAGAGCCCCCACGCCATCGTCGGCATGGAGCTGTGCCGCCGCTACAAGGAGCACCCCGACGTGTGCAACGCCGTCGGCGCCCACCACGACGAGGTGGCGATGGCGACGCCCATCGCCCCGCTCGTCCAGGCCGCCGACGCCGTCAGCGGCGCCCGCCCCGGCGCCCGGCGGGAGGCGCTGGAGCGCTACGTCGAGCGGCTCCAGCACCTCGAGGCCCTCGCCGGCTCGTTCGACGGCGTCGAGCGCGTCTACGCCATCCAGGCCGGCCGCGAGATCCGCGTCATCGTGGACCACGCGAAGGTGAGCGACGCCGTCGCCGAGGCGCTCGCGGCCGACATCGCGCGGCGGATCGAGAAGGAGATGGAGTACCCCGGGCAGATCAAGGTCAACGTCATCCGCGAGCTCCGCGCCGTGGCGTACGCCCGCTGACGCGGGCAGGTCGAGGGTCGGCAGGTCCAAGGTCTAAGGTCGGCCGGTCCGACCTGCCCTCTGACTTTCGACCTTCCGACTTTCAGAGACTGTTTGGGGAATCTACGTGAGGCGCCGGGCCATCAGCCGGATCGCGCTGAGCTGCACCATCGCCTCGCTCACGGCCGGCAGCCGCTCGTAGTCCTTCGAGAGCCGGCGGTACCCCCCGAGCCACGCGAACGTCCG
>DATGQT010000339.1:0-2008 GCA_035304085.1 Rubricoccaceae bacterium
CGAGTCCGACCCACCCTCCGACGCACTCGGGCGCGGCGCGCGTCGTCACGGTGCGCATGCGGCCCCTCTCGCTCGCCGAGCGGGGACTCGCGACCCCAACGGTGAGCCTGCGGGCCCTGCTCGAAGGCGGCCGGCCGGAGGTCCGCGGGACGACGGAGGTCGCGCTCGCGGACTATACGCGCGAGATCGTTGGCTCCGGGTTTCCCGGGCTCCGTCACCTCACGGGGCGCCCGCTGCGTGCGCAGCTCGACGGGTACCTCCGCCGGATCGTCGATACCGACTTCGTCGAGATGGGGCGGGACGTGCGCCGCCCCCAGTTGCTGCGCCGGTGGATGGCGGCCTACGCCGCGGCCACGGCCACGAGCGCCACCTACGAGACCATCCGCGACGCCGCCACGCCGGGCGAGGCGGACAAGCCGGCCAAGACCACCACGATCCCGTACCGCGACGTGCTGGAGCGGCTGTGGATCGTCGACCCGGTGCCGGCGTGGACCCCAGCGCGCAACCCGATCACGCGGCTGACACGGTCGCCGAAGCACCACCTGGTGGATCCCGCGCTCGCGGCGCGGCTGCTGGGCCTCGGGGCCGACGCGCTCCTGAGCGGCCAGGAGGCCGGTCCCCCCGTCCCTCGTGACGGGACGCTGCTGGGCCACCTTTTCGAGTCGCTCGTCACGCTCTCCGTGCGCGTCTACGCGCAGGCGGCCGAGGCGGGGGTCGGGCACCTGCGTACGGCCGGGGGCCAGCAGGAGGTGGACCTCATCGTGGAGCGCGACGACCAGCGTGTCGTCGCCGTCGAGGTCAAGCTGAGCCGGAGCGTGGGGGACCCGGACGTGCGGCACCTCCTCTGGCTGCAGGAGCGGCTGGGGGATGACCTGCTCGATGCCGTCGTCGTTACGACGGGCCCGCAGGCCTATCGCCGGCCGGATGGGATCGCCGTGGTCCCGGCGGCCCTCTTGGGGCCGTAGCATTCGCCGGGCCTGCTCGGCCGCCGACCTAGCGGCGCGGTCGCTGCTTCGCAGGCGCCGGGACGTCGAGGCCGTACGCGGCCATCATCGCTCTCGCCTGCTCCGCCCCTCGGCGCCGTTGCCACCAGCGGTCACCCCGCTCGGGCAGGAGGTCCGCCGCCCGCATCCGCTTCTGGAACCCCTCCGTCCGCGCCAGCTCGCGCCGGATCTCGGCCGAGCAGTAGTCGTCGGTCCCGAGGATCAGGACGACCTCCTTGAACCGCCACTCGTCCAACCGGTAGAGCCAGCGTCGGAGCTCGCCGACGTCCTTCGGCGAGGCCTCCGTCCACCGCGCCCCGAGCTCGAAGAGGCGCCGGAGCGCCGCGACGGCGTCGCGCGATCCGAAGTACCACCCCACCGACTGCACGAGGCTCTGGACGACCTCCGTCATGTCGGTCGGCAGCGCCGAGCGGGCGAGCACCTCCACGACGGCGGCGCTGTGCGCCACCCTGTAGAACCGGTCGAAGTCGTGGCGCGAGGGGTCGGGCGCGAACCGCTCGAGGAGCTTGACCTGCCCGCTGTAGCACGCGCCGTACACCGCGGAGCTGCCATCCCCGGCTTCGGCCTCTTCCTCGTCTTCGTCCTCCTCGTCGTAGTATCGGAGTGACGGGACACTCGCGTGGGGGTCGCCGCCGGCCCACAGGCACAGGAACGCGCCCCTCTCGTTCCCCTCCCACGCGTGATGGGCGAGGGCCATGTCGAGGTCGCGCTGGATGCGCGCGTCGGTCTGGTGGTACCGCTTCGCGAAGCCGTAGAGCGGCCTGTTGCTCGTGTGGTAGCCGAGCGCCTCGGCCAGCGCGTGACGCCGGGTGAGGTCGACGCCGAGCCGGTAGAAGCGCTCGAAGAGGGCGGAGTCGTAGGTACCGAAGAGCTTCTCGAGGTCGACGCGGTGGGGGTCGGCTCCCCACGAGAGCAGGAGCTCGACGAGGTCGGGGCGACGGGCGTCCAGCGCGAGGTCCAGCGCGCACTGCAGCTCAAGGTCCGGGTCGTACCCGTTGCACAGC
>DATGQT010000340.1:0-4292 GCA_035304085.1 Rubricoccaceae bacterium
ACCACGCACCACGGACCACGGCCCACGGACCACGGACCACGGACCACGGACCACGGACCACGGACCACGGACCCCCGCGAACCTCGCACCGCGCCGTGCGTGCCAGCAGGCCCTTCCGGTCCTCTTCCTTCCCCATGCCCGACCAGCCTGAACCCAACGACGCTCCCCCGCGCACCGACGCCGTCCGCCTCCAGGTGGCCGGCGCCCAGAACCCCGACGTCGGCAAGGGCGTCGCGCGGCTGAGCCAGGAGGCGCTCACGCAGCTCGGCCTCGGCCCCGGCGCCGTCATCGCGCTGACCGGCAAGCGGACGACGGCCGCCATCGCGCTCCCCCCCTACCCCGCCGACGCCGGCCTCCCCATCGTCCGCCTCGACGGCCTCCAGCGCAACAACGCCGGCGTAGGGCTCAGTGACCACGTCGAGGTGGGGCGGGCCGAGGTGCGCGCGGCGCGCAGCGTGGTCTTCGCCCCGGCCCAGCCGAACCTCCGGCTCCAGGGGCCCGGCGAGGCGCTGCGTCAGACGTTCCTCGGCCGCCCCCTCGTCGCCGGCGACGTCGTCTCGACGAGCGTGTACCGCCGCCAGCCCGGCCCGGCCGACATGGGGCTGCCGCCGGAGATCGCCCGCCAGCTCTTCGGGCAGCAGCGGGCGTTCGGGCTCCAGGAGATCCGCCTCGTCGTCGTGAGCACCTCCCCGCGCGGGATCGTGCAGGTGACCGAGAGCACGGACATCGAGCTGCTGCCGGAGTACGCCGAGCCGCAGGAGTCCGGCGGCCCCGTCGGCGTGACGTACGACGACGTCGGCGGCCTCGGCGACACCATCGAGCAGGTGCGGGAGATGATCGAGCTCCCGCTGAAGCACCCCGAGCTCTTCGCCCGCCTCGGCATCGACCCCCCGAAGGGCGTCCTCCTCTACGGCCCCCCCGGCACGGGCAAGACGCTGCTCGCCCGCGCCGTCGCCAACGAGTCCGACGCCGCGTTCTTCGCGATCAACGGCCCCGAGATCATGGGCCGCTACTACGGCGAGAGCGAGGAGCGCCTGCGGAGCGTGTTCGAGGAGGCGCAGCAGAACGCCCCGAGCATCATCTTCATCGACGAGCTCGACTCCATCGCGCCGAGCCGCAGCGAGGTCGGCGAGGTCGAGCGCCGCGTCGTCGCCCAGCTCCTCACGCTGATGGACGGGCTCGAGGCGCGCGAGAACGTCGTCGTCATCGCGGCCACGAACCGGCCCGAGGCGATCGACGAGGCGCTCCGCCGGCCCGGCCGGTTCGACCGCGAGATCGTCGTCGGCGTGCCGGACCTCTCCGGGCGCCGCGAGATCCTCAACATCCACACGCGCGGGATGCCGCTGGCCGAGGACGTGAGCCTGGAGGAGCTGGCGCGGACGACCTACGGCTTCGTCGGGGCCGACCTCGGCGCGCTCGCGCGCGAGGCCGCCATCTCCGCGCTCCGCCGCCACCTCCCCGAGATCGACCTCGACCAGGAGGAGATCCCGCAGGAGGTCCTCGACAAGCTCGTCGTCACCGAGGCCGACTTCCAGGACGCCGTCAGGCGGGTCCAGCCCTCGGCGCTGCGCGAGATCCAGATCCAGGTGCCCGACGTCGGCTGGGACGACGTAGGCGGGCTGGAGGACGTGAAGCGGCGGCTCCGCGAGGGCATCGAGCTCCCGCTCCAGAACCCCGAGGCGTTCCGCCGCCTCGGCATCCGCCAGGCCAAGGGGTTCCTCCTCTACGGCCCCCCCGGCAACGGGAAGACCCTCATCGCCAAGGCCGTCGCCCGCGAGGCCGAGGCCAACTTCGTCGCGACGAAGTCCTCGGACCTCCTGAGCAAGTGGTACGGGGAGTCCGAGAAGCAGGTCTCCCGGCTGTTCCAGCGGGCGCGGCAGGTGGCGCCGACGGTCATCTTCATCGACGAGATCGACGCGCTGGCGCCCCAGCGCGGCGGCGGCCTCGGCGAGCCGGCGGTCACCGAGCGCGTCGTCAACACGATCCTCGCCGAGATGGACGGGCTCGAGGAGCTCCAGGGCGTCGTCGTCATCGGCGCGACGAACCGGCCGACGCTCATCGACCCGGCGCTGCTGCGGCCCGGCCGGTTCGACGAGCTCGTCTACGTCCCCGTCCCCGACGAGGCCGCCCGCCGCAAGATCCTCGGCATCCAGACGGCCAAGATGCCGCTGGCCGCCGACGTCGACCTCGACGCGCTCGCGCGGCGGACCGAGCGCTACTCCGGCGCCGACCTCGAGAACCTCGTCCGCAAGGCGGGCCTGATGGCGCTCCGCGAGGACCTCGACCGGGCGGACGTGCCGATGCGGTTCTTCGAGGAGGCGCTCGCCGAGACGCGCCCGAGCGTGACGCCGGAGATGGAGCGGGAGTACGAGCGGATGGCCGAGCAGCTCAAGCAGGAGTACCCCCGCGGCTCGCGCCGCATCGGCTTCCAGCTCCAGCCCGCCGAGGACGGCGGGGGCTGAAGGTCGAAGGTCTGAAGGTCGAAGGTCTGAAGGTCGAAGGTCCGACGGGGTGCCCCAGAGAAGTTCCCCTGTCTACTGTCTTCTGCCCCCTGACCTCTGCCCCCTGACCCCTGACTCCTGACCACCCCTACGACGTCGCCCTCGTCGGCTACGGGCCGGTGGGGGCGCTGCTGGCGGCGCTCCTCGGGGCGTACGGCCTCCGCGTGCTCGTGCTCGAGCGGTCGGCGGCCCCCTACGCCCTCCCCCGCGCCGCCCACCTCGACGACGAGGCGCTCCGCGTCCTCCAGGCCGCCGGCGCCCACGGCCCCGTCCTCGCCGCCGCGCGCCCGCTCGACGGGATGGACCTCGTGACGGGGGCCGGGCGGCTCCTCCTCCGCCTCCGCAAGGGCGGCGCCCGCGCCGAGCCCTACGGCTTCCCCGCCGCCAGCCTCGTCCACCAGCCGACGGTCGAGGCGGCAATCCGGACGGTGGCCGAGCGGCACCCCACCGTCGAGGTCCGCCTCGGGCACACCTTCGAGGGGGCCGCGCAGGACGAGGGCGGCGTGGCGCTGGACGTGGCGGGGCCGGACGGGCCGTACCGCGCCCGCGCCGCCTGGCTCGTCGGCTGCGACGGGGCGGGGAGCCTCGTGCGCGGGCTGATGCGGAGCCCGCTCGCGCCGGTGCCGCCCGGCCGGCCCTTCACCCAGACGTGGCTGGTCGTGGACGTGCGGCGGAAGCGCGAGGTCGCGCTGCCCGAGCGGCTCCTCCAGGTGTGCAGCCCGCGCCGCCCCACCACCTACGTCCCCTTCCCCGGCGACCGGCGGCGGTGGGAGTTCATGCTGCGGCCGGGCGAGGACGCCGCCGCGATGGAGCGGCCGGAGGCGGTGCGCCGGCTCCTCGCGGCGCACGTGGACCCGGAGGCCGTCGAGGTGGAGCGCGCCGCGGTGTACACGTTCCGCGCCGTCGTCGCACGCTACTGGCGGAACGGGCGGATGCTGATCGCCGGCGACGCGGCGCACCAGATGCCGCCGTTCCTCGGGCAGGGCCTCTGCGCGGGCGTCCGCGACGCGCACGCCCTCGCGTGGAGGCTCGCCCTCGTCGCCCGCGGCGCGGCCGAGGCGGCGCTCCTCGACAGCTACGCCGGGGAGCGCCGCCCGCACGTCGAGGCCGTGACGCGGCTGGCCGTGCGGGCGGGGCGCGTGATCCAGCTCGGCGGGCTCCCCGCGCGCCTCCGCGACCGCCTCCTCCCGCCCCTCCACCGCCTCCCGCCGCTGCGCCGCCTGCTCGCAGAGCGCGAGCACGACCTCCCGTGCGCCCCCCTCGCCTTCGCCGGCACGCCGCTCCCGCGCCGCCCGCTCCTTCCCCAGCCGTGGGTCACGACGACGGACGGGGCGCGGGTGCGGCTCGACGACCTCCTCGGCGCTGGCTTCGCCCTCATCGGCCTCGGCCTCAGCCCGCGCGCGTGGGCGCGGCCGTCCGACCTCCCGCTGTGGATGCTCCTCACGACCCGCGCCGTCCACGTCGTTCCGTCGGCCGAAGGTCCCGCTCGCGGGGAGGCGCCTTGGCCGGAAGCGGGCGAGGGCGAGGTGGCCGTCCGCGACGCCGGCGCGCTCTCCCAGTGGATCGGCCGCGACGAGGTCGTGCTCGTCGTGCGCCCCGACCGCCACCTCTTCGGCGTCTACGGCCCCGAGGAGGGTGCCCGCGCCGCAGCGGCCCTCCGCGAGGCGCTGGGGCTCCGGTAGGCGGTGGACGGGGGTCAGGGATCAGAGGTCAGGGGTCAGAAGTCAGGGGTCAGAAGTCAAAGGTCAGGGGAACTTCTCCGGCGCTCCCGATCGGCCCTTCGACCTTCGA
>DATGQT010000341.1:0-13157 GCA_035304085.1 Rubricoccaceae bacterium
CGCGGCTGGAGGCCGAGGCTACAGCGCTGATCGACGCGCTCGGTTAGCGCCCGGCAGCCTCGCGGTGGGCCTCCGGATGGCCGCCGGGGGGGACGCCCCCGACGAAGCCGTCCTCGTTCTCCCACCCCGCCGGCGGCAGCCCGGACAGATCCCCGAAGTCGCCCACGAACCCGATCTCGGGGTGGAGCCGGTACCCCTGCTCGCGCTCGACAGTCTCCTGGATGTACCCGATGAGGTGGCGGACGTCGCGGGCCGTCGCGCCGCCGGCGTTGATGAGGATGTTGGCGTGGCGCTCCGTCACCATCGCCCCGCCGATGCGCGCGCCCTTGAGCCCGCACCAGTCGATGAGCCGGCCGGCGCCGATGCCCTCGATCTTCTTGAAGATGCTCCCGGCCGAGGGCTCGGTGTCGAGGGGCGGGTGGCGCTCGCGGCGCCACTCGAGGTTGGCCGCCATCACCTCGCGCATCCACGCCTCGTCCCGAGGCTCCAGCTGGAACGTGGCCGAGAGCACCACGTCCGGGCGGTCGTGGAGGATGGAGTAGTCGTAGCCGAAGGCGAAGTAGCCGCGGTCCACCGTCCGCCGCTCGCCCTCGGGCGTGAGGATCTCGGCCTCGGCGAGCACCTCCTCGATGAACATCGTCCGCTCCCGCGCGGGCGGGGGCGAGAGGAAGTGGAGGTTCTGCCACAGCGCCCCGCCGACGGTGCTCGGGATGCCGACGTAGTGCTCCAGCCCCGAGAGCCCCTTCGAGACGGCCGCCTCGATGACGTCGGGGTAGACGACGGCGCCGCTCTCGGCCCACACCCGCTTCTCCTTCTCGTCCACCCGGACGCGGTCGGCCCGGTTGCGGATGACGAGCCCTCGGAAGCCGCCGTCGCCGACGAGGATGTTGGCGCCGAGGCCGAGGAGGAAGAACGGGACCCCGGTCTCGCGGGCGAGGGTGATGGCCTCGGCCAGCTCGTCGGCCGTGCGTGCCTCGAAGAAGCGCTCGGCCGGGCCGCCGATCTTGAACGTGGTGTAGGGGGCGAGCGGCTCGTCCTCGCGGAGGCGCTCGCCGAGGGCGTCGCGGAGGGCGGCGTAGCGCGCGCGGCGCTCGGCGGCCGTGAGGGGCTCGGGGGGGCGGGAGACGAAGGCCACGGCGAAGAGGATGGAGGGGGTGGGGGGAGAGGAGGGGGTGGAGGGGGGCGAAAAGCGAAGCCCCTCCGTCCCTTCCATCCAGCCCGTCCCCTCCACCCCTGAAAAAGCGGGCGCGTAGTTTACCACGGCGTTGATGAATGAGTGATCGGGCGGTTGGGCGGCTCAGCAGCCCCGGGCGCTGAGTCGCTAGCTTCCCCACCCCTCCGATCGCTCGATCCCCCGATGGCCCGATCTCCCGATCCCCCCGACTTCTTCGAGCGCGTCTGGGACGTCGTGGCGCGGATCCCGCCGGGCCGCGTGACGACCTACGGCCACATCGCCGAGCACCTCGGCGTGAAGCAGAGCGCGCGGGCCGTCGGCTACGCCCTCAACGCCGTCGCGCGCTCGGACGACGGGCCGCTGGCCGTGCCCTGCCACCGCGTCGTCAACCGGTTCGGCGCGCTCACCGGGCGGATGCACTTCGAGACGCCGGACGTGATGGAGGAGCGCCTCCGCGCCGAGGGCGTCACGTTCACCGACGACGGCCGCGTGGACCTGGAGCGGCACCTCTGGATTCCGGAGACGACAGACGACGGACGATAGACGACGGACAGGCTCAGCGTCCGTGGTCCGTGGTCCGTGGTCCGTCGTCCTCATCAGACACGATTCCTCCGCCAGCGAGGCCGTCCAGCACCTCCCAGAAGCCGGGGAAGGAGACGGCCACGCAGTCGGCGTCGCGGATGGTGGTGGGGGAGGAGGCCGCGAGCGCGGCGATGGCGGCGGCCATGGCGATGCGGTGGTCGCCCGCGCTCTCGACCGTCGCGCCGTGGAGCGGGCGCCCGCCCTCGATCACCAGCCCATCTTCGCGCTCCTCGACGGCGGCGCCCATCGTGCGCAGGAAGGCCGCGGTGGCGGCGAGGCGGTCGGTCTCCTTGTGGCGTAGCTCGGCGGCGTCGCGGATGGTGGTGCGGCCCTCGGCGCACGCGGCGGCGACGGCCAGCACGGGCAACTCGTCGATGAGGCTGGGGATCAGCGCCCCGCCCACCTCGACGCCCACGAGGCCGCCCGGCGCGTAGACGCGCACGTCGCCTAGCGGCTCGCCCGCGTGCTCGCGCTCGTTGGCCACGTCGATCCGCGCGCCCATGGCGCGGAGGACGTCGAGGAGAGCCGCCCGCGTCGGGTTCAGTCCCACCTGCCGCAGCTCCAGCGTGGCGTTCTCGACGACGGAGGCCGCGACGAGAAAGAACGCCGCGGCCGAGAAGTCGCGCGGGACGACCCACAGGCCGGGGCGCACGCGCATCCCGCCCTCGACCGCGATTCGCCGCTCGCCGCCGAGGTCGAACACCGGGAGCCCCAGCATCCGCTCGGTGTGGTCGCGCGTCGGCACGGGCTCGACGACGGTGGTGGCGCCCTCGGCCAGCAGCCCGGCCAGCAGCACGCAGCTCTTCACCTGCGCGCTCGCCACGGGCAGCCGGTACTCGATGCCGCTGAGGCGCCCCCCCTCGATCTGCACCGGCGCGTGGCCGTCGTCGAGGGTGACGCGGGCGCCCATGAGGCGGAGCGGCTCGGCGATGCGGTCCATCGGACGGCGCGAGAGGGAGGCGTCGCCGGTGAGGACGGACGCGAACGGCTGGCCCGCGAGGACGCCCGCGAGGAGGCGCATCGTGGTGCCGGCGTTGCCGCAGTCGAGCGGCCCCTCGGGCACGCGGAAGCCGCGGGGGCCGACGCCGCGGACGAGCAGGCTCCCCGCCTCCTCGCGCACCTCGACGCCGAGGGCGCGGAGGCAGGCGAGCGTGGCCCGCGGGTCGGCGGCGTCGGAGAAGCCGACGAGCTCGCTCTCGCCCTCGGCCAGCGCCGCGAGGATCGCCGCGCGGTGGCTGACGGACTTGTCCGGCGGCAGGGCCACGCGCCCCGCCAGCGCGACGGTCGGCTCGACGGTGACGGCGCGCGGCATCACTCGGCCGAATAGACGACGGGCCACTCCGTGGGCGGGGGCAGCTCGTCCGGGGCCTCGATCTCGTCGCCGCATTCGCGGGCGCGGACCTCGAGGATCTCGGCCTGGCCGCCCGTGCCGAGGCGGTAGCGCGTGAACGCGCCGCAGTCGCCCGCCCCGCGGCTCCTGGTGAACGTCGTGAAGACGCGGCCGTCGGGCTCGAAGACGGGTTCGCCGAACGTCATCGCCTCGGACGCGGTGGGCCGGTAGTTCTCGTCGAGGTGGGTGGTACGGACGAGGGACACGCCGTCCCCTTCCACGTGGACGAGGGCCCAGGAGCCCTGGTAGGCCCCCATCGCGCAGAGGATGGACACGGCCGCCTCGCCCTCGCCGAGCGGCGCCACGTCCATCACCCCCCGCCCGATCGTCGCTTCCAGCTCCGGGGCTACGGGATCGTAGATCGGCTCGCCGGTGGAGGGGTCGTTGTAGGTGTCGCAGGCGCGGCGCCAGCCCACGACCGGGTCGATGCGGTCGGCGAGGCGGCGGCTGCGGGCGACGAGGCTGTCGTAGTCGAGCGTCTCCACCTGCGCGTCGAGCGCGCGGACCTCAGCGAGCCAGGCCCGGACGTCGAGGGAATCAGCCGGGATGGCCGATGACGTGCGGGCATCCGCCGACGACGTGGGGGCCGGCGCCGGCTCGGCGGTGGGGTCAGGCGCCGAGGCCGGCTCGGACGCGCAGGCGAGGAGCGCAGCGAGCGGGGCGACGAGGAGCGGGCGCATGGGGAGGTCGGATGGAAGGAGGGAAGCTACATGTACGCCGTCCACCGTCTCACTGTCCACCGCCCACCGTCACCAGCGGCTCGACCTCGGCCAGGAGTGCCTGCTTCGCGGCCCACGGGAGGAAGGCGTGGCGGAACCCGTTGAGCACGACCTCGCGCAGCGCCTCGGCCGGGATGCCGCAGCGGGTGTGGGCGAGGTAGAGCTCGTCGGTCATCGTGGTGTGCGAGAAGAGGCGGTTGTCCGTGTTGATCGTGACCGGCACGCCGGCGCGGACGTACTCCGCCACGGGGTGCGCCTCGTAGCTGGCCACCACGTGCGTCTGCACGTTGCTCGTGGGGCAGACCTCCAGCGGGATCTGGCGGTCGACGAAGTAGCGGAGGAGGTCGGGGTCCTGGCCGAGGGTGACGCCGTGGCCGATGCGGTGGGCGCCGCACTTGAACAGCGCCTGCCGGATGCTCGCCGGCCCGAAGCTCTCGCCGGCGTGGACGGTGATGTTGAGGAGGTGCTTGCGGGCGTAGTAGAACGCCGCCCCGTGCATCTCGGCCGGGTTGCCGCGCTCGCCGCCGGCGAGGTCGAACCCGACGACGCCGCGCTCGCGGTAGGCCGCCGCCAGCTCCGCCTGGGCGAGCGACGCGCTCTCGAACCGGTCGCGGAGGCCGCACACGATGACCCCCGTCGTGATGCCGAAGTCGGCCTCGGCGTCGCGGAGGCCGGCGAGGACGGCGTCGTTGACCTGCCAGAGGGAGAGCCCTTCCTCGGTGTGGAGGACGGGGCCGTAGCGGACCTCGAGGTAGCGGACGTGCTCGGCGGCGGCGTCCTCGGCCAGCTCGTAGGCGATGCGGTGGAGCGCCTCGCGCGTCTGCATCACCGGGAGCGTGTAGCCGAACCACGCGAGGTACTCCTCGAGCGTGGCGCTCCCGTCGATCTGCCTCAGCGCCTCGGCCAGCGCCTCCTCGTCCTGCGCCGGGAGGAGGTCGAGCCGGCCCTGCCGGCGGGCGAGGTCGAGGAGGGTGCCGAGGCGGAGGGAGCCGTCGAGGTGGCAGTGGAGCTCGGCCTTGGGCCAGGCGAGGATCGCCTCGCGGGAGAGGGCGGGGGGCGGGGCGGGCATGGGGGCACGGTTGCCGGGCCAAGCTACGCCGCGCCCGCGGAGCCCGCACGGGCGGCGCGTGCGAAGACCGCGCGATCCGCTTGGCGAGCCCGGGGCCCGCCGCTACCTTGCCTGCCCCGGCCGAACCACGCCGCCGGCCGTTCGTTCGGGCTCCGTTCCACCGACACCCCACCGACATGAGCAACATCGGCCCCTGGGAGCTCATGCTCATCCTGCTCGTGGTGCTCCTCGTCTTCGGCGCCAAGCGGATCCCCGAGATCGCGCGCGGCCTGGGCAAGGGGATCCGCGAGTTCAAGGACGCCACGAACGACATCAAGCGGGAGCTGACGACGTCGGAGGCGCCGCCGCGGCAGCCGCCGCCCCAGCAGCTCGGCTACCCGCAGTACCCCCAGCAGCCGCCCCAGCAGCCGGCGCCGCCCCCCGCGCAGCCCGCGTACCCGCAGACGGCCGAGCAGGCGCCGCCGCCGGCGCAGCAGCCGCCCGGCGCCCCGCCGCCCCCCGCGCCGCCGACGGAGGGCCAGCCTCCGGTGTGAGAGGGTGGAGGGGATGGGAAGGATGGAGGGGGTGGAAGGTTCGCATCCCCTGAGTCCCTCCGTCCCCTCCGTCCCCTCCGCCCCTTCCATCCACCCATCCCCCACCCCATGTCCATCCTCGTAAACCGCGACTCCCGCGTCGTCGTCCAGGGCTTCACCGGCAAGGAGGGCACGTTCCACGCCGGCCAGATGATGGAGTACGGCACGAACGTCGTCGCGGGCGTGACGCCCGGCAAGGGCGGGCAGCGCCACCTCGACCGGCCCGTCTACGACACCGTCCGCGCCGCCGTAGAGCGCGAGGGCGCCGACGTCTCGTGCATCTTCGTGCCGCCGGCCTTCGCCGCCGACGCCATCTTCGAGGCCGCCGACGCCGGCGTCGGGGTCATCGTCTGCATCACCGAGGGCATCCCGACGCGGGACATGCTCCCCGTCAGGCCCTACGTCGAGCGCCGCGGCGCGCGGCTCGTCGGGCCGAACTGCCCCGGCGTCCTCACCCCCGACGAGTGCAAGGTCGGCATCATGCCGACGATGATCTTCGCCGACGGCCCCGTCGGCGTCGTCTCGCGCTCGGGCACGCTGACGTACGAGGCCGTGGACCAGCTCACGCGCGCCGGGCTCGGGCAGAGCACGGCCGTCGGCATCGGCGGCGACCCCGTCATCGGGACGACGTTCCGCGACGCGCTGGCGCTGTTCGAGGCCGACCCCGAGACGGAGGCCGTCGTGATGATCGGCGAGATCGGGGGGACGGCCGAGGAGGAGGCCGCCGCGTTCGTCCGCGAGCACATGTCGAAGCCGGTCTTCGGGTTCATCGCCGGGCGGACGGCCCCGCCGGGCCGGCGGATGGGCCACGCCGGCGCCATCATCGCCGGCGGCAAGGGGACGGCCGAGGAGAAGCTCCGCGCGATGCGTGAGGCCGGCATCACGACCATCGAGAGCCCCGCAGCCATCGGCGAGACCGTCCGCCAGCACTTCGCGCAGGTGGCCTGAGGGCGGTCGCTGCCGGCTGGCCCGGTAGTGTCGTGAAAGGGGGAGTGGGGGAGAGGGAGAAAGGGGGATCACCCCATCGCCTCCTCTCCCCCTTTCACCCATTCCCCCTTTCTTCAGCCGCAATCGCCTCCGCCTCGGCCATCACGCGGAGGAGGTTGCCGCCGAGGACCTTCCGCACGTCGTCCTCCGAGTAGCCGCGCCGGAGCAGGCCGTAGGTGAGCCACGGCAGCCGCGTCACGTCGCCGAGGCCCTCGGGCAGCGCCGTCACCCCGTCGAAGTCGGACCCGAGGCCGACGTGGTCGACGCCGGCCACGCGGGCGACGTGGTCGAGGTGGTCGAGGACGTCGTCGAGGGTGGCGCGGCGGAGGCCGCGGGCGGCGGCCTCGGTGCGGATGGCCTCCCACAGCATCGCGCCGTCGCCGCCGTGCTCGCGTGCGAGCCGACGCTCGACCGCCGCCATCACCTCCGCGTCGAGCGCGCCGTTGACGACGTCGGCGAAGAAGTTGACCAGGGCGACGCCGCCGTTGGCGGCGAGGGCGCGGAGCTGGTCGTCCGTCAGGTTGCGGGGGTTGGGGACGAGCGCGCGCGCCGACGAGTGGCTCGCGATGACGGGGGCGCGGCTGGCGGCGAGGGCGTCGGCGAAGGTGGCGTCGGAGGCGTGCGAGACGTCGACGAGCACGCCGAGCCGGTTCATCGCGTGGACGAGCGCGACGCCCCGCTCGGAGAGGCCGTCGTGGCGCGGGGCGTCCTGCGACGAGTCGGCCCACCCGTTCGTGTTGGTGTGGGTGAGGGTGACGTAGCGGATGCCGGCGTCGTAGAGCCGCCGGAGCACGTCCTCCGAGGCCTGGAGCGCGTGGCCCCCTTCGAGCCCGAGGAGGACGGCCTTCTTCCCCTCCAGCGTGATCCGCAGCACGTCGGCGGCGGAGCGGGCGATCTCGACGCCGTCGAGGGCGGCCACCTGCCGCTCGACCTCGGCGATCATGGCGAGGGCGCGCGCCGTCGCCTCGGGCCCCTCGCCGTAGTGGCGCGAGACGAAGATGGAGAAGAAGGGGGCGTCGAGGCCGCCCTCGACCATCCGCGGGAGGTCCACGTGCGCGCGGCCCGGCTGCGGCGCGTGGCGCTCGCCGAGGCGGTAGCCCTCGTCGAGCATGAGCGACGGGGTGTCCACGTGCCCGTCCATCACGACGGCGTCGTAGTGGAGGCGGAGGGCCGCCTCCCACAGCGGGTCCTCGGCCACGAGCCGCGCCCGGAGGCTGTCAGGCAGCCGGACGGCCCCGCCGTCCGTGGCGACGAGGGTGTCGGGCCCGGCCGGGGCGAGGGGCGCCGGGCCGGCGGCCGAGTCCGGCTCCGCGCAGCCGACGAGGAGGGCGAGCGGGAGGGCGAGGAGACGCAAGGGGCGACGAGGATGCGGCATGACCTTGGCCGTCAAGGATACGCCCGCCCGTCCATCTGTGGACGTTCTTCACCGGGTAGGACTGCCCCTGTGGAGGGCACCCCGTAGCATCGCGACCATACGTGGCGTGTTCAGCGGGCGCCGCGAGGGCACCGGTTAGTGACTTGAGTCGTAAGCCGGCGCGCCGTATTTCCGCTTAAACTGACGCTCAGCCTTGCCTATGCTCGTCGCTACACGTTGCCTCGTCGCGTTCCTGCTCCTCGGACTGGCGGCCTCCGCCTCCGCGCAGCCCACGCCCGGCCACTGCGCGCCCGGCACGGCCTCGGCCGACCTCGACGTCAGCGACGTCCTGGCTCGTGTCTTCAACGGCGGCAACCTCTTCTTCGGGGAGGGCTCTCAGGCCGTCTACGTCATCCCCCGGGCGACGGCCATAGACCCCATCCCCAAGACGCCCATCTTCGCGGCGGGCCTGTGGATCGGTGGGAAAGTCGACGGCGAGGTCCGCGTGGCCGGCTCGCGCTACGCCAACTTCGAGTTCTGGCCGGGCCCGCTCGACGAGGGGGAGGTGCTCACGCCCGGCGACTGCGCCCGCCACGACCGCATCTACGCCGTCAGCCGCGACGACATCCGGCATTACCTCCGCACGGGGGAAGCGACGGCGGACCTGCGGGACTGGCCGGCCCACCTCGGCGCGCCCGTCCTCGACGGCGACGGGGTCGAGGGGAACTACGACCTCGCGGGGGGGGACCAGCCGGCGGTGTGGGGGAGCCAGGCGGCGTGGTGGGTGATGAACGACGCCGGGAACGTCCACCGGGGCTCGGGTTCGCCCCCGCTCGGCATCGAGGTGCAGGGGACGGCGTTCGCGGTGGCGCTGCCGACGAGTGTGCTGGACCGGGCGACGTTCTACCGGTACCGCATCCTCAACCGGAATAGAGCCGCCATCGACAGCGCCTACGTCGCTTTCTTCGTAGACCCCGACCTCGGCGATGCCGCCGACGACTACGTCGGCTCGGATACGACGCTCGGGATGGGGTACGCGTACAACGGGCGCCCCGTGGATTATGTCTACGGGGCGCCGCCGGCGGTGGGGGTGCAGGTGGTGCAGGGTCCGGTGGGGCTGCCGAACGGGCGCGACGACGACGGCGACGGGGAGGTCGACGAGGCAGGGGAGCGGCTGGGCATGACCAGCTTCTCTTATTTCCAAGGGGTGCCGGACCCCTCGGTATCCGACCCCAGCACGCGGGAGATGTACTACAACTACATGCAGGGGCTCTGGGGTGACGGCACGCCGATGACCGCGGAGGGCAACGGGTACCAGACCGACGGCGAGATCACGAAGTTCGCCTTCCCCGGCGACCCCGTCACGGTGCAGGACTGGAGTGAGATCGCCGAGGACAACCCGCCGGGCGACCGCCGCTTCGTCGTCGTCACCGGCCCGTTCCGCCTCGAAGCGGGCGGCGAGGAGGAGGTCGTCTTCGCGATCCCCTTCGCGTGGGCGTCGAGCAACCTCGGCTCCGTCGTCGCCCTCCGCGAGGCCGCGCGCGTGATCAGGGACGTGTGGGAGCTCCTCGCCCCCGCCCGCGTCGAGGGCGAGGGCTCGCCGCCGCCGCCGCCGCTCGCCGTGGCCCGCCCGTCTCCCAACCCGTTCACCGACCGCCTCGCCGTCCGGTTCTCCGTGCCCGAGCCGATAGCGGTGCGGCTCTCGGTGTACGACGTGCTCGGGCGGGAGGTCGCCGTGCTCGTGGACGGGGAGCGGGGGCCGGGCGAGCACGAGGCGGCGCTGGACACGTCGTCGCTGCCGGCTGGGGTGTACCTCGTGCGGTACGAGGTGCCCGGCGCCGTACGCACCTTCCCCGTCGTCAGGACGCGCTGAGGCTCACTCGATGGTCCACGTCGAGGCGGCGTGGAGGAGCTGCTTGAGGTCGCCCGGCCCCTTCTTCGCCGTGACGGCCTCGACCTGCTCCTGCATCAGGCGGTCGTAGGTCGGCCGCTCCTCGGCGTAGAACACGCCGAAGGGGCGCGGCAGCGCGGGGTCGCGGAAGAGCTGCTCGGCGAGGAGGTGGGCCAGCCCCTTGTCCGCCTCGTCCCACACGAGGCAGTCGTCGGCCGTCCGCTCCCCGGTGAGGTCGAGCGAGACGAGGCGGAGGCCGTCGAGGGCGAGGCCCTTCCGGCCGTCGTCGTAGACGAGCGGGCGGCCGTGCTCGACGAACACCGTCCGCGCCGGCTTCGTGTCGCGCTCGGTGAATTCGAAGAAGGCCCCGTCGTTGAAGATGTTGCAGTTCTGGTAGACCTCGACGAAGGCGGCGCCGCGGTGGGCGTGGGCGCGGCGGAGCACCTCCTGCATGTGCTTGGGGTCGCGGTCGAGGGAGCGGGCGACGAAGGAGGCGTCGGCGCCGAGGGCGACGGCGGCGGGGTTGAAGGGGTGGTCGAGCGAGCCGTAGGGCGTGCTCCCCGTCACCTTCCCCTGCTCGCTCGTCGGGCTGTACTGCCCCTTGGTGAGGCCGTAGATCTGGTTGTTGAAGAGGATGAGCTGGCAGTCGAGGTTGCGGCGGAGCAGGTGGAGCAGGTGGTTGCCGCCGATGGAGAGCGCGTCGCCGTCGCCGGTGATGATCCAGACGTCGAGCTCGGGCCGGCTCGCCTTGAGGCCGGTCGCCACCGCCGGCGCGCGGCCGTGGATGGAGTGGAAGCCGTACGTGTTCATGTAGTAGGGGAACCGGCTCGAGCAGCCGATGCCGGAGATGAACACGACGTCCTCCCGCCGCTGCGTCAGCTCGGGGAGGACGCGCTGGACGGCGGCCAGCACGGCGTAGTCCCCGCACCCCGGGCACCAGCGGACGTCGGCGCCGGAGACGAAGTCCTGGCGGGAGAGGGTGGGCAGCGCGCCCACGTCGCCGTCGCCCATCGGCGCCGCCTCGCCCTCGGCGGGGACGCCGACGACGCGAGCCGCCGGTGGCCGGGCCGGGCGGGCGCCCGGGCGCGCGGGGGGCTTCGGCGGCCCGGACGCGGGCTGTGGGCCGGCGGGCTTCGCGACCTTCGGCGGGCCCGCAGGCTTGGCGCCGGTAGGACCGGCAGGCTTTGCAGCCTTCGGGAGGCCCACGGGCTTGACGCCGCCGGGGCCGGCGGGCTTGGTGGCCTTGGGTGGCCCGGCGGGCCTGGCGCCCTGCGGCTTCTGAGGCTGCTGCTCGTCGGCGTGCTGCTCGTTCGGGTGCTGCGCGTCGCTCATGGTCGTAAACGGAGGCGCGGACGTGGGGGCGCGGCGCGCCCCTGAGTCGGGTGTTCGCTATTCGGCGGCGGCGTGGAGGGCGGCCTCGATCTCGCTCGCCTTGAAGGGGAGGCCCTGGATCTTGGTCAGGCTCCGCGCCGGGATCAGGAACCGCTCGCGGAGGAGGCGGACGAGCTGGCCGTCGTTGAGCTCGGGCACGAGCACCGTGCGGAAGCGGCCGATGACGTCGCCGAGGTCGGGCGGGAGCGGGTTGATCCAGCGGAGGTGGACGTGCCCCACGCGGAGGCCCTGTGCTCGCGCCCGCTCGACGCCCGCCTTGAGCGCGCCGTAGGTCGAGCCCCAGCCGACGACGAGCACGTCGCCCCGGCCGTCTTCGGCCGCGTCCCCCTCGACCTCCGTCGGCGGGATCTCCTGCGCCACGCGGGCCACCTTCGCCGCGCGCGTCTTCACCATGTGCTCGTGGTTGTGGGGGTCGTAGGAGACGCCGCCCGTGCGGGCGTCCTTCTCGAGGCCGCCGATGCGGTGCTCAAGGCCCGGCGTGCCGGGCGTCGCCCACGGCCGCGCCAGCGTCCGCTCGTCGCGGACGTAGGGGAGGAACGAGCCGTCGTCGGCCCGCGGCGCCGTCTCGCGCGAGGCGAAGCGGACGGGGAACGGCGGGAGGGCGTCCACGTCCGGGATGCGCCACGGCTCGGCGCCGTTGCCGAGGTAGCCGTCGGAGAGGAGGATGACCGGCGTCATGTAGGTGACGGCGACGCGGCAGGCCTCGTAGGCCGCCTCGAAGCAGTCGCCGGGCGTCTTCGCGGCGAGGACGGGGACGGGCGCCTCGCCGTTGCGGCCGTAGACGGCGATGAGGAGGTCGCTCTGCTCCGTCTTCGTCGGCATCCCCGTGCTCGGGCCGGCGCGCTGGACGTCCACGACCACGAGCGGCAGCTCCGTCATCACGCCGAGGCCGATGAACTCGCCCTTGAGCGCGAGGCCGGGCCCGGAGGTGGCCGTCACGCCGAGGCTGCCGCCGAAGGCCGCGCCGACGGCGGCGCCGACGGCGGCGATCTCGTCCTCGGCCTGGAACGTCCGCACGCCGAACTCCTTGTGGCGCGCCAGCGCGTGGAGGAGGTCGCTCGCCGGCGTGATGGGGTAGGAGCCGTAGAAGAGGGGGAGCCCGCTCCGCGTGGCGGCGGCGACGAGGCCGAGCGCGAGGGCCTCGTTCCCCTTGATGGCGCGGTAGACGCCGGGCTCGAGCGGGGCCGGGGCCACCTCGTAGCGCGCGGCGAAGGCCTCCGTGACCTCCCCGTAGTCGTACCCCTTGTTGAGCGCGCGGAGGTTCGCCTCGCGGATCGTCTCGTCCTTGAACTTGGCCCGGACCCACGCGCGCGCCGGCTCGATGGGGCGGGTGTAGAGCCAGAGGGCGAGGCCGAGCGCGAACATGTTCTTCGAGCGGTCGGTCTCCTTCGTCGAGAGGTCGAAGTCGGCCAGCGCCTCGCGCGTGAGCTTCGTCAGCTCGACGCGGACGACCTCGTAGCCGTCGAGGGTGCCGTCGTCGAGGGGGCTCGTCTCGTAGCCGGCCAGCGCGAGGTCGCGCGGCTCGAAGCTGTTGGTGTTGACGAGGACGAGGCCGCCGGGGCGGACGCGGTGGAGGTTCACCTTCAGCGCGGCGGGGTTCATCGCCACCAGCAGGTCCACCTCGTCGCCGGGGGTGTGGACGGCGTGCTCGCCGAAGTGGAGCTGGAAGGCGGAGACGCCGTAGAGGGTGCCGGCCGGGGCGCGGATCTCGGCCGGGAAGTCCGGCAGCGTGGCGAGGTCGTTGCGCGCGAGCGCCGTGGCGTGGGAGAACTGGCTCCCCGTGAGTTGCATGCCGTCGCCGGAGTCGCCCGCGAAGAGGACGGTGACCTCGGGGAGGCGGCGGGTGGGGCGGGCCGCAGAGGGGGCCGGTGGCGTCGGGATCTCGGCCATAGCAGGGAACGGTACGGGGGTCGTGCCTAGCCCGTAAGGTAGGCGCTGCGCGGAAGGTATGAGTGCGGCCGTCGTCGCGGGGCCGTTCGCGCCCTTTTTATGCGGTCCGTGGTCCGTGGTCCGTGGTCCGTGGTCCG
>DATGQT010000342.1:0-13267 GCA_035304085.1 Rubricoccaceae bacterium
CAGCGGCTCGCCCTCGGCGATGCGGAGCTGCTCGGCCACGAGGTCGAGCCCCGTGATCCACTCCGTCACGGGGTGCTCCACCTGCAGCCGCGTGTTCATCTCGAGGAAGTAGAAGTCGCCGTCGTCGTAGAGGAACTCGACCGTCCCGGCGCCGACGTAGCCGCACGCCTTCGCCGCCTGCACGGCGGCCTCGCCCATCGCCGCGCGGAGCTCCGGCGTGAGCACGGCGCTCGGCGCCTCCTCGACCACCTTCTGGTGGCGCCGCTGGATCGAGCACTCCCGCTCGAAGAGGTGCACCACGTTGCCGTGCGCGTCGGCGAGCACCTGGATCTCGATGTGGCGCGGGGCCGGGAAGAACTTCTCGACGTAGACGCGGCCGTCGCCGAAGGCGCTCTGTGCCTCGCTCCGCGCACCGCGGAAGGCCGAGGCGAAGTCCTCCGGCCGCTCGACGACGCGCATCCCCTTGCCGCCGCCGCCCGCCGCCGCCTTCACGAGGACGGGGTAGCCGATCTCGCCCGAGATCCGCTCCGCCTCGGCGGCGTCGTCCACCGCCTCCGTCGTCCCCGGCGCCATCGGCACGTCGGCCTCGCGCATGAGCCGGCGCGCGGCCGTCTTGTCGCCCATGAGCGCGATGGCGCGCGGCGGCGGGCCGACGAACGCGACGCCGGCCTCGGCGCAGGCCTCGGCGAAGGCGGCGTTCTCGGAGAGGAACCCGTAGCCGGGGTGGACGGCGTCGGCGCCCGCCGCCTTCGCCACCTCCAGGATCCGCTCGCCCACGAGGTACGACTGCGCCGACGGCGCCGGCCCGATCGCGTGCGCCTCGTCGGCCAGGCGGACGTGGAGCGCGTTCCGGTCCGTCTCGGAATAGACGGCGACGGTGCGGATCCCGCGCTCGCGGCAGGTGCGGATGACGCGGACGGCGATCTCGCCCCGGTTGGCGACGAGGAGGGTGCGGATGGGGCGGCCGGCCGGCCGGGCAGCGGGTGTCATTTCGGCAAGGGGAAGCGCTGGCACAATCTGTGCGCTCGGGGACGACGCACCGACCCCTGCGGGTTTTCCCGACGGGCTGGCACACCGCCGGCCCGGATCGCGGCGGCCCCCGGCGCCCATGGCCGAGATCACCGACTACTACCAGGTCCTCGAGGTCGACGAGGGGGCGAGCGCGGAGGAAGTTAAGAAGGCCTACCGCCGCCTCGCCCGGACCTACCACCCGGATCGTAACCCCGACGACCCGGAGGCCGAGGAGCGCTTCAAGGCGGTGCAGGAGGCCTACGAGGTGCTCTCGGACCCCCAGAAGCGGAAGGCCTACGACCGCGCCCGCCGCAACCCCTTCGCCGGCTACGGGCCGGGGTACGGCGGCTTCGGCGGCGCCGGGCCCGGCCCCAACGGCGGCCGCGTCGAGTTCGTGGACCTCGAGGACCTCTTCGGCGGTGCCGGTGGGGGCTTCGCCGGCGAGGCCGGCGGCTTCGGCTCCTTCTTCTCCCAGGTCTTCGAGGAGCCGCGCGCGCGCCGCCCCGCCCGCGGGCGCGACGTCGAGACCACCGTCAGGCTCTCGTTCGACCAGGCCCTCCGCGGCGGCAAGACCGAGCTGCGCCTGGGCGACGGCGAGCCGCTCCGGCTCACGATCCCGAAGGGCGTCCGCTCCGGGTTCAAGGTCCGCGTGCGCGGGCGCGGCCGGCCAGCCCCCGGCGGCCGCGGCGAGCCCGGCGACCTCTACGTGACGTTCCGCGTCGAGCCGAGCCCGCGGTTCCGGCGCGAGGCCGACAACCTCCACGTCACCGAGACCATCTCGGCGATGGAGGCCATGCTCGGGACCACGCGCGCCATCACGAACGCCTACGGCAAGACGATCAAGGTGACGATCCCGCCCGGGACGCAGCCCGGCGAGCGCCTCCGCCTCCGCGGCCAGGGCGTCGAGACGGCCGAGCACACGGGCGACCTCTACGTCGAGGTCCAGGTGTCCATCCCGCGCCACCTCACCGAGGAGCAGCGGAAGGGGCTCGAGGCCTGCGCCCGCAAGCACGGCATCCTGTAAGCCCACAGGGGCGCTTGCGAGCCTGCACGCGTGCGAGCCTGCACGCCTACGCGCCCTCCTCGGGCAGCGGCCGGTCGGGGTACACCAGCCGCCACAGCACGGTGTAGAGCGCCCCGTTCGCAGACCCGGCGTCGAGGAGGATCGTCCGCCCGCCGCGGATCGAGACGCGGACGCCGTTCGCGTAGCGCTCTACGCCGACGAGCGAGCGCAGCCCGTGGTCCTTCGGCTTCCCGCCGGGGCGCGCGAGGGCGAGCCGCACGCTGGTGACGGCGATGTGGCCCTCGAACCACTTCCGGCCCATCAGCGCGTGCTCGGGGATGCGGAGGCCGGCCGTCTGGCCCTGGTGCAGGCGCTCGCGGTGCTCGCGCAGGAGCACGCGGAGCAGGGCGTAGTTCACCTCGCGCCAGCGCCCATCGACGCCGAAGTGGCCGGCCTCCCCGCGGTGCAGGTTGACGCCCACCTTCACGTTCGGCAGCGGGCCGTGGCGGAGGCGCCACCCGTACGACGCCTCGGCCAGCATCTGCGCCACGCGCTCCGGCACGCGCACGTCGAGCGCCCGCTCCAGCGCCGCGATCTCCTCGGCCTCCTCCGGGCTCAGCGCCCCGTCGCACAGGGCGCGGGCCACGGCGACGAGGAGCCGCTCGCGCGCCGCCGCCTCGTAGGCCGCGCTGGCCGCCGCCGGGTCGAGGCCGAGGGCGTGCTGGAGGGCGTAGAGCAGGAGCCGCTCCTCGACCGAGAGGCAGTTGTCGGCGAGGACGTCGGTGACGGCGCGGCCGAAGGCGTGCTCGTGGAGCGGCCCGAGGTCGGCGGCGTCGAGGTGGAGGGTGCGGGCGAGGTGGGCCAGCGTCGCCCGCTCCGCCGCGGGGAGGCCGCGGGCGGCGGCGTGGTGGAGGTAGGTGGCGTAGAGCGTGAGGCGCTCCTGCCGGAAGGCGCGCCGGAGGTCCACGCCGTGCCGCCGCCCGATCCGCACGAGGTCCTCCGGCCCGAACGCCTCCGGCCGCCCCGCCGCCGCGATCAGGTTGTGCAGCTCGACGTACGCCTCGCGCCCCTTCCGGGGCGGGACGAGCGCGTCGAGGGCGGCCTCGTCCCAGTAGGGCAGCAGGTCGAACGGCTCCACTTTTTGGTGTGCAGTAGACGGAAGACAGTAGACGGCGGGCGTCGAAGCTACGCCTACGTCCCACCGTCCACGGTCTCACCGTCTACTGGACTTCCGCCTTCCGCGCCGAGGCGGCGCGCTTGCGCTCGTGGGGGTCGAGGTGCCGCTTCCGCAGCCGCAGCGCCCGCGGCGTCACCTCGATCTGCTCGTCCTCCCGGATGAACTCGATGGCCTCCTCCAGCGAGAGCCGCCGCGGCGGGTCCAGCTTCTCGAAGGAGTCGGCGCTGGCGGCGCGCATGTTCGTCAGCTTCTTCTCCTTCGTCACGTTGGCCTCGAGGTCCTCGTCGCGCGCGTTCTCGCCGATGACCATGCCGCCGTAGACCTCCTCGCCCGGCGCCACGAAGAGCTGCCCGCGCTCCTGGAGGCCGAGGATGGCGTAGCTCGTCGTCTTCCCGCTCCGGTCGGCCACGATGGCGCCGGAGGCGCGGTGCGTGATGGGTCCGGCCCACGGGCGGTACCCCGCGAAGAGGTGCGTCAGCAGCCCCGTCCCCTTCGTGTCCGTCAGGAACTCCGTCCGGTACCCGATGAGGCCGCGCGCCGGGATCTCGAACTCCATCCGCACGCGTCCCGAGCCGTGGTTGACCATCTGGACCATCTGCCCGCGGCGCGTCCCGAGCTTCTCGATCACGATGCCCATGAACTCCTCGGCCACGTCGACGGTCGCCCGCTCGTAGGGCTCGTGGAGCTTCCCGTCGACCTCCCGCGTGAGGACCTGCGGCATGCCGACGGCGAACTCGTACCCCTCCCGGCGCATCTGCTCGATGAGGATGGCGAGCTGGAGCTCGCCGCGGCCGTAGACGAGGAAGCGGTCCGGCGAGTCGGTCTCCTCGATGCGCAGCGCGAGGTTGGCCTCGCCCTCCCGCAGGAGCCGGTCGCGGAGGTTGCGGGAGGTGACGTACTTCCCCTCGCGCCCGGCGAACGGGGAGTCGTTGATCCGGAACTCCATCGAGAGCGTCGGCTCGTCGACGGCCAGGGGCGCGAGTGGCTTGGGGTCGTCGGCGTCGGCGATGGACTCCCCGAGCCCGACGCCCTGCATCCCGGCGACGTGGACGATCTCGCCCGCGCCGGCCTCGGGCGTCGCCACGCGCTCGAGCCCCTCGTTGACGAAGAGCGCCGTCACCTGCGCCGGCGTCCGGCTCCCGTCGCGGTGGCAGAGCACCACGCGCTGCCGCTCCCGGATGGTCCCGCCCACGAGCCGGCCGATGGCGAGGGGCCCGAGGTAGGGGTCCGGCTTGACGTCGGTGACGAGGACCTGGAGCGGCCCCTCGCGGTCCCCGCGCGGCGCCGGGATCGTGGAGACGATGGCATCGAAGATGGGCTTGAGGTCCGTCATCTCGCCGCCCAGCTCGGTCGTGCACCGCCCGTCGCGGGCGACGGCGTAGACGACGGGGAACTCGATCTGATGCTCGTCGGCGCCGAGGTCGATGAACAGGTCGTAGATCTCGTTGAGGACCTCCTCGGGGCGGGCGTCCTGCCGGTCGATCTTGTTGACGACGACGATGGCGGGGAGCCGGAGGGCGAGCGCCTTCGAGAGCACGAAGCGCGTCTGGGGCAGCGGCCCCTCGGCGGCGTCCACGAGCAGGAGCACGCCGTCGACCATGCGGAGCGTGCGCTCGACCTCCCCGCCGAAGTCGGCGTGGCCGGGGGTGTCGACGATGTTGATCTTGTAGTCGCCGCCGGGGGCGTGGTAGCGCACGGCCGTGTTCTTGGCCATGATGGTGATGCCCTTCTCGCGCTCGAGGTCCATCGAGTCCATGACCCGCTCCTGGACCTCCTGGTTGGCGCGGAAGGTGCCGGATTGCCACAGCAGCGCGTCCACGAGCGTGGTCTTGCCGTGGTCGACGTGGGCGATGATGGCGACGTTGCGGAGCTGGTCCTGCTGCATGGGGGTGTCCGTGGGCGGTAGTCCGTGGTCCGTAGCGATCAGGACCGGAGCCCTAACAAACCACGGACGACAGACCACGGACCACGGACTCTCCTAGAATCCGGCCGAACCGGTACCAGTGGCGGGGGGTTGGAACGGGGCACCTCACCCCCGCCCGCCATGGATCTCGTCTCCCTCCTGCTCCTCCTCCTCATCGCGGGCATCTGCGGCGCCGTCGGGCAGTCGCTCGCGGGGTACTCCCTCGGCGGGTGCCTCGTCTCCATCGTCGTCGGGTTCGTCGGGGCGTGGCTGGGGGCGTGGCTGGCGGGGGCGCTGGGGCTGCCGTCGTTCCTCGTGATCGAGGTAGGGGGGCGGCCGTTCCCGCTCATCTGGGCCGTCCTCGGCTCGGCGCTGTTCGCCCTCGGCGTGGGGCTGCTCCGGCGGGCGTCGCGGCGGGTCTGAGTGGAGGACCGGCGGGTCATAATGTTGCCCTTATATTGCCCGCCGTGCCGGCCCGGACGTGGCCGGGCTCGCCTGCCGATGGAGACCGATACCGCCGCCACCTTCCGCTGGACCCTCCGCCCCGTCGACGACGAGGCGCGCGTGGCGGCGCTGAGCCAGGCGCTCAACCGGCTCCCCGAGCCGCTCGCCCGCGCCCTCGTCCTCCGCGGCGTCGGCGGCTTCGACGAGGCGCGGCACTTCTTCCGCGCCGGCCTCGACGGCCTCCACGACCCGTTCCGCATGCGGGACATGGACCGCGCCGCCGAGCGCCTCGCCCAGGCCATCGAGACCGGCGAGCGCGTCCTCGTCTACGGCGACTACGACGTCGACGGGACGACGGCGACGGCGCTGATGACGCTGTTCCTCCGCGCCCACGGCGTCGAGGCCACGTACTTCATCCCGAGCCGGTTCGAGCACGGCTACGGCCTCGGCCAGGCCGGCTTCGACCACGCCGCCGAGGTCGGCGCCACCCTCGTCGTCGCGCTCGACTGCGGGATCACGGCCGTCGACGAGGCCGCCTACGCCAGGGCGAAGGGGCTCGACCTCGTCATCTGCGACCACCACGAGCCCGGCGAGACCCTCCCCGAGGCCGTCGCCGTCCTCGACCCCAAGCGGCCGGACTGCGGCTACCCCTTCGACGGCCTCTCCGGCTGCGGCGTCGGGTTCAAGCTCGTCCAGGCCACCCTCCACCGGCTCGGGCGCCCGGCCGAGGACGCGTGGCCCTACCTCGACCTCGTCGCCGTCTCCACGGCCTCGGACATCGTCCCGCTCGTCGACGAGAACCGCATCCTCATGCGGGAGGGGCTCCGGCGGCTGTGCGTGGCGCCGCGCCTCGGCCTCGTGGCGCTGGCCGAGCGCGCGGGCGTGGACCTCACGGCCTGCACCTCGTCCAAGATCGTCTTCAACCTCGGCCCCCGCATCAACGCCGCCGGCCGCCTCGACGACGCCTCGCTGGCCGTCGACCTCCTCGTCGCCGACGACCGCGACGAGGCCGCCCGCCTCGCCGACCGCATCGAGGCGCTCAACCAGCAGCGGCGCGACCTCGACTTCCAGACGCGCGACGAGGCGCTGCGGATGGCCGAGGCGTTCATGCCCGCCAGCCCGTTCGCCCTCGTCCTCCACCAGCCCGGCTGGCACCCCGGCGTCATCGGGATCACGGCCAGCCGCGTGGCCGAGCAGTTCCACCGGCCCACCGTGCTGCTGACCGCCGGCGAGGGCGGCCTCGCCAAGGGCTCGGCCCGCTCCGTCAAGGGGATCTCGATCTACAAGGCGCTCGCGTCGTGCCCCGAGGGCCTCCTCGCCCGCTTCGGCGGGCACGACTTCGCCGCCGGCCTCGCCCTCCGCGTCGAGGACATCCCCACCCTCCGCGAGCACCTCAACGCCGCCATCGCCGAGGCCATCGCCAGCCCGGACGTCCTCACGCCCGAGCTCGAGCTCGACGCCGTCCTCGACCTCGCCGCCATCGACGCGCGGTTCTGGAACGTGCTCGAGCAGTTCGGCCCCTACGGGCCGGAGAACCCCCGCCCGCTCTTCTGGGGCCGCGACCTCCGCATCGTCGGCTCCCCGGCGACCGTCGGCGGCGACGGGCGGCACCTCCGGCTCCGCGTGGCCCAGCGCGGGGGCGGCCCGCCGTTCTCCGTCATCGGGTTCGGCCTCGGCGAGCGGCTCGACGTCGCGCTGAAGAGCGTGCGGCGGGGGCGGCCCGTCGAGCTCGCGTTCTCGGTGGAGGAGAACCACTGGAACGGGCGGACGAGCCTCCAGCTCCGCGCCAAGGACGTCCGCCTCCAGGACGACGGCGAGGCGGCCTGAAACGACGCAGGGACCCGGCGCGCCGGATCCCTGCGGATCAGAGGATGGGAAGACGCCTCAGTGGGAGCCGGCGTGGACGTGCTCCTCGGCCATCTCCACGGCCGAGAGCGCGTTGACGACGCCGCCCGTCACCGAGAGCGTGCCGAAGGCCACCTGCTCGCCCGTCTCGCTCCCCGGCCGCGGCACCTGCGCGTCGTGGCGGACGACGGAGTCGAGGATGATCTCGCGCACGTCGGCCGGGGTGAGGTCGGGGTAGTAGGCGAGCAGCAGGGCGGCGACGCCGGAGACGAGGGGGGCGGCGAGGCTCGTGCCGTCGGCGGCGCCGTAGCCGTCGCCGGGGGCGAGGCTGTAGATCCGCTCGCCGGGGGCGAACACGTCCACCCGCGTCCGGCCGTAGTTGCTGAAGCCGGCGGCGAGGGCGGCGTCCCAGCGCGAGGCGCCCACCTCGATCCAGTTCGTGGCCTCGGGGCCGCCCTCGATCAACCGGCTCGGGAAGTTCGGTTCCACGTCGATGTCGGCGCCGTCGTTGCCGGCGGCGTGGACGAGGAGGACGCCGCGCTCCTCGGCGTAGCGGACGGCCTCGTCCACCCACGGCTTCTGCGGGGAGTACCCCTTCCCGAAGCTCATGTTGATGACGTCGGCGCCGTTGTCGACGGCGTAGCGGATGGCGTTGGCGACGTCCTTGTCGCGCTCGTCGCCGTCGGGGACGGTGCGGACGGGCATGATGAGCACGCGCGGGGCGATGCCGTCGATGCCGACGCCGTTGCCGCGGACGGCCGCGATGACGCCGGCGACGGCGGTGCCGTGGCTGGGGTCCGGGCCGGCCACGTCGGGGTTGCCGTAGAAGCGGTCCTCGGGGTCGTCGTAGTCGTCGCCGACGATGTCGCGGGGGTCGAAGTCGGGGTTGAGCCCGTAGTCGAGGCGGCCCTGGAGGCTCCCGAGCTGGTCGGCGAGGTCGGCGGCGGTGATGCCGTTGGCGGCGAGGTAGAGGAGGATGTCGACGGCCTGGAGGAGGTCGGGGTCCGTCGTCTGGATGGCCTCGAGGTCCTCGGTGGTGTAGGGCTCGCCCTCGCCGAGGCCGAGGTGGGCGCGGACGAGGGCGTCGGCGCGCTGGACGAGCGGGTTGATGCCGGCGAGCTGGGCGACGTACCCCTCGTACTCCATCCGCTCGGTGGCCAGCTCGGCCTCGAGCTCAGCCAGGCGCGCCTGCGCCGCGGCGTCGGCCGTGCCGGCGGCGACCTCGGCCCTCAGGCGGGCCACCTCGCGCGCGAGCTCGAGCGTGTCGTACTGCACGTTCCGCCCGTCGGCGCCGCCGATGAAGTTCCAGCCGTGGACGTCGTCGACGTACCCGTTCCCGTCGTCGTCGACGCCGTTGCCGGGGACCTCGTCCTCGTTCGTCCAGATCTGCCCCTCGAAGTCCTCGTGCTCGATGTCCACGCCGCCGTCGATCACGGCCACGACGACCGTCCGCGCCGGCGTGCGGCCCTCGAGCGCCTCGTAGGCGCGGTGGACCGAGAGGCCGTGGACGCCGTCGGCCTCGTGGTCGTCGAGGTACCAGTCGTTAGAGGGCCCGGCGGCGGGCTGGGCGAGCGCGGCGGGCGCGGCGGTGAGGGCGAAGCCAAAGGCGAGGAGGAGCCCGAGGCGGGCGAGGCGAGGGCGCATGGGGGCGGGGTGCTAAAAAAGGAGCGGCAGTATACGACGGCCGGAGAAGGCGCGGCGGAGGCAGGCTAACGCGTGGAGGCGCGGCGTTGATACGCCGGCCGGTGTTGAGAATGGAGGGAGAACGGCGTGCCCTCCCCGGCCTCCACCCGTGCCCGGATCCTTCGCGCCGCGCCCCCGGTTCTCCATCCTCCATCCTCCATCTTCCATCCTCCATGCCGCGCATCCTCTGGGCCGACGACGAGATCGACCTCCTCCGCCCCCACGTCCTCTTCCTCGAAGCCAAGGGCTACGACGTCGACAGCGTCACCAACGGCGCCGACGCCGTCGCCCGCGCCCGCGCCCACCGCTACGACGTCGTCTTCCTCGACGAGCAGATGCCGGGCCTCGGCGGGCTCGACGCCCTCACCGAGATCAAGGCGGCGCAGCCCGGCCTCCCCGTCGTCATGATCACGAAGAGCGAGGAGGAGCACATCATGGAGGACGCCCTCGGCGGCCAGATCTCGGACTACCTCATCAAGCCGGTCAACCCCAAGCAGATCCTGCTGACGGTCAAGCGGCTGCTGGAGGGGGAGAAGATCCGCGAGCAGAAGGCGAGCCAGGACTACCTCCAGGCCTTCGGCCGCCTCTCGATGCAGCTCGGCGGCGACCTCGACGTGGCCGGGTGGGAGGAGGTCTACGGCACGCTCGTCCGCTACGACCTCGAGCTGGAGGGGGCCGAGGAGGGCGTCCGCCAGATCCTGGAGGACCAGTACCGCGAGGCCAACGGCCAGTTCGCCCGGTTCGTCGAGGAGGCGTACCCCGGCTGGATCGCCGCGGCGAAGGCGGGCGAGAAGCCGGGCGAGGCCCGGCCCCCCCTCAGCCACGACGTCATCCCGCAGTGGGTGCTCCCGAAGCTGAAGGACGGCCGCCCCGTCGTCTTCCTCCTCATCGACTGCATGCGCTACGACCAGTGGCTGCTGTTCGAGCGCCTGCTCTTCCCGCTCTTCGAGGTCGAGAAGGACTGGCACGTGGGGCTGCTCCCGACGGCGACGCCGTTCTCGCGCAACGCCATCTTCTCGGGGCTGCTGCCCATCGACATCGCGCAGCGCTTCCCCCGCCGCTGGAGCACCTCCGAGCGCGAGGACGAGGCCTCGCTCAACCAGTACGAGGAGGAGTTCCTCCAGGACCTCCTCGCGCGGAAGCACCTCGACGTGCGCATGCGCTACGACAAGCTCGTCAGCCAGGCCGACGGCGCCACCTTCGCCGAGTCCGTCCGCGACTACCTCCAGCACGACCTCGCCGCCGTCGTCGTCAACTTCGTCGACATCCTCGCCCACTCCCGGAGTGACACCGCCATCCTCCGCGAGATCGCGCCGGACGAGCGGGCCTACCGCGCCCTCACGATGGCGTGGTTCGAGCACTCCTGGCTCTACGCCGCCCTCCAGGAGCTCGCCCGCCAGGACTGCACCGTCGTCGTGTCTACCGACCACGGCGCCGTGCGCGCCCTCCGCGCCACCAAGGTCATCGGCGACCGCGAGACGAGCACGAGCCTCCGCTACAAGCACGGCCGCAACCTCAAGGTCGACGGCTCCGACGCCATCTTCGTCAAGGAGCCCGAGGCGTACGGGCTCCCCCGCGGCGGCATCAACGAGAACTACATCTTCGCCCGCGGCGACTACTACTTCGTCTACCCGACGAACTACCACCGCTACCTCAACCAGTACCACGACACGTTCCAGCACGGCGGCGTGAGCATGGAGGAGATGCTGCTCCCCGTCGCCACGCTCCGCCCGCGCGGGTGAGCGGATCGGTTCGTCGGAAGACGATTGATGACCCGATGAACCGACCCTCCGATCACCCGCTCTACGCCCTCCTCCCGATCGAGACCGCTTCGCCGGAGGAGACCCTCGCCCTCGGTGAGCGCCTCGCCCGCCACCTTCGCCCCGGCGACGTGCTCGCCCTCTACGGCGACCTCGGCGCGGGCAAGACCCACCTCGTCAAGGGCCTCGCGCGCGGGCTGGGAGGGGACCCCGAGGACGTGTCCTCGCCCACCTTCACCCTCGTCAACGAGTACGCCACGCGCCCGCCCCTCTATCACCTCGACCTGTACCGGATCGAGCGGCTGAGCGAGCTGGACGAGATCGGCGTCGAGGAGCTCCTCCACGGCGAGGGCGTCTGCGTGGTCGAGTGGCCGGAGCGGATGGAGCCCCTCCTGCCGCCGGGTACGCTTCGGGTCCGACTTCTGCATCTGGAGGGGGACCGGCGGCGGGTCGAGAAAGGGAGAGAGGGGGAGAGGGAGAAAGGGGGATGAACTCTCTCTCACCCTTTCTCCCCCTCACCCTTTCCCCCTCTCTCCCCCGCATGACCTACCCCGCCGCCCTCGCCCTCCTCGACGCCCTCCCGCGCTGGGCCGACGCGGGGGCGGCGGCCTACAGGCCGGGCCTGGCCCGGATGGCGGCGCTGATGGACGCGATGGGCCGGCCCCACGAGCGCCTCCGCGCCGTCCACGTCGCCGGCACCAACGGGAAGGGCTCGACGGCCTCCTTCGCCGCAGCCGTCGGCACGGCCGCCGGGCGGCGCGTGGGGCTCCACACCTCGCCCCACCTGTTCGACTTCGCCGAGCGCCTCCGCCTCGACGGCCGCCCCGCCCCGCACGACTGGATCGCCGCCGCCGTCGCCCGCCACCGCGACGACCTCCGGCGCATCGAGCCCAGCTACTTCGAGGCGAGCGTGGCCCTCGCGTTCCTCTACTTCGCCGAGGAGGCCGTGGACCTCGCCGTCGTCGAGGTCGGCCTCGGCGGGCGCCTCGACGCGACGAACGTGCTGCGGCCCGTCGCCTGCGGCATCACCGCCATCGGCCTCGACCACACCGACCTGCTGGGGGCGACGCTGGCCGAGATCGCGCGGGAGAAGGCGGGGATCGCAAAGCCCGGCGTGCCCCTCCTCACCAGCGCCGACCAGCCCGAGGTGCTGGAGGCCATCAGAGCCGCGGCGGCGGAGGCCGGGGCGCCGGTCGAGCGTGTGCGCGAGGCGGTGGCGGTGGCGGTGGACTCGGAGGCGCCGGACGGCCTCGTGCTTCGCCTCCGCACGCCCGTGCGCGACTACGGGCGGGTCCGTCTCGGGCTCGCCGGCGTGCACCAGGCCTGGAACGCCGCCCTCGCCGTGCGCCTGGCCGAGACGGCGCTGCCGGGCCTCCCCGAAGACGCCGTGCGCGCGGGGCTGGCGGGCGTGCGGCGCCTGAGCGGGCTGCGCGGCCGGTGCGAGACGTGGGCCGAGCACCCCCGCGTCGTCGCCGACGTGGCGCACAACCCGGACGGGTGGCGCGCCGCCCTCGCCTGCGCCCGGCCGGCTGGTGCGGGCCGGCTGTGGGCGCTCGTCGGCGTGATGGCGGACAAGGACGCGGGCGCCCTCGCCGCGCTGCTGGCCGAGGCCGGCGCGACGGCGCTGCCGGTAGCGCTGCCGTCGGCGCGGGCGCTGAGCCGGGAGGCCCTCGCGGCCATGCTGCGGGCGCGCGGCGTGCCCGTCGTGGACGTGGCGGGCGTGGACGAGGGGGTAGCGTGGTTCCGGCAGCGAGCCGGGTCGGGCGACGTCCTCCTCGTCACGGGCTCGCACCTCGCCGTCGAGGCCCTCGGGCGGGCGGCCTGAAGGTGTATCGGTGCCACGGGTGCGCGGGCGCGAACCCGGCGCCCGCTGCCCCGTATACCTCAATCCCTGACCGTTCGCGGTCTGGATTCTGCTGCGCGTGGGCCTTAATCTTTAGCTGCTTACGGCTCGGCAGCCTGGCCGCGTAATGCTCCCCTCCCCACCCGCCCTTCTCACGGCCGCTCTGCGTCGGTGCCCGGCCGGTGCCGCAGCCCCGCTATGAACATCGCCTCGCTCCACGAAAAGAAGATCTCGGAGCTCCAGCAGATCGCTCGCCGCCTCGGCGTGCGCGACTACGCCGACCTCCGCAAGCGCGACCTCATCTACCAGATCCTCGAGGCCAACGCCGAGTCCGACATCGACGAGGACGAGCTGCTGGCGACGGAGGAGGCCGCGGCCGGCGAAGACGCCTACGAGCGGGAGCCCGTCGAGCGCGGCGTGCGCGTGGACCGCCCCGCCGCCGCGGGCGCCACGAGCCCCCCGAGCCCGTCCCAGACCCCCGCCCAGCTCCGCCGCGCCGCCCGGATGAGCCGGCCCCGCCACCCCATCGCCGCGCACTGGCCGGCGTACATGCAGCGCTACGAGCCCGGCAGCGCCATGCTCGAGGGGATGATCCGGA
>DATGQT010000343.1:0-8989 GCA_035304085.1 Rubricoccaceae bacterium
CCGGGCCCTCCTCCGGGCGGAGCCCCACGCGGTCGACGTGGGGCGGGCGCGGTGGACGGAGCCCGGCGACGAGCCCGGCCGCGGCGCCCGCGAGGTGCTCTTCACCAACTGCCTCGGCGTCGGCTTCGACGCCCTCGTGGCCCGCAACGCGCACCGCTTCAAGGTGCTCGGCGGGCGGGCGGCCTACCACGCCGCCGTCTTCCGCACGCTCTGGTCGTGGCGCCAGCCCGAGGTCGAGGTCACGGCCTCTATGGAGGAGGTAGAGACCACGGACCACGAACCACGGACCACGGACGAAGGGAGTGTGCTCGTCCGTGATCCGGCGTCGGTCGTCCGCCCTCCGTCGGCGGTCGTTCACCGGGGCCGCTTCCTCCTCGTCGAGATCGGCAACGGGTTCTCCGTCGGCGGCGGGTTCCTCCTCACGCCCGAGGCGCGCGTGGACGACGGGCTCCTCGACGTGTGCGTCATCGCCCGTGCCTCGAAGCGGCGGATCGTGCAGCTCCTCCCGTCGGCGTTCACGGGCGCGCACGTCCACGCCCCCGAGGTGACGATGCACCGCGCCCGCCGCGTCACCCTCCGCTCGGCCGCGCCGCTGCCCGTCCACGCCGACGGCGAGGTGCTCACGGCGGACGCGCGTACGCTCGACGTGACGGTGCTGCCGGGGGCGCTCCGCGTCCTCGCGCCGCACCTGCGCGGGGCCTGACCCCTGCGCCGATCCCGAACGGATATCGGCCCTGAACGGGAGGGCGGGATCCTGTGGGGAGGGCCGGTGTCGTAGCTTCCGCGCGAGCGTTCCCCGCTGCCGACCCTGCGTTCCGTCCCCCGCGCCCATGAGCCAGAAGCGCATTTACATCGTAGACGACGACCCCAAGATCGGCGAGCTGTTCGCGACGGTCCTCCAGCGCGACGGGTACGCCGCCAGCTCGTTCGTCAGCGCCGTGGACCTCCTCGAACGCATCGACGGCGGCGACGTCCCCGACCTCATCCTCACCGACCTCATGATGCCGGAGGTCTCCGGCATCCAGCTCATCGAGGAGGTGCGGGGGCGCGACCTCACGCTCCCCGTCATCATCATGACGGCGCACTCGTCGGTGCAGACGGCCGTCGAGGCCATGCGGCTCGGGGCGTTCCACTACCTCCAGAAGCCCGTCAACCTGGAGGAGATGCGGACGCTGCTCGCCAAGGCGCTCGACCTCTACTCCGACAAGCGGGAGCTCCTCGAGATCAAGCAGGAGCGGAAGCAGAAGCACTCCGTCGCGCGGATCATCGGGACGAGCCCCGAGATCCAGGAGGTCCGCGACACCATCGAGACGCTGAAGGACGTCCCCAACACCATCGTCCTCATCCGCGGCGAGACCGGGACCGGGAAGAACCTCGTCGCCCAGACCATCCACTACGCCTCGAAGTGGAACACCGGCCGGTTCGTCGAGATCAACTGCGGCGCGCTGCCGGACAACCTCCTCGAGTCCGAGCTGTTCGGCTACGAGAAGGGCGCCTTCACCGACGCCCGCGCCTCGAAGCCGGGGCTCCTCGAGATCGCCGACGGCGGCACCCTCTTCCTCGACGAGATCGACTCGATGAGCGTGCCGCTCCAGGCCAAGCTCCTCTCGTTCCTCGAGAGCCGGACGTTCCGCCGCCTCGGCGGCGTCGAGGACATCAAGGTCACCACGCGGATCCTCTGCGCCACCAACGCCGCCCTCGAGGAGAAGATCGCCGAGAAGCAGTTCCGCAAGGACCTCTTCTTCCGCATCAACGTCGTCTCGATCAAGCTCCCGGCGCTGCGCCAGATGGGCCGGGACCTCCTCCTCATCGCCGAGGAGGTCGCGCGGGCCTACGCGGCCGAGTTCAACAAGCCGTTCGAGGGGTTCACCGAGGCGGCCGAGGAGAAGCTCGTCGCCCACGAGTGGCCCGGCAACGTGCGCGAGCTGCGGAACGTGCTCGAGCGCGCGCTCATCTTCGCGCGCGAGCCCCGGCTCGACGCGAGGGACCTCGCCCTCCTCAAGACGGAGGGGTTCGAGCCGGACAGCGCCGACGGCTACTTCCGCTTCCGCTCCGGCGGCACCCTCGAAGAGCTCGAGTACGAGTACATCAAGCACATCCTCTCGACGCGGAAGGTCTCCTACGCCGAGGCCGCCCGGCTGCTGGGCATCTCGAAGAAGACGCTCTGGGAGAAGCGGAAGAAGTACAACCTCGACGAGGAGGTCGAGGAGATGACGGGGTGAGGTGAGAAGTGAAAAGGGAGAAGGGAAAAAACGTAGGCTGGCTGGGGCGGTAGCCTCCGATCTTACGACCTCGACCTGACGGCCTCCGACTCGTGACGCCCCACGCCCTCGCCCGGCTCATCGACCACACCCTCCTCAAGCCCGAGGCCACCGAAGCCGACGTCCGCGCCCTCTGCGCCGAGGCGCGGGAGCACGGCTTCGCGAGCGTGTGCGTGAGCCCGGTGTGGGTGCCGCTGGCCGCGGCCGAGCTCTCCGGCGCCGCCAGCGTCGTCTGCACCGTCGTCGGCTTCCCGCACGGGGCGCAGCGGACGCCGGTCAAGGTGTTCGAGACGGAGGTGGCGGTCCGCGACGGCGCCGCCGAGGTCGACGTGGTGATCGGGATCGGGCGGCTCAAGAGCCGGCGCTACGACGAGGTCGAGACCGACGTCCGCGCCGTCGTCGAGGCGGCGCAGGGGCGCACCGTCAAGGTCATCATCGAGGCGGCGCTGCTGACGGACGAGGAGAAGGTGACCGCGTGCGAGCTCGCCGAGCGCGCTGGCGCCCACTTCGTCAAGACCTCGACGGGCTTCGCCGCGCACGGGGCGACGCCGGAGGACGTCGCGCTGATGCGCCGCGTCGTCGGCGACCGGATGGGCGTCAAGGCCGCCGGCGGCATCCGCTCGGCCGAAGACGCCGCCACGATGATCGCGCACGGCGCGACGCGGATCGGCACGAGCGCCTCGGTGGCTATCTTGAAGGGCCTCGCCACGGACGCGAGCTACTGACGACGATGGACCACGGACCACGAACCACGGATCACGGGAAGATGGCTTCGGATGGCGGACTACGGGCTGCGGGCCGCGGGCTGCCTGTCCACCGTCCACTGTCCTCTGTCCTCTGTCTACTAGCCCTCCTCCTCGCCGCCTGCTCGGGGCCGGCGGGGCCGAGCGGGCCGGTCGGCCCGGAGGAGCCGCCCCCGCCGGACCGCCCGGCATATCCGGCGTACGAGACGTTCGACCCCTCGGGCTACGACGCGCAGCCGTCGGCTGCCCCGGCCGCCGTCGAGCACGACGTGCCGCCCCGGCTGATGGAAGGCCGCGTGGACGTGCCCGGCCAGACCGGCGAGCGCGTCGTGGACGGCTTCCGTATCCAGGTCTTCTCGTCCGACAGCCGCGACGCCGCCGAGCGGGTCCGCTCCGAGGCCGCCGCGTGGTGGCGCGAGGTGCGCGGCACCGCCGGGGCGCCGTCGGACCTCACGCCCGACGTGGCCTACCTCCAGCCGTACTACCGCGTCCGCCTCGGCGCCTTCGAGTTCCGTGACGAGGCTGAGCGCGCGCTGGCGTTCGTGCGCGCCCGCTGGCCCGAGGCGTTCGTCGTACCGGATCGCGTGGTGATTCGGGAGTGAGGCGGGGCATCTAGGGCCGTGGCGTCGCGGCCGTACCCCATCGTCGGACGTCCATCTCCAACTTGAACACGGATGCTGGGCCGCAACACAGATCGAGCGTGGGAAAAGTTCGGAGTGCGGGATCCCTACTACGGGGTCACCGCGCAGGCGGCCTTCCATCGCGAGAGCCTCGACGAAGCGGCGCGGGCCGATTTCTTCGAGCGGGGCGAGGCGCACGTTGAGCGCGTGCTTGCGGCGATCCGAGAGGACCTGGATGTGGACTATGTCCCGAGGCGGGTGCTCGACTTCGGCTGTGGGGTGGGGCGCCTCGTGATCCCGTTTGCGCGGCGGGCGGAGCACGTCTTGGGCGCCGATGTGTCGCCCTCGATGCTGGCGGAGGCCCGGAAGAACTGCACCGAGCGAGGGGTGCAGAACGTTCGGTTCGTCCGCTCCGACGATGCGCTGTCGCAGGTGGAGGGAACGTACGACCTCGTCCACTCCTACATCGTGTTCCAACACATCCCTGTGCGTCGGGGGTTGCGCCTCTTCGAGCGGCTGCTAGACCACCTCGCGCCGGGAGGGGTAGGCGCGCTCCACTTCACCTTCGCCCGCTCCCGGAAGCGGAGGGTCATTGCCTTGCTCAAGGCCATCCCGCTCGTGACGAGCCTCAGCAACGTCGTGCGCGGGAGGCCTCTCTCGACGCCTCAGATGCAGATGAACGCGTACGACCTGAACGCGCTGTTCATGCGTCTGCACCGGAGGGGCATCCGCCGCATCCACGCGAGGCTCACGAACCACGGCGGCGAGCTGGGAGCGCTCCTGTTTTTCCAGGCCCCGCCTGCGGCGGGCGATGGGGCGTGAGCCGAGCGCCCCGTTAGCTCGCCGCTCGTTTCTTCTTCCGCTTCCGCGGGATCTGCGCCCGCGCGGCGATGCCGGCGCCGACGATGCCGGCGTCGTTGCCGAGGGCGGCGGGGACCAGCTCCGCCCGCGTCCGGAGGAGGTGGCCGAACTCGGCCCACCGCTCCGGCCGGCTCACGCCCCCGCCGATGATGATGAGGTCGGGGGAGAGGACGAACTCGATGTGCGCGAGGACGGGCTGGAGCCGCTCCTCGGCCCACACCTGCCACCGCATCCCGTGCGCCTCGCGGACGCGGTCGGACGCGTGGTGCTCGGCGATGGACTCGGCGAACTGGAGGTGCCCGAACTCCGTGTTGGGCACGAGGCGGCCGTCGAGGAAGAGCGCGCTGCCGATGCCGGTGCCGATGGTGAGCACGAGCGTGACGCCCTTCCTCCCCTTCCCCGCGCCGTAGCGCATCTCGGCCAGCCCCGCCGCGTCGGCGTCGTTGATGACGGCGACGGGGCAGCCCGTGGCCTTCTTGAACAGCCGCGCCGCCCGCGTGCCCACCCAGCTCGGGTCCATGTTCGACGCGCTCTCGACGACGCCGTTGCGGACGAGCGCGGGGACCGTGCACCCGATGGGGCCGGTCCAGCCGAAGAACCGGGCGACCTCGACGACGGCGCCGGCGACGGCCTTCGGGGTGGCGGGCCGCGGCGTGGGGATGCGGTGGCGCTCGGCGAGGAGCTCGCCGCGCTTGAGGTGCACCGGCGCCCCCTTCACGCCGGAGCCGCCGATGTCCACGCCGAGCGCTTTGCTGAGGGGCTTCGCCATCCTTACGTCTCAGGTCGCAGGTCTCGAGGTCGAAGGTCCGGGGGCTTCCGACGTTCGACCTGCGGACCTGCGGCCTTCAGACCTCAAAATAAAGGAGGCTGAACCACCCGGCGGGATCGCTCCACTCCCGGACGACGTGGAGCCCGGCGGGGGCGGCGATGGCCTCGATCTCGCCCGGACCGTACTTGTACGAGTTCTCCGTGTGGATCGTCTCGCCCTCGCGGAACGCGAACGCCCGTCCGCCGACGTGCACCGTCTGGTCGCGGAGGCTGACGAGGTGCATCTCGATCCGGCCCCGCTCGGCGTCGTAGAAGGCGCGGTGCGCCCAGGCGTCGAGGTCGAAGTCGGCGCCGAGGTCGCGGTTGAGGCGGGCGAGGAGGTTGAGGTTGAACGCGGCCGTCACGCCCTCGTCGTCGTCGTAGGCGCGCTCCAGCACGGCCGGGTCCTTCTTCCGGTCCACGCCGAGGAGGAGCCCGCCGCCGGGCCCGATCACCTCGACGATCTGGCCGAGGAACCGCTGCGCCTCCTCCGGCTCGAAGTTGCCGACGGTCGAGCCGGGGAAGAAGACGACGCGCTTGCGCCGCTGCACGGGGTCGTCCGGGATGGTGTGCGGGCGGGTGTAGTCGGCGACGACGGGCTCGATGCGGAGGCCGGGGTAGTCGGCGCGGAGCCGTTCGGCCGTCCGCAGGAGGTGTTCGCGCGAGATGTCGATGGGGACGTAGGCGGCCAGCGTCGGGGCGAGGGCGTCGAGGAGGAGGCGCGTCTTCGTGCTCGACCCGCTCCCGTACTCGATGAGGACGGCCCCCGGCCCGATGCACTCGGCGATCTCGTCGATGTGTTCGCGGAGGATGCCCAGCTCGGTGCGCGTCGGGTAGTAGGCGTCGAGCGCCGTGATGCGGTCGAAGAGGCGGGAGCCCTCGGCGTCGTAGAGGTACTTGCTCGGGATCGCGCGGGGCGTGGCCGAGAGGCCCGCGAGCACGTCGCGCAGCATGGCCCGGGCGGCCGGGTTCACCGTGGGGTTCGCGGGCGCCGTCATCGGAGGCTCCGGGCGAGGCGGAGGCCGGTGAACTGCCACGTCGCCGCCGGGTGGAAGAAGTTGCGATAGGTGGGGCGGATGTGGGTCCGGCTCGTCGCGCAGGAGCCGCCGCGCAGCACGAACTGCCCGCTCATCCACTTCCCGTTGTACTCGCCGAGGGCGCCGTCGGCGGCGCGGTAGCCGGGGTAGGCGGTGTAGGCGCTCTGCGTCCACTCCCACGTGTCCCCGAACGCCTGCAGCAGCCGGGGCGCTGCGGGGGCGCCGTCGCCGGTGGCGAGCGGCTCCGCCGGCGCCGGGTGCAGCCGGCCGGCCTCGACGAAGTTGCCCTCGGGCAGGCCCTCGCCGTCCCACACCGCGCGCGCGGCCGTCTCCCACTCGAACTCGCTCGCGAGGCGGGCGCCGGCCCAGGCGCCGCCCTGGTGGGCCGCCCAGCGGGCGTAGGCGTCGGCCTCGAAGTAGGAGAGGTGGGTGACGGGCTCGTTCGGGTCCACGGGCCGCATCCCGGCGAGCGTGAAGTGCCACCACGCGCCGTCGCGGTCCTCCCAGTAGAACGGCGCCGCCCAGCCCTCGCGCTCCACCGCCGCCCAGCCCTCCGAGAGCCACAGCGGCGCGCGGCGGTACCCGCCGTCCTCGATGAAGGCGAGGTACTCGCCGCAGGTGACGAGGCGGTGCGCTAGGGCGAAGGGCTCGACGAAGGCGCGGTGCCGCGGCCCCTCGTTGTCGAAGAAGAACCGCTCGGCGCTCGTCGCCCCCCCCGCCGCGCGGCCGACGTGGACGACGCCGCCCGCGTGCTCGACCCACTGGATCGAGCCAGGGTCCGCCGCGCGCGCCTCGGGCCGCTCGCGGTAGACGGGCCGGAGAGGGTTGACGGAGAAGACGTGCTTGATGTCCGTCAGCATGAGCTCCTGGTGCTGCTGCTCGTGCTGGAGCCCCAGCTCCACCACGTCGGCCGCGTCCGGCCGCTCCAGCTCGTCGAGGCCGTCGAGGAAGCGCTGCATGGCCTCGTCCACGTGCCGGCGGTAGGCCATGACCTCGGCGACGGTGGGGCGGGAGAGGTAGCCGCGTTGCGCCCGGCAGTGCCGCTCGCCGGCCTGGACGTAGTACGAGTTGAAGAGGTACGGGTAGCGCTCGTCGAAGAGCCGGTAGCCCTCGGCGTGCGGTCGGAGGACGAACGTCTCGAAGAACCAGGAGGTGTGGGCGAGGTGCCACTTCGTGGGGGAGACGTCCGTCATCGACTGGACGACGTAGTCCTCGGTGGCGAGGGGCTTGCAGAGGTGCTCGGTGAAGGCGCGCACGGCGGCGTAGCGCGCGGCCAGCGTGGTGGGGCGGGAGGCGGTCAGCGTCGGCATGAGGGGCAGGGCAGAGGGGGAAGGGCTACGCGGCGCGGCGCGCCGTGTTCGTCACAACGTCGGCGCGCCGGATGACACCAGCTCCGTCAGCACGTGGACCTCGCTGTGGAGCGTGCGGTGGACGGGGCAGCGGTCGGCGATGTGGAGCAGGCGGGCCCGCTGCGCGTCGTCGAGCGGGCCGGCGACCTCGATGCGCCGCGTGAGCCGGTCGATGTGGCCCTCCTCGGTCTCGCACGTGGCGCAGTCGGCCGCGTGGATGCGGTCGTGGGCGACGTGGACGGTGACGCCTTCGAGCGGCCAGCCCTTCCGGGTGGCGTACATCCGCAGCGTCATGCCGGTGCAGGCGGCGAGGGCGGCGGCGAGGAGGTCGTAGGGCGTCGGGCCCGCCTCGGTGCCGCCGAGCTCGGTGGGCTCGTCGGCCGTGAGGGTGAAGCCGCGCGTGCGGATCTCGGTGCGGAAGCCGGACGCGCCGGTGACGGCGGTGACCGTCGGGTCGTCGTAGAGCGACGGCATCGCGTCGGGCGGGGGCGGGGGTGTGGGCATGGGCATAGCAGGAAGGGGAGGAGGAAGGTACCGGCCCGGCCCCGACAGGGCATGGCGAAACGGCATCGAAGGACTCCCCGGCGCGTGCTAAGTTTGCCGCACGCGCGTTCCCGACGCTCACCGACCCGCTCCCGAATCCTCCCCATGCGACTCCTCCTACCGCTGGCGCTCGCCGCCGTCGCCCTCGCCCCCCGTCCGGCGGCGGCGCAGCCCGACGACCGCATCTTCCCCTACGAGTACCACGTCCGCGACCTCGACAACGGCCTCCGCGTCGTCGTCATCCCGACGGACTTCCCCAACATCGTCTCCCTCCAGATCCCCGTCGCGACCGGCTCGCGGAACGAGGTGGAGGAGGGGCGGAGCGGGTTCGCCCACTTCTTCGAGCACATGATGTTCAGGGGGACCGAGAACCGCTCGGCCGAGGAGTACCAGGCCGTCCTCAAGAACATCGGCGGCGACCAGAACGCCTACACCACCGACGACCGGACCGTCTACCACACGACGTTCTCTGCCGAGGACCTCGAGACGATGCTGGAGCTGGAGGCCGACCGGTTCATGCACCTCGCCTACGCCGAGCCCGAGTTCCGCACCGAGGCCCTCGCCGTCCTCGGCGAGTACAACAAGAACAGCGCGGACCCGCTCAACAAGCTGATCGAGGTCCAGCGCGAGAGCGCCTTCCAGCGGCACACCTACCGCCACACCACGATGGGCTTCCTCGAAGACATCGAGGCGATGCCCGAGGCGTACGACTACAGCCGGGAGTTCTTCCGCCGCTACTACCGCCCCGAGAACGCCGTCGTCCTGATC
>DATGQT010000344.1:0-18263 GCA_035304085.1 Rubricoccaceae bacterium
CGGGAACGTCTACCCCATCGGCCGCTTCCGCATCATCGACGTCGCGGGGGACGCGACGCCGCCGCCGCCTGGCACCACCATCCGCATCCTCACCAGCGAGCCGAAGATCGTCGCGGCGGAGCCGCCGGTCTCCGGCATCCCGGAGGCGTACACGCTGCGGCCGGTGTACCCGAACCCGACGCGGGGCCGCGCCGTCGTCCCCTTCGTCGTCCCGACGGCGGGGCGCGTCCGCGTGGCCGTCTACGACGTGCTCGGTCGGGAGGTCGCCGTGCTGGCCGACGGCCTCCACGGCGCCGGCGCCCACGAGGCCGTCCTCGACGGGGCCGGCCTCGCCTCGGGCGTCTACGTCGTCGTGCTGGAGGGGGAGGCGGCGCGGGCGACGCGGAAGCTCACGATCCTCCGGTAGGGGGAACCCTCCGCGGCGCGGACGTATCAGGGAGCAGCATCCCGAACCATCGGGGTGACTCTACCCGCAGGGACCTCACCTGCTTGCCTTCCCGCCCCGCCAGACCCGGCGGGGCGGGTTGTTTTTTGCTGGAGGGCTGTCAGCCGACGGCCTATAGCCGACAGCCTATAGCCGACAGCCGTCCGTCAGACCGCCCCCTCGACGGCGCGGGCGACGGCGATGAAGCGGGGGACGTAGGCGCGCGTCTCCGCCGGGAGGTGCGGGTAGAGGTCCCAGAACGTAGGCGTGCGGCCGAGGCGGCGCTCCAGGCGGCGGACGAGCGCCTGCACGCGGCCCGGCCCGCAGTTGTACGCCGCCAGCGCGAGCTGCCAGTCGCCGCCGAACAGCTCGCCGAGGTAGGCGAGGTAGCGCGTGGCGGCGCTCGTCGAGCGGGCGGGGTGGGTGAGGGCGCCCGCGCTCAGCCCGTACATCGCCCCCGTCGAGGGGAGCATCTGCCACATCCCCACGGCGCCGGACGGGCTCACCGCCGCCGTGTTCATCCCGCTCTCGATGAAGGCGACGTACTTCAGCTCCTCGGGCAGCCCGCGCTGGGCCAGCGCCCGCTCGATCATCGGGAAGTAGCGCCGCGTGCGCTGCTCGATCCCCCGGGCACCCCCGTAGAGGCGCAGCAGCCGCTGGCCCTCCCGCGCGATCACGGCCTCGGCGTGCGCGGGGTAACTGAGCGCCGCCGGCAGCGCGGGCGCCCCGGCCGACAGCGGCGCGTACCCCGCGCTGGCATCGCCGCTGAGCAGGCCGACGAGCGCGGGGCCGCGGAGCGCGGCCATCTCCTCCTCCGAGAGGCTCCCGGCGGCGACGGGGCCGTGGTGGCGCTCGTAGAGTGCCTGCGCCTCGAGGAGGAGCGAGCGGACGGCGTCGTCGCCGTCCGAGAGCGGGTCGGCGGCGAGGGCGCGGGCTTGGGCGAAGGCGGCGGCGGCGAGGGCGGGCGCCTCGGCCGGCCGGGCCGCCTCGGCCTCGGCCACCACGCGGCGGACGTCGCCGACGCGGCCGGCCCACGCGAGGAGGCCGTCCGTGGTATCGGCGGCGGCGGGGGCGAGTTCGCCGGCGGCAGCCGGCGGCGCGCTGAGCAGCGAGACCGCCCCCATCAGGGCGGCCCCGGCGAGCGCGAGGAGAAGACGGTGGGTGTTCATCAAAGCAGACGGATCAGTGCGGGGCGCACATGCGAAGGCACAGAGGTTAGCGCCGCTCCCGAGGCGAAACCCGGGCCAACCGCATTCCCCCCGGACCCTTCACCAAACCCTGCCGGCCCCTTCACCGAGCCCTCATCGCCCCTCAGCACGGCGGCCAGGCCGCCGCGGCGGGCGCGCGCGTTGCTCAGGGTCCCCCCGGGGCGGCGAAACGGAAACGGCCCCCACCGCGTACGGCTGCCGCCCGGGCGGTGCTGGCCGCGCACGCCGGCCCACGCTACCTTACCTGCCCCCGCTCTCCCCCGCATGGAGGCCACGCTCAAGATCCTCTTCGTCGACGACGAGCCGGACCTGGCCCCGCTCATCCGCCAGAAGTTCCGGCGGCACGTGCGCGAGGGGCTCCTCGCCCTCGACTTCGCCAGCGACGGCGTCGAGGCGCTCGAGAAGCTCGACCAGCACCCCGACATCGAGCTCGTCGTGACCGACCTCAACATGCCGCGGATGGACGGGCTCACGCTGCTCCGCCACCTCCGCGAGCGCGAGCGCGAGCACAAGGCCATCGTCGTGACCGCCTACGGCGACATGGAGAACATCCGCACGGCGATGAACCAAGGGGCCTTCGACTTCCTCACGAAGCCGATAGACCTCGGCGACCTCGAGGTCACCATCAACAACGCCCGCGAGATCGTCGACCGCGAGCGCGAGGCGAGCGTCGTGCGCCAGGCCTTCGGGCGCTACCTCTCGGACAAGATCGCGCAGGCCATCCTCTCCGACCCCGGCGCCCTCTCCCTCGGCGGCGAGCGCCGCGAGGTCTCCGTGCTCATGAGCGACCTCTCCGGGTTCAGCGCGCTCTCGGAGCGGCTCGAGCCCGAGCGCGTCGTCGAGCTGCTGAACCTCTACCTCGGCAAGATGACCGAGGTCATCGACGCCTACGACGGCACCATCGACGAGTTCATCGGCGACGCCATCCTCGTCATCTTCGGCGCCCCCATCGCGCGGTCGGACCACGCCGAGCGCGCCGTCGCCTGCGCCGTGGCGATGCAGCGGGCGATGGCGGACGTGAACGCGGCGCTGGCCGAGCGCGGGCTCCCCGCCCTCGCCATGGGCATCGGCCTCAACACCGGCGAGGTCGTCGTCGGCAACATCGGCTCGGAGAAGCGGGCGAAGTACGGCGTCGTCGGGAGCCCCGTCAACCTCACGAGCCGGATCCAGACGCTGGCGGCCTCGGGCGAGGTCGTCATCACGACGGCGACGCGGGAGGCCGCCGGCCCGACGGTCCGCATCGCCTCGACGCGGGAGGTCGCGATGAAGGGGTTCGCCGAGCCCATCACCGTCCACTTCGTCGAGGGCGTGGGCGGGGACTACGACCTCGCGCTGCCGCAGACCGACGCCGAGCCGCTCGTGCCGCTGGCCGTCCCCATCCCCTGCCACTACACCCCGCTCGACGGGAAGCAGCTCGTCGGGGAGCCGCGGCGGGCCGAGATCGTGCGGCTCTCGAGCACGCACGCCATCGTGCTCACGGCCACGAGCGTCCCCCCCCGCTCCGACGTCCGCCTCACCATCCCGCTCTCCCCGGAGGCCGAGGCCACGGCCGAGCTCTATGCGAAGGTGGTCGAGGCGGAGTCGAGCAGCGTGGGCGGGCCGATGCTGACGGTCCACTTCGCGGGGGTGCCGGCGGAGGCGGCCGAGGCGCTGGCGCGCTACCGCGCCGTCGGCCTCACGCCCGGGCCCGCCCAGGGCGGGGCGCCGCCGGAGGGGGCGCTGGCGCCGTCCTCGGCCGAGGCGGCCGCCGACGCGGGCGGCTCGGCCGCCCCGCTGTAGCACGCGGGTGCGTATGCGAGCGTGGCAGCCCCGCCCCCCCCGCGCCGGACGCCCGCGCGCCGCGCGCGGGCGCTCATCCGTCCTCCGCGCGGCGGTCCTCGCGCTCGGGGTCCTCGCCGCAGGCCGGGCGGGCGCGCAGACCTCGGAGATCACGTTCCGCCACCTCACCCCGGCCGAGGGCCTCTCCGCCGGCCAGGTCAACGCCCTCCTCCAGGACCGCCTCGGCTTCGTCTGGATCGCCACCGTCGACGGCCTCGACCGCTACGACGGCTACGAGGTCCGCGAATTCCGCCACGCCGACGACGACCCCGCCTCGATCTCCGACAACGACGTCTCCGCCCTCGTCCAGAGCCGCCGCGGCGGGCTGTGGGTGGGCACCTACGGCGGCCTCAACTACTTCGACTTCGCGACCGAGGCGTTCACGCGCTACCTCCACGCCGACGACGACCCCCACAGCCTCGTCAGCAACGAGGTCCTCGCGCTGGCCGAGGCCGAGGACGGCACGCTCTACGTCGGCACCACCGCCGGCCTCGACCGGCTCGACCCCGAGACCGGCCGGTTCACGCACTACCGGCCCGACCCCTCGGACCCCCGCGCCCTCCAGAACGGGAGCATCGAGAAGCTCTTCATCGACGCCGACGGCGTCGTGTGGGTGGGGACGCGGGGCGGCCTCCACGGCCTCGACCCCGCGACGGGGACGTTCCGCCACTACCCCAACCGGGGCGGCGCCTACGCCGAGAACGCCGTCAACGCGCTCCAGCGCCGCGAGCGCGGCGGGCTCTGGGTGGGCACCGCCGGCGCGGGCCTCTTCGCGTTCGAGGGCGGCGCCTTCACGAAGGTGCCCCTCATCGAGGACCGCCTCAACCAGTCCATCGTCATCGCCGTGCTGGAGGACCAGGACGGGGTGCTGTGGGTGGGGACGGCCGGCGGCGGCCTGATCCGCCGCACCCCCGACGGCGCCGTCCGCCCCTTCGTCGCCAACCCGGACAACCCCAGCAGCCTCTCCGACGACTACGTGCCGGCGCTGATGCAGGACCGCCAGGGGGTCCTCTGGGCCGGCACCTACGACGGCGTGGACCGGTTCGACCGCGCCCGCCGGCCCTTCGTCACGTACCGCCACGACCTCCTCCGGCCCGGCAGCCTCCCCAGCGACGTCGTCCTCTCCGTGCTCGAGACCCGCGGCCGCCGCCTCCTCGTCGGCACCGACCGCGGCCTCGCCGTCACCGACTCCGCGCGGCAGGTGTTCAAGACGCACACGGTGGGGATGGACCCCAACGTACACGCGCTCTTCGAGGACCGCGAGGGCCGCGTCTGGGTCGGCACGGCCGGGGGCTTCTACACGTTCGACCCCGAGAGCGGCCGGGCGCAGGGCCACGACCTCGGCGGGGTGTTCCGGCCCGGCGAGGCGACGGCCATCGTCTACGCCATCACGCAGGACGTGGAGGGGCAGCTCTGGGTGGGCACCAACGGGGACGGGCTCCACCGCTACGATCCCGGAGCGGGGACCACCGTCCACTTCCGCCACGACCCCGCGCGGCCGGCGAGCCTGAGCAACGACCAGGTCAAGGCCGTCGTCAGCGCGCCCGACGGGGCGATCTGGGTCGGCACGCGCGGCGGGCTCGACCGCCTCGACGGCCTCGACGGCGGCGGCCGGTTCTCCCACGTCTCCCTCGACCCCGGCGACGGCGGCCCCGCCGACGAGAGCGTCCTCGCCCTCCACGTGGGCGCCGGCGGCGCCCTCTGGGTGGGCACCGAGGGGCGCGGGCTCTTCCGCCTCGACGCCGCCGCCCCCGGCGAGGGCCTCGTCCGCTTCACCGAGGCCAACAGCGACCTCCCGAGCAACACCGTCCACGCCATCGTCGAGGACGCCAACGGGTACCTCTGGCTGAGCACGAGCCGGGGGCTGGCGCGGTTCGAGCCGGCCACCGAGACGTTCCGCGTGTTCGAGTCCGTGGGCGCGGCGACGGCGAGCGCGCTGAACCGGGCGGCCACGCGCGCCGCCGGCGGCACGCTCCTCTTCGGCAGCGCCGACGGGCTGCTCGCCTTCGACCCCCTCCAGCTCGGCGCCGTCAACCCGCACCCGCCGCAGCTCGTGCTGACGGGCGTGCAGGTGATCGACTCGCTCGTGGTCCCGGGCCCGGAGGCCGCCCTCCGCGTGGCCGCCCCCGTCGCCGAGGAGGTCCACCTCGACCACGACGACTACGTCGTCACGTTCGCGTTCGCCGCGCTCCACTACTCGGACCCGGCGCGGAACCGGTACCAGGTCCAGCTCGAGGGGGTGGAGCGGGACTGGCGCGAGCTCGGCACCGACCGCCGCGCCACCTACACCAACCTCGGCCCCGGCGCCTACACCCTCCGCGTCCGCGCCGCCAGCGCCGACGGCGTCTGGACCGAGGAGCCGCTGGCGATCCGCGTCGTCGTGGCCCCGCCGTGGTGGCGGACGCCGCTGGCGTACCTCGTCTACGGGCTCCTCCTCGCCGGCGCCCTCGTGGCCGGCGACCGGCTCCAGCGCCAGCGCCTCGTGCGGAAGGAGCGTGAGCGGGCCGAGCGGCGCGAGGCCGAGCTCCGCGCCGAGATGGCCGAGGCCGAGGCGCGCGTGCTCAAGGTGGAGAACGAGCGGAAGGCCGCCGAGCTCGAGCAGGCCGCCGCGCTCAAGCGCGCCTACGAGGCGCTCGAGGAGAGCCACCGCAGCCTCAAGGCTACGCAGGCCCAGCTCATCCAGGCCGAGAAGCTCGCCTCCCTCGGCCAGCTCACCGCCGGGATCGCCCACGAGATCAAGAACCCCCTCAACTTCGTCAACAACTTCGCCGACCTCAGCGTGGAGCTGGCCGAGGAGCTGGCCGCGGCGCTGGCCGCGAACGCCGCCCGGCCCGTCGGCGAGGTGCTCCCCGAGATGGAGGAGCTCCTCGGCGACCTCCGGGAGAACGCCCGCCGCATCCACGAGCACGGCCGCCGCGCCGACCGCATCGTCTACGCGATGCTCCAGCACTCCCGCGGCGGCGCCGGCGAGCGCGTCCCCACCGACGTCAACGAGCTCGTCGACGAGTACGCCAACCTCGCCTACCACGGCATGCGCGCCAAGGACGCCGACTTCAACGTGGCCGTCCGCCGCGAGCTCGACCCCGAGGCGGGCGCGGTCCCCCTCGTGCCGCAGGACATCGGCCGCGTCCTCATCAACCTCCTCTCCAACGCCTTCGACGCCGTGCGCGACCACGCGGCGGAGGCGGGGCCGGACTACGTCCCGGCCGTCACCGTCGCCACGCGGCGGGCGGCCCGCGGCGTCGAGATCCGCGTCTCCGACAACGGGACCGGCATCGCGCAGGGGACGGCCGACCGCGTCTTCGAGCCGTTCTTCACGACGAAGCCGAGCGGGCAGGGCACCGGCCTCGGGCTCTCGCTCGCCTACGAGATCGTGACGCAGGGCCACGGCGGCACCCTCCGCATGGAGAGCCACCCCGGCGACGGCGCCACGTTCGTCGTCTCCCTCCCGGACACGGCGTGACGACGTTCGACGTTGAACGTCCGACGGCTCACTCGAGGTCGTTGCTGACGAGGGTGAACCGGTCCAGCGTGCGGGCGCGGATCTCGATGTGCGTCGCCGCCTCGACGTTGCCGAACTGCTCGGGGATGGCCCGGACGTAGTCCGTGCAGAACGACGGGGGGATGTCCGGGAAGTTCGGGAGGGAGACGCGGAGGACGGTGCCGGCGCATCCGCCGGGGCCGGTGCGGGGGCCCTCCCCGCCGTAGTCCGTCGCCACGATGTAGCGGGTGCCGTCGCGGATGAGGTGGACCGACTGCGGGGCGCCCTCGCCCTCGCCGACCGTCGTGAGGAGGGTCCGCCCGCCGTCCGGGGTGAGGGGCACCTCCGGCACGCGGTAGAGCAGCCGCCCCTGGAGGTAGTACTCGACGGTGACGGTCTCGACGCCGGCCTCCGGGCCGAAGTCGAAGTTGATCACGTGGGTGGTGTCGTTGACGGCGTCGCTCCAGACGGTGGCGACGGGGGTGCGGCCGCCGTCGTCGAGGCCCGCGACGTCGCCGAAGAGCTGGAGGCCCCACCGGCCGCCGGCCGGGAGGTCCACGGGCGCCGCGCGGAAGTCGGCCTCGGCGAGGGGGCCGTCGAGCGCCGCGTCGAGGTCCACGCGCACGCCGTACTCCCCGGCGCCGTCGCCGCGACGGACGACGAGGCCGGCGGCGGTCGTCTCGAGCCGCGCCCCGCCGAGGGCCACGTAGGGGACGCCGTCGAAGGTGACGGCAGTGGGGTCGGGGTCCTCGCCCCCGGTGTCGCAGGCGGCGAGCGCGGCCGTGAGGAGGGCCAGGGGCAGGAGCGCTAGCAGGGCTCCCGCAATCGGGACCTTCGACTTCGACATGGCGGGGAGGGCTGGTGGAGGCGCACAGAGTAAGGCGCCCGGCGTCGCGGATCAATGGGCGGCGGTGCACGTGTGGAGGCGGTCTCCGTACCTTGCGCCGTACCTGCGGGCAACGGCTCGGCTCCCTTCGGGCCCCCGCCCCGCGCCCCACGCCAACCAGCCCTCCATGAGCAGCCTCTGGAAGAACGTCCTCGGCGGCGCCAGCGAAGAGGAGGAGGACGTCCTCCGGGGCATCCCGCTCTTCGAGGACCTCTCCCGGCGCGAGCTCGCCGCGCTCCAGCGCCTCCTCCACCGGCGGGAGTACGTCGCCGGCGAGTCGGTCTTCACGCAGGGGGAGCCCGGGCTCGGGATGTACATCATCGCCAAGGGCGCCGTCTCCATCCAGAGCGAGCCCTCCGGCCGCGAGCTCGTCGAGCTCTCCGACGGCGACTTCTTCGGCGAGATCGCCCTCCTCAACGAGGTCATCCGCACGGCCACGGCGCGGGCGAAGACGGACTGCCTGCTGCTCAGCCTGTTCCAGCCGGACCTCATGGGGCTGCTCGACCGGAACCCCCGCCTCGGCGTCAAGATCCTGCTGGCGCTGTCACGGCTGGCCGGGATGCGGCTGGCCGAGGTGAGCGACGAGCTCGAGGGGTGCCGGCGGAAGCTGGAGCGGCTGCAGGCGCGCGAGGGCGGCGGCCCGCGCGAGGGCGGCCCCGGCGCGCCCGAGGCCCCCTCCCCCCCTTCCCGGGCGCCCGGCGCCCGGGCGCGCGGCGATGGCGACGCGGATCCCCTGGCTTAAGACCGCCCTCGCACTCGCGGCGGCGGCGGCCCTCGTGGCCCTCGTCGTCGTGGGGTGGGACCTCCTCGTCCTCGTCGTCGTCGCGACGGTGCTGGCGTACCTCCTGTTCCCCCTCGTCAACGCGCTCGAGCGGCGGGGGCTGGGGCGGACGGCGGCGGCGAGCGCCGTCTTCTTCGGGCTCTCGCTCCTGCTGGGGCTGGCGGCGTGGCTGACGCTGCCGGCGGTGGCGCGGCAGGCCGCGGCGTGGCAGGAGCGCTGGGCCGAGGGCCGCCTCTACGACCTCCTCGACCGCCTCGAGGCCGACCTCGCCGCGGCCGTCCCGTTCATCGAGCCCGGCGCCCTCGGCCTCTCGGCGGTGGCGCGCCAGACGGCCGCCGACCTCGAGCACCACGCCCTCGGCTACGCCACCGACGCCCTCTCCCTCGTAGGCGACCTCGTCGTGATCCCGTTCGTGCTGTTCTTCCTCCTCCGCGACGGCGTCGCGCTCCAGAAGCGGCTCGTGGCGCTGGTGCCCAACCGCTACTTCGAGTTCACGATGGGCGTGCTCTACAAGATCGACGCCCACCTCGGCGGCTACCTCCGCGGGCAGTTCCTCATCGCCCTCATCGTGGGGCTGCTCACGACGCTCGGGCTCGGGCTCCTCGGCGTGGAGTATTACCTCGTGCTGGGGATCTTCACCGGCGTTGCCAACTTCATCCCGTACGTCGGCTTCGCGATCTCGGCCGCCCTCACCCTCGGCGTCTCCGTCGTGACGACGGGGGGCGTGGGGCAGGTGCTCGGGGTCATCGTCGTGTTCGCCGTCGTGCAGACGTTCGAGAACGCCGTGCTCCAGCCGATGATCACGGCGCGCAACGTGTCGCTCCACCCGGTGACGGTGCTGCTGGCGATCCTGCTGGGGGGGCGGCTGGCCGGCGTGCTCGGCATGGCGCTGGCCGTCCCCGCCTACGCCATCGCGAAGGCCGTCGTGGTCGAGACGGCCGTGAACCTCCGCCGCTACCGCCTCTGATCCCCCGCGTCCCGATGCCGGCTCCTCATCCCGCTGCTCCCCCCGCCTCCGAGGCCGCCGCGTACCGGATGCGCGTGCGGTTCTGGGGCGTGCGCGGCTCCATCGCGACGCCGCTGCCGGAGACGCTCGGCGTCGGCGGCAACACGGCGTGCGTGGAGGTGCGGGTGCCCGGGGGCCCGCCGCTGGTGCTCGACCTCGGCACGGGCGCCCGCGGGCTCGGCGCCGCGCTCGTCCACGAGGCCGACGGCGCCGCGCTCGACCTCCACGTCCTCCTCTCGCACTTCCACTGGGACCACATCCAGGGCTTCCCGTTCTTCGCCCCGCTCTACGGCCCGGGCAACCGCGTCACCCTCTACGCCGCCGACGCCGACGGCCCCCCGCGGGCGCTCCTCGAGGGCCAGATGCAGGCGCCCTACTTCCCCGTCGACTTCGACGAGCTCCCGGCCGCGCCGCGGTTCGTGACGCTCGAGGCGCACCGTCCCGTCGAGATCGGCGGCGCCCGCGTCGTCCCGTTCCCCGTCCACCACACCCAGCACGTCTTCGGCTTCCGCATCGAGGCCGGCGGCGCCTGCCTCGTCTACTGCACCGACTACGAGCACGGCGACCCCGGCGCCGACGCCCTCATCGCCGAGATGGCGCGGGGCGCCGACCTCCTCATCTGCGACGCGCAGTACACGCCCGAGGAGTACGCGACCCGCGAGGGCTGGGGCCACACGACGTGGGAGGTGGCCGCCCGGCTGGCCCGCCGCGCCGGCGTAGCCCGCCTCGCCCTGTTCCACCACGACCCCACCCACGCCGACGCCGACCTCGAAGAGATCCTCGGCGCCGCGCGGGCGATCTTCCCGGACACCCTCCTCGCCACCGAGCACACGGTGGTGGACCTGTGAGGGGATGGGCGATGGGCGATTAGCGATTGGAGGGCGGATAACCAATCGCTAATCGCCCATCGCCCGTCGCTCAGCCGACGCGGCCGCGGGTCTGGATGCGGAGGCGCTGGCCGGGCCGGATCGTGGTGGAGCGGAGGTTGTTCCAGTCCATGATCTGGCGGACGGTGACGCCGTAGCGCCGCGCGATCGTCGTCAGGTTCTCCCCGCTGCGGACGCGGTGCGTCGTCGTGCGCGGGCCGGAGGTGGTCGCGCCGCTGCGTGCACGCGAGGCGCTGGCGTCGATGCGGAGGCGCTGGCCGGGCCGGATCGTGGTGGAGCGGAGGTCGTTCGCGTTGATGATCTGGTTGACCGTCACGCCGTAGCGCCGGGCGATCTCCGTGAGGTTCTCGCCGCGGCGGACGCGGTGGGTCGTCGTGCGCGGGCGGCTCTCGCTCTCGCGCGCCGAGGGCGCCGCGCCGCGCGCCTCCTCGGCCGCCTCGTCGGCGACGGTGCGGACGGGGACGTCCGGCTGCTGCGCGAGCAGCGAGGTCGAGGGCGAGGAGGACCGCCGGGGCGCGGGGCGGGCCGGGGCGGCGGCCACCAGCACCTGCTCGTCGAGCGGCGAGATCGGGCGGTGGGCGCGCGTGCCGTAGTTGACCGTGCGCGCGGCGTAGCGCTCGGACGTGCGGGCCGAGCGGGGGGCGAGGCGGTCGAGCGCCTCGGCGTGCTGGGCGTAGGCGCCGGCGGGGATGCGGAGCATCCACGGCTCGCGCTGGACCGGCACGCGGTCCCGGCGCAGCGACGGGTTCAGCGCGCTGAGCACGTCGGGGTGCACGCCGATGAGGGTGGCGACGGTGCCGAGGGAGGTGCCGCCCTCGACGGGGATGACGTCGAAGGTGTAGCGGGGGCCGGGCTCGTAGGAGGCCGGGAACCCGTAGGCCTCGGGGTTCGAGAGCACGAGCGCCGTGGCGATGAACATCGGGACGTAGTTCCGCGTCTCGCGCGGGATGTGGTCGTAGATGTCCCAGAAGGTGGCCTTCCGGCCGAGGCGGGCCTCGGCGCGCTCGACCTCGCGCTGGATGCGGGCGGGGTTGCAGTTGTACCCTGCGAGGGCGAGCTGCCAGTCGCCGAAGCGCTCGTAGAGGTCGCGGAGGTGGCGCGCGGCGGCGCGCGTGGAGGCCTCGGGGTCGAGGCGGTCGTCGACCTCGCTCTGCGCGCGGAGGTTGTACGCCCGGCCCGTGGCCGCGATGAACTGCCACATCCCGACGGCGGCGGCGTGGCTGCGCGCGCGCGGGTTCAGCGCGCTCTCCACCATCGCGAGGTACTTCAGCTCGTCCGGCACCCCCTCCTCGGCGAGGATCCGCTCGATCATGGGGAAGTAGGTGTCGGCGCGGGAGCGGAGGCGGGAGACGTGGCCCGTCGAGCGCTGGAGGAACCGGACGCTGTTCTCGACGAGGCGGTTGACCTCCATCGGGAAGACGGTGGTGTAGGCGCCGCCGGCGTAGCTCGGGAGCCGGACGTCCTCGAGGAGCGGGCCGTCCACAGAGTTGGCGGCGGCGAAGGCCTCCTCGAGGAACGGGTAGATCTCGCCGCGGTCGAGCGCGGGCTCGTCGTAGAACCGCTCGTACTCGGTGAGGATGGAGGAGTACGCCTCGCGGAAGCGGAGGTCGCTCGACACGCCGGGCCGCTCGGCGAGCAGCTGCACGTCGATGACGAGGGCGTCGAGGAGGGCGGCGTAGCGGTCGGTGTCGCCGGCGGCGTCGGCTTCGAGGAGCTCGGCCTGACGGGCGTAGAGGTGTGCGATGCGGCGGGCGAGCTGTTCGGCGGTCAGCGAGTCCACCGCGGCGGCGTCGAGCGGGAAGCCCTCGTGCGAACGGATCGGCTCGACGGGGCGGCTCCGCAGCGCGGCGTCCAGCGCGGGGGACTGAGCCAGAGCGGGGGTAACCAGGAACAGCGACGCCAGCGCCACCAGAGGCAGACGAGGCATCGGGAAAACCAGCAGGTTGGTGGGGGGTACGGGGACCGGGCCTAAACTATCGTCCGAAAGGATCGCATCCAAAGCCCCCCGCGCACATTTTTTAACACCGCGTGAACGGAAGCGCCGCGCGAGGGGCCTCCCCCGACGCCGCTACGGGCCCGGGGAAAACCCGGGGGAGGGGGCCGGCCGCCGTCAGAGCGGGATGTTGCCGTGCTTCTTCCGCGGGTTATGGGCGACCTTGTGGCGGAGCATCTCGAGCCCGCGGATGAGCACGCGGCGGGTGTCGCGCGGGCGGATCACGTCGTCGATGTAGCCGCGCTCGGCGGCGATGTAGGGGTTGGCGAAGCGGGTGCGGTACGCCTCGGTGAAGCGGGCCTCGGCGGCGGCGGGGTCCTCGGCCTCGGCGATCTGCCGCTTGTAGATGATCTCGACGGCCCCCTTCGGCCCCATCACTGCGATCTCGGCCGTGGGCCAGGCGAAGTTGAGGTCGCCCCGGATGTGCTTCGAGTTCATGACGTCGTAGGCGCCGCCGTAGGCCTTCCGCGTGATGACCGTCACCTTCGGGACGGTGGCCTCGCAGAAGGCGTAGAGGAGCTTGGCGCCGTGGCGGATCACGCCGCGCCACTCCTGGTCCGTCCCCGGCAGGAACCCCGGCACGTCCTCGAACACGACCAGCGGGATGTTGAAGGCGTCGCAGAAGCGGACGAACCGGGCGCCCTTGACGGCGGAGGCGAGGTCGAGCACGCCCGCGAGCACGGCCGGCTGGTTCGCCACCACCCCCACGCTCCGCCCGCCGAGGTGGGCGAACCCGACGACGAGGTTGGCCGCGAAGTCGGCGTGGATCTCGTAGAACCGCCCGTCGTCGACGACGCGCCGGATGACGTCCTTGATGTCGTAGGGCTTGTTGGGGTTCTCGGGGACGAGCGCGTCGAGCGCCTCGTCGGCGCGGTCGAAGGGGTCTGTGGTCGGGCGCGTGGGCGGGGGGTCCTCGCAGTTCTGGGGGACGTACTCGAGGAGGTCGCGGATCTTGAGCAGGCACTCGGCGTCGTTCCGGGCCACGACGTGGCAGACCCCGCTCTTCTCGGCGTGGGCGGCGGCGCCGCCGAGCTCCTCGGCCGTCACGTCCTCCTGCGTGACGGTCTTCACGACGTTGGGGCCGGTGACGAACATGTAGCTCGTGCCCTGGACCATGAACACGAAGTCGGTGATGGCGGGGCTGTAGACGGCGCCGCCGGCGCACGGCCCCATGATGGCCGAGATCTGGGGGACGACGCCGGAGGCGAGCGTGTTGAGGAGGAAGATGTCGGCGTAGCCGCCGAGGGAGTCCACGCCCTCCTGGATGCGCGCGCCGCCGGAGTCGTTGAGCCCGATGACGGGGGCGCCGTTCTCCATCGCCAGCTCCATGATGCGGACGATCTTGCGCGCGTGGGCCAGCCCGAGCGAGCCGCCGAAGACGGTGAAGTCCTGGCTGAAGACGTAGACGAGGCGGCCGTGGATGGTGCCGTAGCCGGTCACGACGCCGTCGCCGTAGGGCCGCACCTTCTCCATCCCGAACCCGGTGGCCTGGTGGCGGACGAACGCGCCGAGCTCCTGGAACGAGCCCTCGTCGAGGAGGACGTCCAGCCGCTCGCGCGCCGTGAGCTTCCCCTTCTCGTGCTGCTTCGCGATGCGTTCGGGGCCGCCGCCGGCCAGCGCCTCGGCGCGGCGGCGGGCGAGGTCTTCGAGCGGGTCCGTGGCCGGGGCGTCGGGGTTCGTCGCGGGCTGCTCGGTCATGAAGGGGAGGGCGAGGGGCTACTGCCGGGTGAACCGCGCCTCGGCGGCGTCGGTGAAGGCGACGGCGGCGTCGGAGTAGATGTTGACGTGGTGCTTGCGGAAGACCTCGCGCGCGATGATCTGCGAGGCGGCCGTCCAGCTCGGCGCGGCGTCGAGCTGCTCGAGGACGGCGCGGTAGGCGGCCTCGGAGCCGCCGGTGAGGTTCGCGACGTACCAGGCGCGGCGCTCGGTGGCGGAGGGGCCGAGGACGCGGGTCTCCAGGCGGGCCAGCGGCTCGGCGGGCCGCGCGGGCGCGTCGGCGGCGGGCGCGTCGGCGGCGCCCGCGGCGAACCGCTTCCACAGCGGCTCGGCCTCGGCCTCGGGCTGCGGGCTGCGGGCTGCGGGCGGGGCCGGGTCGGGCTCCGGGGCGGTGTGCTCGTGAGAGGGGCGCTCCGCCTCGCGGCGGCGGGCCAGCCGGAGCCACAGCGGCTCGATCTCCTCGGGCTCGTCAGCTTCAGGCTCGTCGGCGGCCGGCGGTGGGGCGTGGGGCGTGGGCGTCGGCTCCAGCACTTCGGGGGCCTCCTCGATCTCCTCGGGCTCCAGAGGCTCCGCCGCCGCCGGCTCCGGCAGTGCCTCGGCTACCGGCTCGGACTCCGGCTCAAGCTCCACTTCCGCCTCCTCCGGTTCGGGCTCCGGCTCCGGCTCCTCCGTTTCGGCTTCCCCCTCGGGCACCGGCACGGCCGGCGGCTCGGCGGCGTCGGGCGCTACAGCGAGGAGGGCGGCCTCGGCCTCCCCGCGCGCGGGCTCCTCGAGGTCGATGTCGGGGAGGGCGTCGGCGAGGGCGGCGCGGAGGGCGTCGGCGTCGTAGGCGTCGGCGTCGAGGGTGCGGGCGAGGTCGTCGTAGCCCTTGGCCTCGAAGAAGCGGCGGAGGAGGGGGGCGGGCACGCGACCGTCGTCGGGGAGGGGGCGGAGCAGCTCGAACAGCGGCTCGAGGAGCGAGAGCCAGTCGTGCGGGCCGAACGGGCTCACCATCCGGCGGTCGATCCGGCGGAGGAGCCGCTCGAAGTCGTCGCGCCCGACGGCCTCGACGCCCTTCCGGGCGAAGTAGCCCTCAGCGATCTCGCGGAGGTACGGGTAGGGCGAGAACGTCGCCATCCGCGCGCGCACGGCCTCGATGGGCAGCGGCCCCGCCTCGTCGGCGAAGACCCGCTCGGTGAGGGCCTCGGCGGGCTCGACGAGGTAGCCGAGCACCGCGCGCGCGGCGTCGTGGACGGTGTCGGCCCACGCGTCGGCGGGGAAGCGGGCGGTGTCGCGCGTGGCGGCGTGCCAGGCGCGGGCGGCCTCCTGCACGGCGTCGGCCTCGCCGTCGAACCAGTCGGAGGCGGGGAGGGCGGCCTCGCGGGCGAGGCGGCGGTCGAGCACGCCGCCGAGGTAGTGGGCGACGGGGATCGGGAGCCGCGCGAGGTCGGCGCGCTCGTGCGGCCGGTCCGGGGGGAGGAGCGTGAGGAGGTGGCGGGCGAGCGCGCCGGCGGGGGCATCGAGCATGGGCGACGACGGGGCGCGAGGCGGGGGGCGCCAAGGTAACGCGGGGCCGCGCCCGGGGCTACCTGTGCCGGCCGAGCGGCTGCCGGTTGGGCGTGCGCCCGAAGGTGCCCGATATTGCGCCCGTACCCTCCCCCGCTGCGATGTCCCCCCGCCCTTACCCGCTCCTGCTCCTCGCCGCCCTCCTCGCCGCCTGCGACGCGACGGGCGTCGCGGATCCCGCCGCCGAAGTCGCCGACACGGCCGCGGCCTCCGACGCCCTCGCGCGGGTCACCGTCGAGCCTGCGCCGGAGTGGACGGCGCTCTTCGACCGCGACAGCGGCTGGACCGGCGCCGACGGCATCTACTCCATCCCCCTCTCGGGGGACGACACCCCCGGCTCGGCCACGCGCACCGCCTTCGTCTTCAGCGACACCTTCATCGGCGACGTCAACCCCGACGGCACGCGCGCCCCCGGCACCGTCATGGTCAACAACACCGCCGCCCTCCTCGGTGGCGCCGTGCCCGACCCCGGCCGCATCCGGTTCTACTGGGGCCGCGAGGGCGGCCAGGCGCGCGCCGTCTTCGTCCCGCAGACGCCCGACGCCGAGCCGGGCGACTACTACTGGCTCGGCGACGCGTTCGTGAACCCGGCCCTCGGCGGGGCCACCCACGTCTTCGCGCACCGCGTCCGCGCCGGCGGCCCGGCCGGGTTCGAGTTCGTCGGCGGCGCCCTCATCACGCTGCCGCCGGGGGCGAGCCCGCCCTTCGCCGATCAGGTGCAGGTGGACCTCCCGTTCTTCCGCGAGGCTCAGGGCGGCCGGGGGCCGATGAGCTGGGGCAGCGGCGTCTTCGTCAACACCGCCGAGGCCGGCGCGCCCGACCCCGACGGGTACGTCTACGTCTACGGCGTCGAGGAGCCCCCGCTCAACAAGCGGCTGATCGCCGCGCGCGTGCGGCCGGAGGACTTCCTCGACTTCGGCGCGTGGCGGTTCTACGACGGCGCCGGCTGGAGCCCGAATGTCGAGGACGCCGCCCGCATCACCGGCCGCGTCTCGAACGAGCTCAGCGTGACGCCGCTGCCCGGGGGCGGCTACGCCCTCGTCTTCCAGCTCGACACCATCGGCCGCGACGTGGCGGCGCGGGTGGGGCCCACGCCCGTCGGCCCGTTCGGCCCGTTCCGCCGGCTCTACGAGGCGCCCGAGCCGGCCCTCCTCGACGGCGTGTTCACGTACAACGCCAAGGCGCACCCCCACCTCTCCGCGCCCGGCACCCTCCTCATCTCCTACAACGTGAACACGTCCGAATTCTTCGACCACTTCCGGTACGCCGACATCTACCGCCCGCGCTTCATCCGCGTCCGGTTCTGAGCCGGGGGCGCTCGTCCACGAGCCCGCCGCGGCGCCGGAGGGAGGAGGCACTGGCAACTCAGGGTCGGGCCTCCTACCTTTCGGATCTCCCTTCCCCGGCCGGAGCGCTGCACGTCCCCCACGCGCGCGCTGCGCCGTCACTGCCAACCCCCAGTCCGATGACCGAACGGCTACCCCTCCGCCGGGCCGCGTGCCTGGCCCTCCTCCTCGGCGCCCTGGCGGCGCCCGCCCTCCGGGCGCAGGAAGCGCCCCCGGGCCGCACCTGCGCCACCCCCACGCCCTCCGAGGCCGTGCTGCAGCAGCACTACGAGGCCGTCCAGGCGTGGGTCCAGCAGCACCCCGCGCCCCAGGGGGGCGAGACCGTCACGATCCCCATCGCCTTCCACGTCGTCCACAACGGGACCACGGGCAACATCCCGGACCAGTGGATCACCGACCAGGTCGAGGTGCTCAACGACGCCTTCGCCGACATGGGCTACCGGTTCGTCGTCGCCATGCTGGACCGGACGGAGAACGCCACGTGGTTCTCCACCTGCTACGGCAGCGGCGAGAACCCGATGAAGCAGGCGCTGGCCATCGACCCGGCGCACTTCCTCAACATCTACACGTGCCTGCCCTCGGGCGGCATCCTCGGCTACGCCTACCTCCCCGACGGGGACGAGAGCTCGATCCACCACGGCGTCGTCCTCCACTACAACACGCTCCCGGGCGGCGGCCTCTTCCCCTACAACCAGGGCGACACCGGCACCCACGAGGTCGGCCACTACGTCGGCCTCCTCCACACCTTCGACGGCGGCTGCAGTGGCGGGGATACGCCTCCCGGCTGCGAGACCGGCGGCGACCGCGTCTGCGACACCCCCGCCGAGGCCTCCGCGGCCTTCGGCTGCCCCGCCGGCCGGGACACCTGCCCCACCGGCGGCCCCGACCCCATCCAGAACTTCATGGACTACACGGACGACGCGTGCATGAACCACTTCACGCCGGGGCAGACGGAGCGCTCGCTGGCGCTGATGAGCCAGTTCCGCCCGACGATCATGAGCAGCCCCGACGCCTTCGCCGCCCCCGGCGCCCTCGCCTTCGTCAACGTCCGCCTCGGGGAGTCCGAGACCAAGCGCGTCCACGTCGTCAACCTCACCGACGACCCCCTCCTCGTCGCCGCCATCGAGACCGACAACGACGCCTTCGCCGCCGACGCCACCTCCCTCACCGTG
>DATGQT010000345.1:0-21198 GCA_035304085.1 Rubricoccaceae bacterium
TAAACCGGCGTACTCCGACTAGGGGTACCGAGGGTTCGAATCCCTCCCTCTCCGCCCCGAGCCCCGATGCCGTCCCGGCGTTGGGGCTCGCGCGTTCGGGAGGGGCCGCCTCGGTGTCGAGGCAGGCCGTGCCGGAAAATCACCGGAGTCGTGGATCATGCGCCGCCTTCGCCGCCAGCCGGAGGCGCCCCCCCGGCACGACGGCCACCTCGCCCGTGTCGAAGACGACGAGCGCGTTCCGGTTGCGCCCGCGCACGACACGGCCGTCCGCGTGCCGGACGGGGGCGCACGGGCGCCCGGCGAGGTCGGGCCGTGAGAGGCGATCGCCGAGGAAGACGTAGCGCATGGGGCACGGACGGGGACGGCGGGCGTACGCTTCTCCCTCGAATCCGGTGCCGCCGATGACGCTCGTCTCCGCCTTCGTGCTCCTCTTCCTCGTGATGGACCCGTTCGGCAACATCCCGATGTTCGCGGCGACGCTGGCGCCGGTCCCGCCCGGGCGGCGGCGCCGTGTGCTCGTCCGCGAGCTGGGCATCGCGCTGGGCCTGCTCGTGCTGTTCCTCTTCGCCGGGCCGGCCGTGCTCCGCACGCTCGGCATCTCGGAGCCGTCACTCTCCATCGCAGGCGGGATCATCCTGTTCCTGATCGCGCTGCGGATGATCTTCCCCTCGCACGGGACGCTCGCCGAGGACGTCGAGGGCGAGCCGTTCATCGTGCCGCTGGCGATCCCGTTCGTGGCCGGGCCGAGCGCGCTGGCCGCCGTCATGCTCATCATGAGCGCGGACCCGGCGCGGTGGCCGACGTGGCTCGGCGCGCTGCTGCTCGCCTGGGGCACGACGGCCGTCATCCTGCTCCTGGCGAACCGCCTCGGCCGGTTCTTCGGGCGGCGCGGGCTGATCGCGGTGGAGCGGCTGATGGGGATGATCCTCACGGCCGTAGCCGTGGAGATGTTTCTGCGCGGGCTCGGCGCGACGCTGGGCGGCTGAGGCCGGTCGAAGAGCCCCGGTCTACCTTCGTGGCGCCCCCGCGCGCACCATGCGTCGTCTCCCCGAGGCCGTCGAGGTGGCGTTGCTTTCCCCGGACTGAGCCTCAGCTCCGGATGCGCGGCGTCCCGAAGTGCGTGTCCATCGCGATCCCGCAGCTCTTGAGGAATGCCGTCGGCAGCTCCCCGCCGACGAAGATGAACACGTCGTCGTTCTCGATGGTGTGCTCGGTACCCTCGGCGTCGGCGTAGGAGACGGTTCCGTCGCCGATGGCGGTGAGGTTGGTGGCCCACAGCGGCTCGATCGTCCCGGCCTCGACGGCGGCGTCGAAGCGCTCCCGGTTGCGCGGCTTCACGCGGGCGAGGGCGGCCTTGCGGTACGAGAGGCGGACGGCCGTGCCCGGCTGGCCGGCCAGCAGGAGGGCCGCTTCGACGGCGGAATCGCCGCCGCCGACGACGGTGACCCTCCGGCCGGCGAAGTGCTCGGGCTCCATGAGGTTGTAGTAGACGCCGTCGCCGCCCTCGCCGGGGATGCCCAGCTTGCGCGGCGTGCCGCGCCGCCCGATGGCGAGGACCACGCGCAGGGCGCGGACGGAACCCTTCGGCGTCTCGACGACGAAGCCCTCGCCGTCCGGCGCCGGGTGGATGGCCTCGACCGAGACGCCCGTCTCGACCTCGATGCCCGTCCGGTCCACCATGTCCGCCCAGGTGTCGATGAGCTCCTCCTTGCGGACCTCGTTGAAGCCGAGGCGGCCGTAGCCGGGCACGTCGAAGTGATGCGTCATGACGAGCTTGCGGCGGGGGTAGCGGCGGACGGTCCCGCCGAGGTCGGGCTCCTTCTCGAACGTCACGTACCGGAGCCCGCGCTCCTTCGCGTTGACCGTCGCCGAGAGCCCGGCCGGGCCGGCGCCGACGATCACGACGTCGAGGGCGTCCGCCGGCACCGGGCGCTTCTCCTTCGCGATGCCCTCGACGCACTGCCGCGCCTGCTCGAACGCGTTCTTGACGAGGCCCATCCCGCCGAGCTCGCCGACGATGTAGAGGCCGGGCACGTTCGTCTCGTAGTTCTCCCGGATCCGCGGCAGCTCGACGCCCCGCTGGGCCGTCCCGAAGACGAGCGTGATGGCGCCGGTGGGGCAGGCCCGCTCGCAGCGGCCGTGGCCGACGCAGCGCGCGGGCGCGATGGCCTTCGCCTGCATCCCCACGAGGGCGAGGACGTCGCCCTCGGGGCAGACGTCGACGCAGGCGCCGCAGCCGGCGCACAGGCCGGGGTCCACGACGGGGTGGAGCGTCTGCGGCTCGTGGAGGCCGTACGCGATGGCCTTCGCCTCGGCCTCGGCCGCCCGCCGCTCGACGCGCCGCCGCCGCAGCACCGACGGCACCATCAGCGTGCCGGCCAGCACGACGGCGACGATCCAGATGATGAGCAGCTCGGTCAATTGCGGATTGCGGATTGCGGATTGCGGATCGACCGCAAGGACGTAGACTGGGCCTGAGGCATAGGGGCCGTTAGATGGACCAGAATGAGTTGAAGGCTAGGACGAAGCGCTTCGGGATCGAGGTGCTTCGGTTTTGCTCGTCGCTGCCTCGGACAGACGCCTACCGGGTCGCAGGTCGCCAGTTGATGAGGGCCGCTACCTCGGTGGGGGCGAACTACCGGGCCGCCTGCCGAGGACGCTCGCGGAGCGAGTTCATCGCCAAGCTCGGCATCGTTGAGGAGGAGGCCGACGAAGCCCTGTATTGGTTAGAGGTCTTGATGGAGTACGGTGAACGTGACGCCGTTGACGAGGCGCAGTGCAGGATGCTGCATCGTGAGGCCAGCGAGATCCTCGCCATCGTCGTCAGCTCCATCCGCACCGCGCGACGCAACCGCTAAATCCGCAATCCGCGTTCCGAAATCCGCAATCCCTACAGCCGATACCAGAGGGCCGTGTAGAACCGCGTGCTCGAGAGGCGGTCGCCGGAGAGGGCGCTGGCCTGGAGCGTGAGGGCCACGCGCGGCGTGACGGGCACCTGGAGCAGCGCGTCGAGGCCGTGCGAGACGAGCGCCTCGCCCGCCGTCAGCGGCGACTGCTGGTAGCGGTAGCCGAGGCGGGCGTAGACCTGCCCGAACGAGCGGTCGAGGCCGGCGCTGCCGTAGACGCCCCGGCGCGGGCCGTCGGCGGCGTCCTGCGTCCACACCGTCGCGTAGGCGCTCAGGCCGACGCCGACGCCGGGCAGGCGGGGCGTCGAGAGCCCGCCGCTGAACGAGAGCGTGCTCGGAGCGCCCTCCGTCGACGCGCTCGACGCGTCGGCGCGGAGGGTGAGGCCGGACACGGTGACGGCGCCGCCGCCGCCGACGCGGGTGCTCCGCCCGAGGAGGAGCTGGAGGTCGCCGAGGAGGAGGTAGGGGCGGCGGCTCTGCGCGAAGGCGTGGAGGCGGACGCCCGGCGCGACGGTCGCCGAGACGCGCCCGCCGAGGCGGGAGAGCACCCAGTCACCGGTTTCGGGGTCCTGGTCCACGAGGAGCTCGGACGAGAGCGAGAGGCCGCGGGCGTAGGCGGTCTGGAGGGCACCGGCGAACGTCCGCGTCCGCATGCCCTCGGCGCGGGGGAGCACCTGCCCGCCGAGCGCCGTCACCTCCACGCGTGCGCCCTGCTCGCTGCCGCCCGTCGGGATCTCGAAGGCGTGGTGGGCGAAGGCCGTGTACTTCGGGAGCTCGCCCGAGGGCGCCTCGTCGGCGTAGTCCGGCTGGAACCCGGCGGCGACGCCGGCGCCGCGGTCGCGGTCGCCGACGTGGAGGAGGAGGCCGTCCCAGTAGCCGCTGAAGCGGTCGTAGCGGTTGTGGAACCGGCCGGCGCGGACCTCGAAGGGGAGCGAAGCGCTCCCGAACGCCTTCTCGGCCGAGAGCTGGTAGACGCGGACGTCGGCGGGGCGGTCGTAGGGGGTGGGGTCCGAGTAGCGGTAAGCCGTGCGGAGGTTGGCGTCGAGGCGGAACCCACCGGGGAGGTTCTCGACGGCGGCGCGGAGGGCGGCGAAGGGCTGGGCGAACGTGCGGTCGAACGTGGGGCCGTCGTCGGTGGCGCGCGTGCTGGAGGCGAGGCCGTCGACGCCGATCTGGAGGCGGCCCGAGATCGCCGGCGTCAGCGTCGGGGGACGCGGGCCGGCCGCAGCTTGGGGCTGGTCCAGGATGGAGGGCCGGTCGGGCTCCGCCGGCGGCGCCTCGGCGACGGGCGCCGGCGTGGGCTCGGGCGCGGGGGCGTCGCGGAGGAGGACGAGGCGGTCGCCGAGCGTGAGCGGGAACGGGTCGCCGGCGAAGGCGACGACGGCGCGGTCGGCCGTGGCGCTGACGACGCGGAGGTGCCCGAGCGCGCGCTCGTCGCGGAGCGCCGTGAGCGTGTCGCCGGTGGCCAGCCCGGCGTCGGTGCCGGCGTCGAGGTAGGCGTTCTGGCCGGCGACGTAGGTCACCTGCGCCTCGATGCGGGCGGCCTCCTGTGCCGCGGCCGGCGCCGCGAGCAGGACGAGGAGCAGCACGAGGCCTGCTACACTCCGCACTCCGCATTCCGCACTCCGCGATCCCATCAGTCTTCCCCGTCCGGGTGGCAGGAGTAGCAGGCGTTGCTCTCGTACTGGTACCCGCCCACGTCCTCGTGCGCGTCGTCCATGTCCTCACGGTTGTGCTCGTGGCACGTCAGGCAGGAGAACACGCTGTAGTTGCCGGGCTGGACGTGGCACTGCTGGCAGCTCGACCACTCGCCCTCGTGCTTGCCCGAGTAGATCGGGAAGTACCGGTCGTGCTCGAACGTGGGGTTGTCCCAGGTGTTGGACTGGTGGCAGTCGAGGCAGGTCGTCGGGAAGCCGGGGTGGGCGGCCTGGTAGTCGTCCTGGTGGCAGGCGTAGCAGTCGTTCGGCCCGGCCGGATCGAAGAGGGGCTCGAAGTCGGGGAGGGTGTGGCAGGCCGAGCAGTCGAGGCTCGTGTGGACGCCGACGAGGGGGAAGCCCGTCGCCTGCTGGTGGTCGAACGTCGCGCCCTGGAACGTCGAGGTGTTGTGGCAGTCGAGGCACGTCGTGGGGAACGACGGGTGCGCCTGCTCGTGGTCGTCCTGGTGGCAGGCGAAGCAGTCGTTCTGGCCCGCCGGGTCGAAGAGGAGTCCGAAGTCGGGGAGGGTGTGGCAGGCGGCGCAGTCGAGGGAGACGTGGGCGCCGACGAGGTTGAACCCGGTGGCCTGGCCGTGGTCGAAGGTGGCCGGGAGGAAGGCGCTCGTGGTGTGGCAGTCGAGGCACGTCGTCGGGAAGGCCGGATGCGCCTGCTGGTGGTCGTCCTCGTGGCAGGTGAAGCAGTCGTCGGGCCCTGCCGGGTCGAAGAGGGGCTCGAAGTCCGGGCCGGTGTGGCAGGCGGCGCAGTCGACGGTGAGGTGGGCGCCGACGAGGGGGAAGCCCGTGAAGCCGGCGTGGTCGAAGGTGGCGCCCTGGAATGTGGAGACGGAGTGGCAGTCGAGGCAGGTGGTGGGGAAGGCCGGGTGGGCCTCGGCGTGATCGTCCTCGTGGCAGGTGAGGCAGTCGTCCTGCCCGGCGGGCTCCCAGATGGGCTCCATGTCCGGCCCGACGTGGCAGGCCTCGCAGGGCAGGGCCATGTGGGCGCCGACGAGGTCGAACCCGCCCGAGATCGCCGCGTGGTCGAAGGTGGCCGGGAGGAAGGCGCTCGTGGTGTGGCAGTCGAGGCACGTCGTCGGGAAGCCGGGGTGGGCCCGGGCGTGGTCCTCGGCGTGGCACGAGGCGCAGTCGTCGGGTCCGGCGGGGGCGCCCGGGATGGAGAAGCCGGGGCCGCTGTGGCACGTCTCGCAGGCGACGGCCACGTGGGCGCCGAGGAGGGGGAAGCCCGTCGCGGAGGCGTGGTCGAAGGCCGCGCCGTCCCACGTGTCGAGGGAGTGGCACTGCCGGCAGTCGGTGGGGAAGCCGGCGCCGGGGTGGTTCACGAGGCTGTTGGCCGTGCCCTCGTAGTCGTCCTGGTGGCAGGCGAAGCAATCGTCCTGGCCGGCGGGGTGGAAGAGGGGGGCGAGGCTGCCGGGGGCGTGGCAGGCCGAGCACTCGAGGACGGCGTGGGCGCCGAGGAGGGAGAATCCGCCCGAGACCGAAGCGTGGTCGAAGACGGTGCCGGTGCCGAACGAGAGGGTGTTGTGGCAGGCGTCGCAGGTGGTGGGGAAGCCGGCGGCGGCGTGGTCGACGACGCTGTTGGCCGTGGCGTGGAAGTCGTCGACGTGGCAGCCGAAGCAGGAGGGGTCGAGTGGGCTGAAGGCGCCGTCGAGGCCCTCGGCGTGGCACGCCTCACAGGCCACCTGGAGGTGGGAGCCGGTGAGGGGGAAGGCGGTGCCGGCGTGGATCTCGAGGCCCTTCACCAGGTGGAAGTCCTGCGTCGTGTGGCACTGCTGGCAGTCGGCGCCGAGCTGGCCCTGGTGGACGTCGAGGTGGCAGCTCGCGCAGGCGTCGGGGGTGAGGTCGGGCCGGTCGAAGCGGAGGTCGAAGTGGCACGAGCGGCAGGCTGCCTGCCGGTGGCGGCCGAGGAGCGGGAAGCCGGTGTCGCCGTCGTGGTCGAAGGCGAGGGGATCGCGGAGGGTGTCCCACCCCTCGGCCGTGTGGCAGGCCTCGCACGCGATGGCGATGTCGCCGTGGGGGTTGGTGGAAGGGCGAAGGGCGAAGGGCGAAGGGCGAAGAGGGCGGCTGCCGACGAGGCGGAAGAGGAGGGTCGGGGAGGGGGGAGGAGAGGGAGAGGGGGGGAGAGGGAGAGAGGAGGAGGGCGGCTCAGCGGCCGCAGCAGGACTGAGTAGCACGAGGGCTAGGAGCGTCGTGGCGAACACGAAGCGCTCTCCCTTTTTCCCTTTCTCCCTTTCTCCCTTTCTCATCGACCCGAGTGGCAATCGGCGCAGGCGGTGCCGAGCGGTTTGAAGCGCACGAAAGTCGTGCCATCGGGGGCCGACTCGGTGCGGTGGCACGCGGCGCAGGGCACGGCCTCGTGGGCGCCGTCGAGCGGGAAGCGCGTCCGGCTGTGATCGAAGGCGGCGATGGTGAAGGCCTGCGTGTCGTGGCAGGAATCGCAGGTCTGGTCCTCGAACTGGCCCCGGTGCGGGCTCAGGACGGGCGGCGGCTCCAGCGTGCTGCCCTCGCCGTGGCAGCTCGCGCATTCGGTCGAGAGCCCGGCGAAGCGGCGGACGACGCGGCCGTCGGGGAGGGTCTCGGGGGCGTGGCAGGCTGTGCACGCGGTGCCCACGTGCGCGCCCGTCAGCGGGAAGCCCGTCTGGCTGTGGTCGAAGGTCGCGAGGTCCCAGTCGGTCGTGTTGTGGCACTCGGCACAGCGCGTGACCCCGCCGGCGTCGGCGAACTCGTCGCCGTGCGGGTTCAACTCGGCGTGGCACGACTCGCAGGCGCCGGCGACCTGGAAGTCGGGGGCGAGGTCGCCGGGGTCGGTGGCGTGGCAGGCTGAGCAGGGCGTGGCGAGGTGGGCGCCGGTGAGCGGGAAGGCCGTCTCGGCGTGGCGCTCGATGCCGAAGGCGGTCGGGAGCCAGGCGTCCTGGCCGTGGCAGTTGTCGCAGACGGGCCCGCCGGGGTCGTCGGCGAAGGCGCCGGCGTGGGGGTCCCGGTGGCACGAGAGGCACGTCTCGGCCGCGATGGGCGGGAACGTCACGCCGCGCGTGGGGCCGGTGAACGTGATCGAGATCGCGGCGTCGTCGCGCGCGCCGTGGCAGCTCGCGCAGTCGATCCGGCCGTGGGCGCCGACGAGGGCGAAGCCGGTGTGGGCCTCGTGGTCGAACCGGTCGGCGTCGAACGAACTGCTCATCTGCTGCCAGCCGGCCGTGGTGTGGCACGTCGCGCAGTCGGTGCCGAAGGCGCCGTCGTGGGCGTCCTCGTGGCACGACTGGCAGGAGGCGTGCTCGACGCCCTCGAACTGGCGGCGGGGGCCGCTCCCCGGATGGCAGCTCGCGCAGGCGATGGCGGCGTGGGCGCCGGTGAGCGGGAAGCCGGTGCGGGCGTGGCTGAAGTTGGGCGTGGTGCCCCACGTCGCGCTGCCGTGGCACGAGGAGCACTCCTGGCCGCGGAACTGGCCGCCGTGGGGGCTCTCGTCGGCGTGGCAGCCGCGGCAGCTCGTCGAGAGGCCCTCGAAGCGCGCGGCGCCGCGGCCGGCGTCGCCGTGGCAGGCCGAGCATTCCGCGTTGGCGTGGGCGCCGACGAGGGCGAAGCCGGTGGCGGCGTGGTCGAAGCCCGAGACGTCGTCCCAGCCGCGCGGGGAGTGGCAGGCGTCGCACGACTCGTCGGCGAAGGTCTGGCCGTGCGGGTTCTCGTCGCGGTGGCACGTCTCGCAGTCGTCGCCGAGGCCGAGGAACGTCTGGTCCAGCCGGCCGGCCTGGCCGAGGACGCGGCGCACCTCGGGGTCGGTGACGTGCGCGGGCCGGTGGCACGAGCGGCACGTGGTGTTGACGTGGCGGCCGACGAGGCGGTAGCCGGTGTCGCCGTGGTCGAAGGTGCCGGTGGCAAGGCGGACGGGGTCGAAGCTGCGGCCGAAGTGGTCCTTGTGGCACGAGGCGCACGCCCGGCTGACGGTGGCGTGGAACCCGCGCCGCTGCGCGATGCGCGTGCGGAGCGGGGTGTGGCACGAGAGGCACTTGTCCGGGTCGATGCCGCGCTGGCCGAGCTGGTGGCAGCTCGTGCAGTTGCGGATCCCTTCGAGGTGGGCGTGCGCCGCCGTCAGCTCGCCCGGCGAGATGAGCTGGGCGCGCGCCGGGACGGCGAGGAGGGCGAGGAGCAGGAGGGACGACAGACCACGGACGGCGGACCACGCGTGGCAACTGGCCCGTGGTCCGCCGTCCATCGTCCGTGGTCTCTGAAGCCGGTTCACCGCTCCACCAGGATGGGCTCGAAGGCGGGGAGCGGCGGGTGGCCGGGCGGCACGGTGCCGGGCGCCGCCGCGGGCGTGGGGGCCGCGCCGGGCGCCGGGCCTGCGGGCGAGGCGGCGCCGGAGGCGAGGGCGTCGAGCTGGGCGAGGGAGGTGCGGGCCTGCTCGGCGAGCGCCGCGTCCTGCGTCTGCGCCGCGACCCGGCCCCAGGGGCCGCGGGCCTCGTCGTAGCGGCCGGCGTTGGCGTGGAGGGCGCCGAGGTTGTAGAGGCCGGCGGGGTCGTCCGGGTAGCGGTCGAGGAGGGCCTCGGTGACGCGGAGGGCGTCGTCGGGGCGGCCGGCTTCGGCGTAGACGAGGGCGAGGTCGAGGCGGGCCTGGCGGTGGTCGGGGGCCACCTCGAGGAGCTGCTCGTAGCTCGCGGCGGCGTCTTCGAGCTGATGGGCGTCCTGCTGGAGGCGGGCGAGCTCGAGGAGGGCCGCCGTGTCGGCGGGCGCCTCCTCGACGCGCTGCTTGAGCGCCATCAGCCGGGTGTGGAACGCCGGGGCCACGTTGTCGGCGGAGGGGGCGGGCGCGGCGCCCTCCGACGTCAGGCGCGGCTGCTCGGCCGGCGCGGCCGGGCCGCCCTGCATGAGCACGAAGGCGACGAGCAGGACGAGCGACCCTCCGAGGAGGGCGAATTGGAGGCGCGGGGAGAGCTTCATGGCGGGGGGAGACCGCCGACGACCGACGGCCGACGGCGGCGACAGGGGCGAGGCGGCGAGCGGAGCGACGGTCCGCGGATAGCGCGTCAGGCGGGGGTCAGTGGTCGCGGCCTCGGCGGCGACGGCGGCCGTCCTCGGCTTCGGGGAAGGTGCCGGCCCAGGCGCGGAGCACGGCGAGGTCGGCGTCCGAGACGCGCGCCTCGGGGTGGATGAGGAGGTAGGCCGGGAGCGGCATCTCGCCGTCCTCGACCTTCTCGACCATCTCGTGCGGGAGCTCGGCCCGGTCCTCCGGGTCCATCCGCCCCCACGCGGAGAGGTTGTACTCGTCGCGCGCCCGGTGGACGTCCCGCACGACCAGCCAGGAGACGGGGGCGAGGTAGGCCGTCCACGTCCAGCGCGTCTCGTTCGAGTGGCAATCGTAGCAGGACCGGCGGAGGACGCGCTCGACCTCGGGCGGGCCGTCGAAGTCGGCCGTCACGGGCGGGTTGGTCCGGGGGAGGGGGACGAGCTGGAGGGCACCGAACACGGCGAGGGCGCCGAGGGCGAGCTTGGCGGGGCGGCGCATCACGTCCAGCCGTAGCCGAAGGCGATGGCGACGGCGATGTGGACGAGGAGGATGAGGGCCATCACGATGGCCAGCGGGAGGTGGAACGTGTGCCAGTAGCGGAACAGTCGGCCGAATGGGGTGAGGAGCGTGCGCTGCTGCGCGAGGCGGCGGTATCGGTCCCCGAGCTCGAGCAGGCGCGCCTGCGCCTCGGCGCTCACGCCGGCCGCGCGGAGCGTGGCGCGGAGCCGGCGCGCATCGCGGCGGGCGGCGAGGTCGTGGCGGGCGGCCAGGGCGAGGGCGTGGAGGAGCCCGCGCGGGGCGGGGACCTCCGCCAGCACCAGCGCCTGCCGCTCCGCCGGGAGCCCGGCCGCCTCGATCTCAGCCAGCAACGCCTCCCGCTCGGCCTCCAGCTCCTGCATCGTGTGGAACTGCCCGTTCAGCGTCTTCGGGATGCGGACGTACACGTACCGCCCCACGATCCCGCTCGACACCACGAGCACCATGCTCCAGAACGCGATGGAGACGAGCCCTCCCACCTTGAACGAGGTGTGGAGCATGATGAGGAAGGGGCCGAGCGTGCAGAGGAAGATGTGGAAGGAGAGCCAGTCGCGGAGCTTGCCCAGCCCCGCGAGGCGGCCCCACCGCTTCCGCAGCATGTACGACGACACCCCCAGCGCGATCATCGCCGTGCCCACGACGGCCAGCCGGTTGCCGACGAGGCCCGTCGGCCGGAAGAGCGCGTGGTCCGGGCTCCACGCGCGCTCGTGCATCGGGAGGAGGTAGTAGTCGAGCCCCCACACGAGGAAGAAGCCGGCCACGGCCACCCACGTCACGCCGAGGGCGACGTGGTAGACGCGCGCCCACGGGCTCGGCTTCGGACGGAACGAGGCGGGCGGCGGGCCGGCCGGCCTGACGGCGCGAGCCGTCGCCGAGGCAGGAGGGGCGGCCACGGGGGCGGGCGAGGGTGGGGCGGGGGGAGCGGTCGTCATGGCGCGCGGCGCCTCCGCAAACGCGGTGCCAGCGGCCGAAGAAGCGGCGGAGGCGACGGTGGCCTCGCGGTGGCTCGGTGTCCGCACATAGTTTAGGGGCCGTGCTCTCCCCGGCCCCCATGCGCCTCCGCCCCCTCCCGCTCGCGCTCCTCGCAGGCGGCCTCGCCGTCGTCCTCGCCGGCTGCCTCGACGACGCCGAGCGCGGTAACCCCCTCGATCCCCTTTCGGAGAACTACGTGGATGAGGGCGAGGTCGCGGGCGCGGTGGTGCGGGCGTCGCGGCCCTCGGAGGGGGTGCCGGGGGCGACGGTGCGCCTGCGCCCCACCGAGGGCGGCGCCGAGCTCGTCGACGCCGTCGGGGGCGACGGCGCGTTCCGCCTGGGCGGCGTGCCCCCGGGCACCTACACCCTCACCGCCGAGGCGCCCGGCTACGCCTCGGCCGACACCACCGTCGAGGTCGCCGCTCCGCAGCCGACGGTGGGCGTGGTGCTCCCGCTCAACGCGCTCCCGAGTGTGACGGAGCAGAACGTGCACACCGAGCGCATCAACCGCTTCTTCCCGCTGCCCCAGACCTTCAGCCGCCTCGTCGTCGAGGCGACCGTATCCGACCTCGACGGCCTCGGCGACGTCGCCTCGGTGGACCTCGTCATCCCGGACTTCGACGGCTTCCGGGCGCCCCTGCTGGCGGTGACGGGTACGGAGGGCGGGTTCGCGCGAACGTTCCTCGAGGAAGAGCTGCCCGTGGGGCTCCAGGACTTCCTCGGCCACAACCTCTACATCGAGGTCACGGACCAGTCCGGCGCGACGGCGCGCGGGGAGGACGCCCACGTCACCCGTATCGTTGAGTCCATACCACTCGCGTCATCCCCTATCGGGGGGGCTCCTGTTACACCCCCGTTCGCCATGACGTGGCAGGCGCTGTCTCTCCCATACGCCTTCACCTGGCGCGTCGAGGTCTTCTACGTGCCTGTGCCTGGCCAAAGCGTACCCGTGTTCGAGGTCGAAGGGATTCCGAGCACGCAAACGGAGCTGGTGTTCACTGAGGACCTCGTGTCGGGCAACTACCAGTGGTTCGTGTCGGCCATCGATGCCTTCGGCAACCTCGCCCGCTCGGTGGAGGCGGGCTTTAGCGTCCCGTGAACCGATCCCGTCGGCGGGGGTATTGAGACGGGTCTGCACAGGCTGCGCAGATCGTGCGCAGCCTTCGCACGTCACCCGGCGCCGCCCGAGCCGCGCTCGCAAATGCGGGGCCATCCCCGGTGGCCGTTCCGGCCGTGCACCCCCGCTTGGCCTCACGTTTGCGTTTGGCGGGCGTACGATCCTCCCACCCCCGCCGGCCTCGCCACGCCCCGACTCCGATGACCGACACCGCCCTCGCTCCCCCCCAGCCCGTCCTGCCTGCTCCCGCGGAGGCGGGGGGCCTCGGCACGCGCACCTCGCTCGACGCGCTCTCCGAGATCGCCGCCACCGTCAACTCCGTCCGCGAGCCGGGGCGGCTGCTCGAGACCGTCCTCGAGATCGCCATGCAGACGCTCGAGGCCGAGCGCGGCTTCATCTTCCTGGAGGACGAGACGGCCGAGGCCGGCTTCTCCGTCCGCGCGCAGCGGAACTTCGCCGAGGACGAGCTCGACGGCCTCACGCGCGGCTCGGCCAGCGTCGTGCGGACGGTGCTCCAGACGGGCGAGCCGGTCCTCCTCTACGAGGCCGCCGCCGACGAGCGGTTCGGCTCCTCGCAGAGCGTGGTGCTCCAGCGGATCCAGTCCATCGCGTGCGTGCCGCTGCGGATCAAGGCGCGCCAGATCGGCGCCATCTACCTCGACTCCGTCACCCGCCGCGGGCGGTTCACGCGCGAGGCGCTCCCGTTCCTCCGCGCCTTCGCGCACCAGGCCGCCGTCGCCATCGAGAACGCCGAGCTGTACCAGTCGCTCCGCGACGAGAACCGGCAGCTGCGCAAGGAGGTCCAGCGCGTCCACGGCTTCGAGGGGATCATCGGGCAGAGCGGGCGGATGCGCGAGGTGTTCGAGACCGTCACCCGCGTGCTCGACACCGACGCCACCATCCTCCTCGGCGGCGAGAGCGGCACGGGCAAGGAGCTCATCGCGCGGGCCATCCACTACAACGGCCACCGCGCCAAGCAGCCGTTCGTCGCCATCTTCTGCGGCTCGCTGCCGGACGAGCTCCTCGAGTCCGAGCTCTTCGGCCACAAGAAGGGCGCCTTCACCGGCGCCGTCGCCGACAAGAAGGGGCTCTTCGAGGTGGCCGACGGGGGGACCATCTTCCTCGACGAGGTCGGCGACCTCAGCCCGAAGCTCCAGATGTCGCTGCTCCGCGTGCTCCAGGAGGGCGAGATCAAGCGCGTCGGGGACACGCAGACGCGGCGGGTGGACGTCCGCGTGATCTCGGCGACGAACAAGGACCTCAAGGAGGAGATCGCCGAGCGGCACTTCCGCGAGGACCTCTACTACCGCCTCAACACCATCCACATCGAGCTCCCGCCGCTGCGCCAGCGCCGCGAGGACGTCCCGCTGCTGGCGGCCCACTTCCTCGACCGCTTCGCGACGGGGAGCCGCGCGCACCTCCGCGGGTTCACGCCCGAGGCCCTCGACGCCCTCAAGCGCTACCGCTGGCCCGGCAACGTCCGCGAGCTCGAGAACACCATCGAGCGGGCGGCCGTGCTGGCGCGCGGCGAGCTCATCACGCCGGCCGACCTCCGCCTCCCCGAGGGCGAGGCCGAGCCGGCGTTCGACCCCGAGCTCCCGCTGAAGGAGGTCGAGCAGCGCCACGTGCGGCGCGCGCTGGCTCACCACGAGGGCAACGTCTCGGCCACCGCCCGCGCCCTCGGCGTCTCCCGCCGCTGGCTCCACTACCGGCTCAAGGAGTGGGAGGAGGGGGAGGGGTGAGCGCGCAGGCGCGCGAGAACGCAGGCGCGCAAGCGCGGGGCGAGTTCGTTAGACTGCCTGCACGCCTGCGCTCCTGAACGCCCCCACGGCCATCCCCAGCCACCCGACCATAGCGGGCATCCGGCCCTTCGCCGAGCTGGCGCGCGGCGAGGCCGCCGTCGTCTACAAGGGCTACGACCCCGCGCGGGGGGTCGTCCTGCTGAAGGTGCTCACGGCCGAGGCCGCCGCCGACCCCGCGCTCGTGGCGTGGCTCGAGCGCGAGGCCGCCGCCGTCGCCGCCGTCGAACACCCCAACGTCGTCGCCCTCTACGCCTCCGGGCAGGATGCCGGGCGGCCCTACCTCGTCACGGAGTTCGTCGAGGGGCGGACCCTGGCGCAGGCGCTCGAAGCGCACGGCCCGCTCCCCCCCGAGCTCGCGGCCTACGTCGCCGCCGAGACGGCGAGGGGGCTCGGCGCCGCCCACGCCGCCGGCCTCCTCCACCGCGACCTCAAGCCCGCCAACATCCTCCTCGCCGACGACGGCCGCGTGAAGCTGGCCGACTTCGGGCTCGCCACGCGCGTCGGCGCCGAGGGGGACGCGGCCCTCGGGGAGGTGCGCGGCACGCCCGGCTACCTCGCCCCCGAGGTCATCTGCGGCAGCGGGCCCGTGTGCGCGGCGGCCGACCTCTTCGCCCTCGGGGCCGTCCTCGCCGAGGCCCTCACCGGCCGCCCCGCCTTCCCCGCCCCGAGCGTCCCCGCCGCCCTCGACGCGGCCCTCCACCACGACCCCATCCCGGCCCTCCGCGGCGACCTCCGCCTCCCGGCCGCGCTCGTGGACGTCGCCCAGGGCCTCGTCGCGAAGGACCCCGCCGCCCGGCCCTCCGCCGCCGAGGCCGCCGCCGCCCTCGACGCCTGCACGAGCATCCCCGGCACCGGCTTCCGCGCCGGCCCCGACGGCCTCGCCGCCTGGCTCGCCGACCCCGACGCCTACCGCGGCGCTCGCCCGGCGCCGCCCACGCTCGCCACCGCGCCGCTGGCCGTGCCCGAGGCCGGGACGCCGGCTGCCTTCGTGCCGACGGTGGTCCTGCCCCCGGCGCTCGACCGGGCGGCCGTGCCCGCCGACAGGCCCCTCCGCCGCGCCGTCCGCGCAGGCCTCGTCGCCCTCGTCCTCGTCGCCCTCGTCGTCATCGCCTTCGCCGCCGTCCGCTCCGGCCCCGACCGCGCCGAGGTCCCGGTCACCGACCGCCCGGACTCCCTCGCGCTGGCGCTCCCGGGTGCGCCGCCGGACACCGCCGCGGTGGCCGCCGGGGAGCCCCTCGCCGTCGTGCAGCCCGGGGAGGAAGCGCCGTCGCAGGAGGAGCCCGCGCCGCCGGACCCCGCGCAGGCCGAGCCGTCCGTGATCACGCCTCCCGTGGCTACGCCGCCCGTGCGCGAGGAGCCGCCGCCCCGGCCGGATCCGCCAGCCGAGGCGCCGCCGGAGCCGCCCGCGCCGGGGCGCCTGGTGGTGGCCGTGCAGCCGTGGGCCGAGGTGCTCGTGGACGGCCGCCGCGTCGGGGAGGGGCCGCTCGTGACGGTGCCGGCGCTGGCGGCGGGGGAGCACCACGTCGAGCTGCGCAACCCGGAGTTCCCGCCCGTGCAGCGGCGCGTCACCGTGGCGGGCGGGGCCGAGGAGCGGCTGAGCGTCTCGCTCTGGGAAGGCGTCGCGCGGATCACGATCCAGGTGCACCCCTGGGCCGAGGTGTCGGTGGGGGGCCGCGACCTCGGGGCGGTGCCCCCGCAGCGGCAGGTCATCCTCGCGCCGGGCGCGCACGCGATCCGGCTCACGCACCCCAGCCTCGGCACCTGGACCGGCACCGTCACGGCGCGGGCGGGCGAGACCCGCACGCTTCGCCTCAACCTCACCGAGCTGCTCGGGGGGGGGTCCTGACTCGGCATGCCCCTTGCGGAGGCTAGGGGCAACCCCTACACTACCCCCATGCCCCGCCTGCTGCCGACCCTCCTCTTCGGTCTCCTCGCCGCCGGCCTCCCCGCGGCCCACGCCCAGATCGTGGCGTGGGAGGAGGTGGCCCCGATGCCCACCGCCCGCGCCTATGCCGCGGTGGCCGTGCTGAACGGGCAGATCTACGTGATGGGCGGGCGCGCACCCAACGGCGCCGTCCTCGGCGTCGTCGAGCGCTACGACCCCGTCGCGGACACGTGGCAGCAGGTGGCGAGCCTGCGCGAGCCGCGCTACGGCGCCGCCGCCACCGTCCTCAACGGGCGCATCCTCCTCACCGGCGGGCGCGAGGCCGACGGCCGCGTGACGGATGACGTCGAGGAGTACGTCCCGGGCGAGAACGACTGGGAGTCGTTCGACAGCCTCGAAGACGAGCGCGAGGGGCACGCCGCGTTCACCATAGGCAACACGGCCTACGTCTTCGGCGGCTACAGCGAGAGCGGCGTCTACCGCGCCGACGCCGAGTACTACGATCCCGGCGAGGAGGACTGGTACGAGTATCCGAACTGGACGCTGGACGCCCCCCGCGCCGCCTTCGCGGCCGTCGTCCAGGCCGGCGGCGTCCTCATCTTCGGCGGCTACAGCCAGTTCGGGCCCCTCGCCGCCGTCGAGTTCTACGTGCCCGGCACCGGCGGTGAGTCGAGGGCGTCGCTGGAGGAGCCGCGCGGCGCCCTCGCCGGCGCCGGCAACGGCACCCGGGCGTGGGCCATCGGCGGGAAGAACGCCCTGAACGAGGTCGTGAGCCGCGTGGACGTCTACGACCAGCAGACGAACAAGTGGACGACCGAGGCCCCGCTCCCGACCCCGCGCGAGGGCGCCGTCGCCGCCGTCGTGAACGACACCGTGTATGTGTTCGGCGGGTACGACGGGCAGGGCCTGCCCGCCACGACCAGCCTCAAGGGGGTCATGGGGACCATCGCCACCGACCCGCGCGCGCCGGACGCCGGCTTCGCCCTCGATCCGGCCGGGCCGAACCCCTTCCACGACGGCACCCGCCTCGCCCTCCGCCTCGACCGCCCCGCCGCGGCCACCGTCGCCGTCTACGACGTGCTCGGCCGTCGCGTGGCGCTCCTCCACGAAGGTCCCCTCGCGGCCGGCCGCCACGTCCTCGCGTGGGACGGCACCGGCGCCTCCGGGCAGCGGCTCGCGGCGGGGCTCTACGTCGTCCGCGCCGTGGCGGGCGAGCGGCAGGCCACCCTCCACCTCACGCGCGTGCCGTAGCGCCTATGCGCCTCCCCCTCCGCCTCGGCACGCCGCTGCTCATCGGGCTCCTGCTGGCCGGGACCGCCGCCGCCCAGCCGTCCCCGGACACCGACCCCGACGGCGTCGTCGCTGCGGTGGAGGCGGCCTACGAGCAGCTCGACTACGAGACGGCCGAGGCGCTCGCGCGCGAGGCGCTGACGCACTACGAGGCGTTCACGCCGGACCAGCTCGTCCGCCTCCACACCCTCCTCGGCCTCATCCTCTACGCGCGCGGCGAGGAGCTCGAGGCGGCGGCCCAGTTCCGCGCCGCCCTCACCCTCGACCCCACGCTCACCCTCGACCCCCTCCTCGTCTCCCCCACCACCATCGCGTTCTTCGAGCGGACGAAGGAGGCGTTCCTCCAGGAGCAGTCGGCGGGCGGGAGCCCGGGCGGGGGCGTCCGCTACGTCACCGTCTACGACCCGCGCGGGGCGGCCTTCGCGCGCTCACTGGCGCTGCCGGGCTGGGGCCAGCGCTTCAAGGGGGAGCGGACGAAGGGGTGGGTGCTCACGGGCGTCTGGGCCGCCGGCCTCGCCGCCTCCGCCGCCTCCGCGTACCGATACCATCAGGTCCGCCAGGCCTACCTCGACGAACGCGACCCCGACCTCATCCCGGACCGCCGCGACACGATGGACACGTGGTTCAAGGTCCGCAACAACGTCCTGCTCGGGACCGCGGTCGTGTGGGCGCTCATCGCCGTCGAGGCCGGCATCACGGGGGGGCCGGAGGAGCGGATGGCGGTGGGTCCGGCGCCGGGCGGCGCTTCGCTGCGCCTCCGCTTCTGAGCCGCGCCGTGCGCACCGGCTGCGCGCGCTCGTGCATCGGATGCACGGCCGTCGGACGCGCGAGCCCGGAGGCGCGGGATGGTGGGAGTGGTCGTTCGCTGTCGGGGGGCTCCGGCACGGTTTTGTACGGAGGTCGCGCGAGCCTGCTATCGCTGAGGCTCCCGCTCCCACCGGGCCTCGCGTGCGGTGAGGAGCTTCGAAGGGAGAGGGGTAGCGCGGCGGGGCCGAGCGGAGTGGCTCCGGCCCCCCGCGCCCTCCCTGCGGGCTCGTCCCGACTCGCCGGCTCGCGAAAGGTCCGTGCGCGTCCTCGGTGGGAGCATCAGGAAGAGGGGCCCGTAGGGGATTCCTCCACGTCAGAGGAGGCGAAACCCCCACAGCGCTCGGAGCGCCGAGCCCACAGGCCGAGCCCGCGCCGCGGTCTATCGAGGGATGACCGCTCTCACGCCCTCTCCGCGGTAACCCTTTCCGGCACAGTGGTTGGGTGGATCCGAGGCGGATCCACGTGAGCCGGCCCTCCGCGGGCTCCCTTTCGTAGGGCGTGCGCAGTGCGCGCACGTGATGCGCGCCGCTCGCTCCACTCACCCCGGCCTGCTCGGCCTCGACCACCACCCCGATGCACCTGCCTACGCGCCTCTGCTTCGCCGTCCTCCTCGCCTTCTTGGCCTCCGTCGCCTCGGCGCAGGTCCCGGCCATCCCGTTCGAGGGCGTCCCCTGGCTCGGATACAACGCCGGCTCCAGCGCCTACGACGGCAACCCCGCCCCCTTCGAGCGCGACCCCTCCGCGGTGGCCGCGGCCGACTTCGACGGCGACGGCGACCTCGACGTCGTCGTCTCGAACACCGAGTACGCCGCGCCCGGCGGCGGCACCGACGGGATGTCCGGCTTCGTCGTCCTGTTCAACGACGGCGACGGGGTCTACGGCCCGCCCACGCACTACACCGTCTCGAACAAGGGGTGCTGGGACGTCGCCGTGGGCGACTTCGACGAGGACGGCGACGTGGACGTCATCGTGCCCGTGGCGGACACGTTCTGGGAGGCCGGCAACACCGTCGTCCTCTTCCTCAACGACGGCGGCGGCGCCTTCCCCACCTCGCGCACGTTCACCGTCGGCGGGCTGGCCCCGACGGGCATCACCGTGGCCGACTTCGACGGCGACGGCCACCTCGACGTGGCGACCGTGAGTTACCAGTTCCCCGAGATGGATGGCCGCGTCTCCGTGCTGAAGGGCACCGGCGCGGGGCAGTTCGCGCCCCACGTGACCTACACCGTCGACGCGCGCCCCTTCAAGCTGGCTGCCGGGGACCTCGACGGCGACGGCCGTCCCGACCTCGTCGTGGCGCACGACTGGCAGGGGGTCTCCGTCCTCCTCAACAGCGGCACCGGCAGCTTCGCTGCGCCGGTGGTCTACGACCAGTTCTTCCCGATGCAGGGCGGGATGAATTACGGCGCCGTCACCCTCGGCGACTCGGACGGCGACGGCGACCTCGACGTGTTCTACTCGAACACGCGGAGCCACCCCGTCGGGGGCACGCCGCGGCTCGTCCACCTCCGCAACGACGGCGGCGCCCTCACCCGCCTCGCCGACATCATGCTGACCGCCTACGCCTCCGGCCCCGCCGACCTCGTCACGGCCGACTTCGACGGCGACGGCTGGACCGACGTGGCCGGCGCCTCCTTCGATAGCGGCGCCAGCACCGACGGCCTCCGCGTCGTCCTCAACGACGGCGCGGGCGGGTTCGAGCCGGCCCAGGCCTTCCCGGCCGGGCAGGCCAACTACGCCCTCGCCGCCGGCGACGTGGACGGCGACGGCGACCTCGACCTCCTCGCCGCCGACCGCTTCTCGATGGCCGTCACCGTCCACGAGAACCCTGGCAGCGGCGTCTTCCCCGTCTTCGCCGACCGCTACCCCACCGGCTCGCACACCCTGCTCTACCTCGACGCGGGCGACGTGGACGGCGACGGCGACCTCGACCTCTTCGCCTCCGGCTACAACCTCGGCACGCCCGGCGCCATGCTCCGGAACAACGGCGACGGCACCTTCGCCGCGCCCGTCAACTACACCCACTCGACGACCTACGGCCGCGGCGTCGCCAACGCGAAGCTCCGCGACCTCGACGGGGACGGGGACCTCGACCTCCTCTACAACGACGCCCACACCGACGCCTTCCCCACCTACGACTTCTACACCGGCCTCAACGACGGGACCGGCACCTTCGGCCCGCTCACGGAGTGGCTCCTCGGGACGTGCGGGAACGGGGACATCGACGCCGTAGACCTCGACAACGACGGCGACCTCGACGTCGTCAACGTCGAGCAGCTCGGCTGCGCCGGGGGCAACAGCCCCCAGCGGCTCTTCATCCGCCTCAACAACGGCGACGCCACGTTCCAGCCCGCCTACACCATCGACATCGGCCGCATCCCGCGCGACCTCGACCACGGCGACTTCAACGACGACGGGAACGTGGACCTCGTCACGGCGCACTGGGGCGTCTACGGCGCCAACGACTACCTCAACGTCCACCTCGGCAACGGCGACGGCACGTTCCAGGAGGAGGTCTACTACCCCGTGGGCGAGGGGCCCCGCTACGTCGTCGTCGCGGACCTCAACGGCGACGGGCACGAGGACTTCGCCACCGCCAACACAGGCAGCGGCAACGAGGGGCGCGAGACGCTGACGGTGCTCTTCGGGACGGGCGCGGGCACGTTCGTCGGGCGGCAGGACTACTACGCCCCGTTCGCGCCCGACCTCCTCGGCGCGACCGGCATCGCCGCCGGCGACGTCGATGGCGACGGCGACCTCGACCTCATGATGACCGCTGCTAACGGCCTCGCGATGTACTACAACGACGGCGAAGGCGGCTTCACCTTCCCCCACCGCCTCGGCGTCTACTGGGGCCCCTTCGGCCCCGTCTACGAGGACTTCGACGGCGACGCCGTCCCCGACCTCGCCATGATCGTGAGCGCGCCGCCGGCCCTGCTCACCCGAGAGGTCGCGATCATGCGGGGGCTCGGAGGCGCCTCGGCGCCGGTGGCTGTGACGGCGGAGCCCATCGGCGGCCCCCCCATCATCGGTCCCGACGGCGGGAGCTTCTCCTTCCGCGTCCGCCTCACCAACACCACCGACCAGCCCCAGACCGTCCAGGGCTGGACCGCCGTCACCGGGCCCGTCGACCGCGAGCCCGTCTTCGGGCCGATGACGGTGACGGTCCCCCCC
>DATGQT010000346.1:0-4192 GCA_035304085.1 Rubricoccaceae bacterium
GTAGGGGCCGCGGCCCTCCTGGACGTAGTAGGGGCGGAAGCGGAGCGTGCCGGCGGCCGTGCGTGGGCGGACGCGCCGGGGCGTGAGGACGGTCGGTGCGGCGAGGGCCGACGGGGCGAAAGCGAGCGCGGCGCCTCCGAGGGCGGCCTGCTTCAGGAAACGGCGGCGGTTCGTCATGATGGCGCGAGTGCTTCGGTCGTTCCCTCTTTCTCACCCCAGTCCCCACTCCTGCTTCAGCTTCAGGAGGCGGTGGAAGGCCGGCTTGGGCTCGCCCTGCGCGTCGCGGACGAGGCCGCCGTTGGGGAGCCACGAGACCCCGTCGAGGAAGTCGTACCAGTTGCAGGCCTCGATCCAGGGCTTGGAGTAGGCGAGGGTGTAGAGCCCTTCGAGCCAGTCGGCCTGGAGCGCCTCGTCCCAGGGCCGGTGCCAGATGTAGGGCTCGGTCGGGAAGTCGAGCGACCCGTCGAGGACGGAGCGGCGCGAGGGGCCGGAGGAAGCGCCGACCTCGGTGAGTTGAACGGGCCGCCCGAACTGCTCGAAGCGCTCGATGAGCACGATGGTGTCCTGGAGGTCGCGGTAGGGGAAGTACATCTGCTGCCCCGTGATCGTGAAGTCCACGTCGGCATCTACGAGGTCGCGCATGAACTCCCAGGGCGTCCGCTGGGGGTAGAGCGCGTCGCGCTCGCCCCACTTCTTGAGCTGGACGTACTCGGCGAAGGGGCAGCAGTTGTTGATGAGGCGGTGGACGTTCGGCGCCGTGTCCCGCGCCACCTCGCAGGCCAGCCTCGTGACGGCGACGGTCTGCTCGGGCGTGAGCTGCGTCTCGTTGGCCCAGTCGTGGAACTCGTTGACGACCTCCCACGCGTACATCCGGTCGCCGTAGTGGCCGACGACCTCGCGGACGTGCCGCTCGACGTAGCGGAGGACATCGTCGTACGACTTGTTCCGGAGCCAGTCCGGCGTCACGCTGGGGTAGGGCCAGAAGAGCGGGCGGCCCTCGACGGTCAGCCCGCGCCCGCGGAGGCGGTCCACGAGCACGTCTCGCGTGTCGAAGCGCTTGTCGCCCTCGGCGGGCTCGAAGTCGGTGACGCCGGAGGCGCTGTAGCGGAGGTAGTAGGTGACGGTCGCGTAGTCGAACAGCTCGGTGAAGAGGTCGAGGAAGGTATCCGGGTCCATCTGGAAGAAGGCCCGGGCGTCGCAGCCGATGAAGAAGTCGCGCCGGCCGCGCCGCGCGATGTCGTGCCGCGCCTTCTCCAGCTCCATCCGCTCGCCGGCCCAGAGGGCGTGGCGGAGGGCGTCTTGCGCGAGCTGCGCGCGCCGCGTCTCGTCCGTCGCCCGCGTGGCGTCCTCGTAGAGCCCGTCCGAGAGACCGAGCAGCCCATCCACCTCGCGGGAGGGCTGCCAGCCGTCGGCCACGTGCTGCGCGAGGCGGCGGCGGTTCCGCAGCACGCGGCTCTTCGCCAGCTCCACGTTGAGGTCGAGCTCCACCGTCCGCCCGTCGGACGGGAGCGTGTAGTGCTCGCCGCCGTTGTCGGCCGTGAGGAAGAGGTACCCGAACCCCTCCACGTTCCACCGCACGTCCACACCGAACCGCTCGTGCCCCTCCGTGTCGGAGATCACGACGCCGGTGTCGGGAGAGGCGGTGATGTTGGAGTGGAAGGCGTCCCACTTGTGGTCGGTCGCGTAGGCCCAGTCGAGGAGGTGGGGGCCGACCCCGCGCTGGACGAACGTGGGGCGGAAAACGAGGGTGCCGGCGGCCGTACGCGGGCGAACGCGGCGCGGCGTGAGGACGGTCGGCGCGGCGAACGCGGACGGCGCGAAGGCGACGCCGGCGGCGGCGACGGTGCTCTGCCTGAGGAAGTCCCGGCGGTTCATCGAACTCATGGCAACTGCGGAGAGGGTGAGGCGGACCGGCGGGGCTCGCGGACGAACCCGAGCAGCCACACGGCCGCCGCGAGCGAGACCCCGGCCGCCACGACGAACACGACCTCGTAGCCGTAGGCGTCGGCGAGCCAGCCGCCGAGGAGGCCGGCGAGGGCGAACGGCGCCGTGAGCGTGTTCGTGAGGGCGACGTAGGTCGGCCGCTCGGCCTCGCCGCACAGCTCGGCGATGAGGGGGAGCCGCGAGATCGTCGGGAGCCCGAGGGCGAGGGCCGAGCCGGCGAAGGCGACGAGGTAGATCGTTGGCGAGGGCGCCCACAGCGCCGCCGCGCAGGCGGCGAGGGTGCCGAGCGCCGCGAGGGCGAGGTTCAGCCGGTGCCCGACGCGGTCGGCGGCCCAGCCGAAGAGCAGGCCCCCCGCCGCCCCCGTCGCCATCACCACCACGGTGAACACGCCGACGTGGGCCGGCGACAGCCCGAAGCGGTCGAAGGCGTACACGGTGTAGAACGCGTCGGCCATCGCGGTCGTCGTGAGGAGGGCGTCGGCGACGAGGAAGCGGCGGTAGTTGCGGTCCGTGCGGAGGATCTCGGGCAGGCGGCGGAGGAAGGCGCCGGGGCGGAGGCGCGGCGGCCGGCTCGCGCCCGGCGCCCGCTCCCCGCAGGCGGGATCTTCGACTTCCCGAAGCAGGGCGATGAAGACGTACGACGCCGCCATCGCGAGGAACGCCAGCCCGAACAGCACGGCGAACCCGTCCATCCCGTCGAACCGCGCCAGCACCCCGGCCACGATCCATCCTCCCGCCACGCCGAGGGCCGAACCGAGCACGGCGCGCACGGCGAAGAGCCGCCCGCGCAGCCGCACCGGCGTCAGCTTCGCTACGAGGTCGAACCACCCCGGCAGGTTCAGGCTGCCGCCGACGGCGGCGAGGGCGTAGAGCCCGAAGAACACCGCGAGCGCCCACCCGGCGGGCAACTCCCCGAGCCACAGGAACGCCACGACGGCCAGCAGCAGCCAGGGGAGCCGCTGCCCGAGCCCGGTCGCCAGCACGAGTCGCTTCTTCGAGACGGCCTGATCCGCACGGTGGGCGATGGCGAGCTGGGGGAAGTGGAACCCCACCGTCCACAGCACCGGCAGCAGGCCGACGGCGAGGTTGCCGCCGCCGAGGTGCTGGACGAACAGCGGCAGCATCGTCGTCCGCGCCACGAAGCTGAGCCCGAAGGCGAAGAGCGCCCCGTCAGCCACGTTGAGGACGAAGTTGCGGCGGACGTGCTGTGTCCCCTCATACCCCCCGTTCGCGCTGTGCATCGCCTGCGGCTCAAACACACCGCGAACTGTCCCCCTCAAGTGAGGGGGACAGCCGTTCGGCCCTTGAGCGAAGCGATGGGCCGAGCGGCGGGGGGTCATGACGCGGCAATGCTACACACGGTACACCCGCACCTCCCGGGGGTCGAGGCGGACGGAGGCGGAGGCGCCGTCCTCGCCGCGTGTCCACGCAAGGGTGCCCTTGCCGAACTGATCCTCGGCCTCCCTCTCCAGCGGCACGGGGACGGTCACGACCACCTCGACAGGCTGCGTCTCCAGGTTCTGGAGGATCACCATCCGCTCGCCGGCCTCGGTCGCGAGCACGTCCACCCGCACGCGTCCGCCCTCGACGGCGGGTCGCGCGCTGAGGTCGGCCAGCTCGACGAGGCTCGCGAGGAGCGCGCCGTTGGCCTCGTGGCTTTGCCGTCGGTACGGGCACGCGACGTAGGAGCCGACGAGGATGCCCTGCCCCCGCCCGAACCGGTGGCGCGTGACGGCGGCCTCGCTGTCGGCGTACGTCGCCAGCACCTCGGCACCCTCCACGAAGAACGTCTCCTGCGCGAGCATTCCGTAGACCCTCTCCCCTTCCGCGAGATGAGCGAGCCCGGGGCCGGCGATGATCTCGACCCGTCCGTCGGCGCCGGGCGGCACGGCGTTCTTCTGGCGGACGCCGAACACCTCGTGCAGCCCGTAGCCCGGCACCGTCGTGTGGTGCCGCCCCTCCTCCACGTCCCACCCCGCGAAGTACCCCTCGCCGATGAGCGTCCCCCCGGCCTCGACCCACGCCCGCAGCTTCTCGGCGATCGCCGCGCTGAGCCAGTACGGGAAGGGGCAGACGAGCACGCGGTAGCGGTCGAGCACGCCCGCCCCGATCTCGCTCGGGTGGACGAGGTCCACGACGTGGTTGCGTTCGTAGAGCGCGGCGTGGGCGCCGAGGACGGCGTCGGTGGCGGTCTTCTCGTTGCCCGTCGCGGCCCAGGCGAAGACCTGGTTGGGCGGGCTGTAGAGGA
>DATGQT010000347.1:0-2395 GCA_035304085.1 Rubricoccaceae bacterium
GGTCAGTGGTCAGTGGTCAGTGGTCAGTGGTCAGTGGTCAGTGGTCAGTGGTCAGTGGGGCGAGGACATGGCTGGAGAAGTTCCCCTGACTTCTGTCCCCTGACCTCTGTCCCCTGCATCCGCCCGCCGTTATACTCCCGCCCTACACCCCTACCCCCCGCGCCGCGTTCCACCGCCCATGTTCCTCTCCGAGCTGACCGCCGAGCAGAAGCGCGCCCTCCTCGTCCTCGCCCGCCAGGTCATCGCGGCCGACGAGCGGCTCGCGTTCCAGGAGCTGGAGCGGCTGGAGGCGCTCTACCACGAGGCCGACCTCCCGCCCGAGACCCCGGACGCGCCCGACGTCGTGGCCGACCTCAACTACATGTTCCCCTCGGCGCGCGCCCGCGCCGTCGTCGTGCTCGAGCTGCTGATGGTGGCGCTCGCCGACGCCTCGGTGGACCGCCGCGAGCTCCGCGCCGTCCGCGCCATCGCGGAGGCGATGGAGGTGAGCGAGGCCGACTGGGAGGCGATGCGCGACTGGGCCGGGCGCTACGCCGCGCTCGTCGCCGAGGCGCGGGCCTTCGGGCAGGCGTGAGGTGAACGCCGTGGAGGTGCTCGTCATCGGCGGCGGCGTGAGCGGGCTGGCGTGCGGCGTCCGGCTGGCCGAGGCGGGGCTGGCCGTGCGGCTGCTCGCGCGGGAGCGCCCCGAGCGCACCGTCTCGGCCGTCGCCGCCGCGCTCTGGCACCCGTTCAAGGCGGAGCCGCCCGAGCAGATCGCCCGCTGGAGCCGCGTCTCCTACGACGTGTACCGCCGCCAGGCCGGGGACCCCGCCACGGGCGTCGTCATGCGCCCGCTCCTCGAGCTCTTCCCCGAGCCCGTGCCGCTCCCCCTCTGGGCCGAGGCCGTCCCCGACTTCCGCCGCGTCCCGCCGCCGCCCGGCTACGGCGACGCCTTCGCCGGGACCGTCCCCGTCGTCTCGGCGCCGCGCTACCTCCGCTACCTGGAGGGGCGGCTCGAAGGGGCGGGCGTCAACGTGGAGATCGTGCCGGAGGGGGTCCCGTCGCTGGAGGCGGTCGTGCGGCCGGGGCGCGTGGTGGTGTTGTGCGCCGGCCTCGGCGCGCGCGAGGTGGCGGGCGACGCGGCGCTCTACCCCATCCAGGGGCAGGTCGTCCGCGTCACCAACCCCGGCGTCGAGCAGGTGCTCCTCGACGAGTACGGGCCCGACGGCCTCGTCTACGTCATCCCCCGCGCCGACGACGTGATCCTGGGCGGGACGGCGGCCGAGGGGGCGTGGGGGCTGGAGCCCGACCCCGAGGTCACCGAGCGGATCCTCCGCCACGCCCGCCGCCGCCTCCCGATCCTCGAAAGGGCGGAGGTGCTGGAGGTGCGCGTGGGGCTGCGGCCGGGTCGCCCGGCGGTGCGCCTCGAGGCCGAGCGGCGGGCCGACGGCGCCGCCGTCGTCTACAACGTCGGCCACGGCGGCTCCGGCTACACCCTCGCCTGGGGCTGCGCAGAGGACGTGCTCGTCGAGGTGCGGCGCCTCGTGGAGGGGGACGGGGGATCGTAGGAACGTACGGGCGTGGGAGGGCGAGACCCCACGTTCCCACGCTCCCGCGCGCTCGCCCTCCCTTTCTCCCTTTCTCCCATTCCCACTCGGACCCCGGTCCGTACCTTGACGCCCCCGAACCGGCCCCACCGCCTATTCCAACCGCTACCCCTTCCCCGCATGGATGCGATCAAGTTCGGCACCGACGGCTGGCGTGCCGTCATTGCCGACGGGTACACGTTCGCCAACCTCGAACGCGTCGCCCGGGCCACGGGCCAGTGGCTCCGGCGTCATCACGGCGATAGCCCTTCGGGTCCCTCCGTCGTCGTCGGCTACGACACCCGGTTCCAGGGGGCGGCCTTCGCCGCGCACGCGGCGCGCGTCCTCGGCTCGATGGGCGTCCGCGTCCGCCTCGCCCGCTCGTTCGTGACGACGCCGGCGGTGAGCTGGGCGACCGTCGACGGCGGCCACTCGGCCGGCGTCGTCATCACGGCCAGCCACAACCCGCCGGAGTACAACGGCTTCAAGATCAAGGCGGACTACGGCGGCCCGGCGACGCCCGAGATGACGGCGGAGGTCGAGGCGGAGATGACGCGCCTGGAGCGGCTGGGAACGCCCCTTCCGACGTTCAAAGAGTTGCTCGCCGACGGACGGATCGAGCTGCGCGAGCTGGTGGACGACTACCTGGACCTGCTACGCCAGCGGCTCGACATCGACGCCATCCGCAGCGCCGGGCTTCGGATCGCGCACGACGCGATGTACGGCGCCGGGCAGGGGCTCGTCTCACGCCTCCTCGGGGCGGAGAACGTGGTCGAGGTGCGGTGCGACTGGAACCCGGGCTTCAAGGGCGGCGCGCCCGAGCCGATCGA
>DATGQT010000348.1:0-2709 GCA_035304085.1 Rubricoccaceae bacterium
CCGGCATGACGGAGACCTCACTCCTCCCGATGGCCGCCGAAGCAGCGGGCCGAGACCTCGGCGACCTCTGCCGCGCCCTCCTCCAGAACGCCGCCTCCCGCCCCCGCCCCAACCTCGCCTCCCGCTGACCCGGTCGGCGGATCCGGGGGGTTGGCGGTCGACGCCGCCCGTGCTTCAGCATGTGGGCCACCGGCCGCTGGAGACCTTGTGTTCTGGAGGCTGAGTCACCGCCCGCTGGAGACCTTGTGTTCCGTCAGAACCCCTCCCCCACACCGCTAACTGGGGATTGGCGCGCTCGACACCGCCGCAGGAACTGCGTTCCGTCAGAACACCGCTTCCCGCCCCCGGTCCCCAGCACCGCGTCCCGCTGCCTCGGGGCCAGTCGACACCGGCTGTGCCCCCACCGGCCGCTCAGCAGGTCGCGTTCCGCCAGAAGGCCGCCCCTCCCCGCGTACCGCTAACCCAGAGGTTGGCGTGCTCGACGCTGCCTGTGCTCCGGCGGGTGCGCCACTGGTTACGCAGGACCTTGGGTTGCGTAAGTAACCTTGGCCTGTGATCGACTCGACCTATCCGAAGAGCTTCGCCAGCGACAACCATGCCGGCGTCCACCCGACAATCCTCGACGCCATGGCCGGGGCCAACCAGGGCGATGCGCCCGCGTACGGCGGCGACACGTGGACGGCGGCGTTCAAGCAGCGCGTCAAGGAGATATTCGGCCCACAGGCTGAAGGCTTCCCGGTACTCAACGGCGCGGGCGCGAACATGGTCGGCCTGGGCCTCATGCTCGGCCGGTACGACGCCATCATCTGCCCCGACACCGCCCACATCGCCACCCACGAGACCGGCGCCGCCGAACGCCTCCTCGGTGTGAAGCTCGTGACCGTGCCCACGCCGGACGGCAAGCTCCGGCCCGACGACATCACCGCCCGCCTGTCCGTCCTCGGCGACCCCCACCAGCCGCAGCCCAGCGTCGTCTCCATCTCCCAGACGACCGAACTCGGCACCTGCTACACGCCCGACGAGATCGCCGCCCTCGCCGACACCGCTCACGCGGCCGGGCTGCGCCTCCACGTCGACGGTGCCCGGCTGGCCAACGCGGCGGCGTTCCACTCGTGCGGCCTGGACGCCATCACCAGCGCGGCGGGCGTGGACGTCTTCAGCTTCGGCGGCACCAAGAACGGCGCGCTGGCGGCCGAGGCGGTGGTCGTGCTGGATCCGTCGCTCGCCCGGTCGGTCCCGTTCCTGCGCCGCCAGTCCCTTCAGCTCGCGTCGAAGATGCGGTTCATCTCGGCTCAGCTCACCGCCCTCCTCACCGACGACCTGTGGCGCCAGAACGCGTCCCACGCCAACGCGATGGCCCAGCGCCTGGCGGACGGCCTCACCGACATCCCGAACGTCAGCCTCGTCCACCCCGTCGAGTCCAACGCCGTCTTCGCCCAGCTCCCCATCGACGTCGCCGTCGCCCTCCAGCGCCGCTACCTCTTCCATTTCTGGGACAAGGCGGCGGGCATCGTCCGCTGGATGACCGCCTTCGACACCACCCCGGAACACGTCGATGACTTCCTCGGCGACCTCCGCAAGGCAGCTCTCGGCTGACTCCCCTGTTTCACGTGAAACCTCTGGCTCTCTCGTCCTCCCTCGGAAGCGCCGGAACAGGTGTGACGAGAACGATGGAGAGCGCGCCGACCATCTGACCGCTCCCATCCCTCCAACGCGCCACTGCGTTTCACGTGAAACATCTGCCTGCTCGCTGAGAACACGGTCGCCGGTGCCGCCCTCTTCGTTTCACGTGAAACCTCGCCGCATCCCGAGAGCCAGGATTACGCCCACCGAAGTTCGCCAATGCCTCAGCGTCGTCGCGCCCTATGCCGGGCTCGTGGTCGAGTACGGACCTGGCGGGCGTGCTCAGCTACTCCGAGGGTGCAAGTGAGAGGTCGGCGGCGACTAGGGAAGGCGGCATGGGCTCTCCTCTGTCGGGACGGCCGTGCTCAGCGTGTCTCGGGCAGAATGCGCACGCGGTCGTCGAGGTATCGTGCGGCCTCAGCGTCCGGGCCTCGTGTGGGCATGTGCGTGGACGTTCCACGGACGAGCCGGCTGCCGGGTGGCCCTCCTTCGCGCAGGTAACCCTGGCGAGGGGGAAACGGGTGAGCCAACCAGTGGACGGGTGGCCCTGGCGGGGGTGGGCGGGAGCTTCGCGGGAGTAGAGGGGGTGGCTCCAGCGGGAGCGGACAGGTGAACGCTGCGAGTGGATGGGTAGCCCAGGCGAGCTGGATGCAGGTGGGTCTAGCGAGAGTGGGTGGGTTTTGCCCCTCGCGAAGGTGGATGGGGGGTGGGTCTCGCGAGAGCGACGTCAGGGTGGGTCTCGTCTCGCGGGAGGGCTGGGAGGGTCGGCCTCGCGGGAGCGACGGGAGGGTCGGCCTCGCGGGAGCGACGGGAGGGTTGGTCTCGCGGGAGGGGTGGGTGGGTTCACGTGAAACGACGCGGGGGTGTTTCACGTGAAACCACGGCGGGAGTCTACTCTTCGAGTTCGCGGATGGCGTTGGCGGCGCTGGGGGCCATGGTGCCGATGATGCGCTCAAGGTCGTCGATGGTGGCGAACTCGACGACGATGCGGCCCTTGCGGCGGCCGAGGTCGACCTTGACCTTGGTCTCGAAGTGGTCGGAAAGGCGGTCCGCGAGGTGGGTGAGGCCGGGGGCCGTCGGCTTGGG
>DATGQT010000349.1:0-18481 GCA_035304085.1 Rubricoccaceae bacterium
AGTCGAGGATCTTGGTGACGACGCCGGCGCCGACGGTCCGGCCCCCCTCCCGGATCGCGAACCGGAGCCCCTCCTCCATCGCCACCGGCTGGATCAGCTTCACCGTGAACCGCGTGTTGTCCCCCGGCATCACCATCTCCACCCCCTCCCCCAGCTCGATGTCCCCCGTCACGTCCGTCGTCCGGAAGTAGAACTGCGGGCGGTACCCCTTGAAGAACGGGGTGTGGCGGCCCCCCTCCTCCTTCGACAGGATGTACACCTCGCACTCGAACGCGCGGTGCGGCGTCACCGACCCCGGCTTCGCCACCACCATCCCCCGCTCGACGTCGTCCTTGTCGATGCCCCGGAGCAGGATCCCCGCGTTGTCCCCCGCCTCCGCCTGCTCCAGCAGCTTCCTGAACATCTCGACGCCGGTCACCGTGCTCGTCTGCTTCTCCTCCCGGATCCCGATGATCTCCACGGGGTCCCCGACCTTGATCGTCCCCCGCTCGACCCGCCCCGTGACCACGGTCCCCCGCCCCGTGATGCTGAACACGTCCTCGATCGGCATCAGGAACGGCTTGTCGACGGCGCGCTCCGGCGTCGGGATGTACGCGTCGACGGCGTCCATGAGCTCCTCCACCTTCTGAACCCACTCCGGCTCCCCGTTCAGCGCCCCCAGCGCGCTCCCCCGGATGACGGGGAGGTCGTCGCCGGGGAACTCGTACGAGGAGAGGAGCTCGCGGACCTCCAGCTCCACGAGCTCGAGGAGCTCCTCGTCGTCGACGAGGTCGGCCTCGTTCATGAACACGACGATGTAGGGGACGCCGACCTGCCGGGCGAGCAGGATGTGCTCGCGGGTCTGCGGCATCGGGCCGTCGGTGGCGGCGACGACGAGGATGGCCCCGTCCATCTGCGCCGCCCCCGTCACCATGTTCTTGACGTAGTCGGCGTGGCCGGGGCAGTCGACGTGGGCGTAGTGGCGGGCCTCCGTCTCGTACTCCACGTGGGCGGTGGCGATGGTGATCCCGCGCTCGCGCTCCTCGGGCGCGTTGTCGATGGAGTCGAAGGAGCGGAACTCCCCGCCGTGCTTCTCGGCGAGCACCTTCGTGATGGCCGCGGTGAGCGTGGTCTTCCCGTGGTCGACGTGGCCGATGGTGCCGACGTTGACGTGGGGCTTCGTCCGCTGGAACGTCTCCTTTGCCATGGTTGGGTACGTGGAGGCTTGGGTAGTGGAGAGAGGGAAGCGCGCCGAAGGGCGCACCCGGCGCCGTCGCACTCGCGACCGCTAGGTGCGCCCCTGCGCGTGAGCCTCCTCCCGGACTTGAACCGGGGACCCCTTCCTTACCATGGAAGTGCTCTACCGCTGAGCTAAGGAGGCGCGGCGGAACGGCGAAGGTCGAACGGCGAACGGCGGCGGGCAACCCCGCGCGCGATTCGTCACTCGTTATTCGCACGGAGCGGGAGACGGGACTCGAACCCGCGGCCCTCAGCTTGGAAGGCTGATGCTCTACCAACTGAGCTACTCCCGCGCGGAAGTCGCAAGTCCAAGGTCTGAAAGTCCAAGGTCACCGACTTTCGACCTTCAGACCCGATGACGTGAGACTCATCCGTGGGCAGGGGAGGATTCGAACCTCCGAAGGCGTCAGCCAGCAGATTTACAGTCTGCCCCCGTTGGCCACTTGGGTACCTGCCCGGGATCGCTGCGCACGGCCGGGCCGGTAGAGCTGGCGAAGGGACTCGAACCCCCAACCTGCTGATTACAAATCAGCTGCTCTACCGGTTGAGCTACGCCAGCCTGTGAGCGCGAGCGAGACGAGCAAGCTACGCCACCCGCCGCCCCGGAGTCAACGCGCGGGCTCACCCTGGCGCTCACCCCGCCGGGTCTTCGCGGTTTCTTTGTGCCTCCTCCGGCCCCGTTCGCGCGAACCGCCGGCGCCACCACCACCGCCCCGCCCAGACCGCCACGACGAGCACCACGGCGGCCGTGACGGCCTGTCCGTAGGCGCGCAGCCACGACAGGATCAGGTCCCAGTTCGCACCCACGGCGTACCCGGCGTAGGTGAGCAGCCCCGTCCACACCGCCGCACTGAGCGTCGCGAGGAGGGCCGTCGGCCCCGCCCGGAGGTCGGAGGCGCCGACGAGGAGGGCGATGACGGAGCGGGCGCCGCTGAGGAACCGGTTGGCGGCCACGACGCCGTAGCCCCACCGTTGGAGCCACCCCTTCGCCGCCCGCACCGCCCCCTTCGGGATCCACCGGAGCCGGCGCGGGTCCTCCACCGCGTCGCCCAGCCACACCCCCGCGGCGTACATCGTCATGAAGCCGAGCGCGCCGCCGAGCGTGGCGACGCCCACGGCCGGCACGAACGCGATCACCCCCAGCCCCACGAGGTACCCCCCGACGACGACGGCCACGTCGCCGGGGATGGGCGGGACCACGTTCTCGCCGTAGGCGACGGCGAGGAGGACGGCGTAGACCCACCCCGGCGGGAGCGACTGCAGCCAGTCGGCGAACTGCTGGACGGACTCGAACACGGGCGCTTACGATCCGGCGCCGCCGCGCGGCACCAGCAGCGCCACGGCGTGGGCCGCCGCACCCTCCCCGCGCCCGACGAACCCCATCCCCTCCCCCGTCGTCGCCTTCACCGAGACGCGGCCGGGCTCGACGCCGAGCGCCGCCGCCAGCTGCGCCCGCATCGCGCCCACGTGGGGGCGCAGCTTCGGGCGCTGGAGGACGACCGTCGCGTCCACGTTCGCGACGGCCCACCCCTCGTGCGCCACCTTCGCCACGACGGCGCGCAGGAGCGCGAGGCTGTCGGCCCCCCGCCACGCCTCGTCGGTGTCGGGGAAGTGCTGGCCGATGTCGCCGAGGGCGGCGGCGCCGAGGAGGGCGTCGATGACGGCGTGCGTGAGGACGTCGGCGTCGGAGTGCCCCTGGAGGCCGAGGTCGGACGCGACGGGGACGCCGCCGAGGATGAGCGGGCGGCCCGCGACGAGGCGGTGGACGTCGTAGCCGATGCCGATGCGCATGGGGGCGAGGGGCGATTAGCGATCGGAAGCTACCAACCCCCGAAGCGGGCGTCCTCCCGATCACTAATCGCCCTTCACCCATCGCTCCCACAGCGCCTCGGCGAGCGCCCAGTCGGCCGGGTGCGTCAGCTTGAGGTTGCGCGCGTCGCCCTCGACGAGGCGGACGCGCCGGCCGGCGCGCTGGAGCAGCTCGACGTCGTCGGTGCCGGTGAAGCCGTCGCGGGCGGCGGCCTCGTGCGCGTCGCGGAGCCAGTCGAGGCGGGCGGCCTGCGGCGTCTGCATCCGCCACAGCCCCTCCCGCTCGACGGTCTCGCCGAAGGCGCCGCCCGCGACCCGCCGGAGGGTGTCGGTGACGGGCACGGCGAGGGCGGCAGCCCCGTCGGCCCGCGCCGCCGCGACGACGGCCGCGATCTGCTCCGGCGCCACGAAGGGGCGGACGGCGTCGTGGACGAGAACGAGGCCGGTCCCCTCGGGCACCGCCGCGAGCGCCTTCCGCACCGAGTCTTGCCGCGTCGCCCCCCCGGCCGTCACCGTCGCCGCCACCCCGTGCTCATCCAGCAGCCGGCGGACGACGTCGAGGCTGAACGGCGCCACCGCCACGACGAGCGCGTCCACCGCCGGGTGGCCGGCGAACGCGCGGAGGGTCCGGACGAGGACCGGCACCCCGCCGAGGAGGCGGAGCTGCTTGGGGACGCCGGCACCCATCCGCGAGCCCGAGCCGGCCGCGGGCACGACGGCGGCTACGTGGCCGGCCACCGGGGACTGGGAACTAGCCATTGGCTCTTGGCCCTTCCCCCTCCCCTAGATGATGAGCATCGCGTCGCCGAAGGCGAAGAGGCGGTACTCCTCGCGGATGGCCTCCTCGTAGGCGTAGTGGATGAGGTCTATGCCGCCGAAGGCGGCCACGAGGATGAGCGGCGTCGAGCGCGGGAGCTGGAAGTTCGTCAGCAGCCGCTCGGTCACGTGGAAGTTGTAGGGGGGGAAGATGAACCGGTCGGTCCACCCGCTCCCCGGCTTGAGCGCGCGGTCGGCCGAGAGGCTGGACTCGGCGGCGCGCACGGCCGTCGTCGAGCAGACGGTGACGGTGTTGGTGCGCGAGCGGAGGGCGCCGTTGACGACCTCGGCCGCCTCGGGCGTGACGCGGAAGAACTCCGAGTCCATCCGGTGCTTCGTGAGGTCCTCGACCTCGACGGGCCGGAACGAGCCGAGGCCGGTGTGGAGCGTGACGGACGCGACGCGGACGCCCTTGGCCTCGAGCGCGCCGAGGAGGGCCGGGGTGAAGTGGAGGCCGGCCGCCGGCGCGGCCACGGCGCCGCGGTGGCGCGCGAAGACGGTCTGGTAGCGCGCCTTGTCCTCGGGCTCGGCCTCGCGGCGGAGGTAGCGCGGGATGGGGGTGTGCCCGATCTCCTCGATGAGCGCGTGGAGCACCTCGGTCGGCCCGCGGAAGTGGAACCGGAGCGTGCGCCCCCGGCTCGTCGTGTTGTCGATGACCTCGGCCTCGAGGCCCCCGTCGAAGTAGAGCTTGTTCCCGACGCGGACCTTCCGCGCCGGCTCGACGATGACGTCCCAGAGCTGGGTCTCGGGGTTGAGCTCGCGGAGGAGGAAGACCTCGACGCGCGCGCCCGTCTTCTCCTTCTGCCCGTAGAGCCGGGCCGGGAAGACGGCGGTGTCGTTGGCGAGGAGGACGTCGCCGGCCTCGAAGTAGTCCGGGAGGTCGGCGACCATCCGGTGCTCGATGGTGCCGGTCTCACGGTGGACCACCATGAGGCGGGCACCCTCACGGGGCTCGGCGGGGTACCGCGCGATCAGCTCCCTCGGGTACTCGAACTCGAAGTCCGAGAGCTTGAGGGGGATGGTATGGCGGAGGAAATGCGTCGCGGTGGCAAGGTGCATACGGTGCAGGATGCCGGTAGGGAGCTCGGAATGCCCGCCGGGGCCGACGCGCTCCTCGGCGTCGGCGGGGCCTCCGTGGGGTCCCCCGCCGGGCACCGGGCCCGCACGCGTCGCACGCCTCCTTCGGGATGGGGCGCCAATATAGAGGCTTTCCTCCCCTTTGCAAAGCTTCGGTGAAGGATCGGCCCTTCCGGCCCTTCACCCCCCGCTCCGCGCCGGCAGGATCGCCCCCTCGACCTCCCCGAGGCCGACGCGGTAGGGGCCGTCCTCGTCCTCCCCCTCGGCCCACCCCGTCATCACCACGCGGTCGCCGTCCTGGAGGAACGTCCGCGTCTCGCCCGTGGGCAGGGCGAGGGGGCGCTCGCCGCGCCAGGTGAGCTCGAGGAGGCTCCCGTAGCTGTCGGGCGTCTCGCCGCTGATGGTGCCGCTGGCGAGGAGGTCGCCCGGGCGGGTGTTGCACCCGTTCACGGTGTGGTGGGCGAGCTGCTGCTCGGGGCTCCAGTAGAGGTTCCGCGCGTTCGTCCGCGCGATCCGGTGCGGGGCGATCCCCTCGTCGCGCATCCGCTCCGTCTCGAGGTACACCTCGAGCGTGAGGTCGAGCGCGCGCGGCTCGGGCTGGCGGAGGTACGGGAGCGGCACGGGGTTGTCGCCCCGCTGCGGCTCGCCGTTTACGCGGAAGGGCGCGAGCGCCTCGTAGGGCACCACCCACGGGCTCACGCTCGTGGCGAAGTTCTTGGCGAGGAACGGCCCGAGCGGGACGTACTCCCACCGCTGCACGTCGCGGGCGCTCCAGTCGTTGACGAGGCAGAACCCGAAGAGGTGCTCGGCCGCCTCTGCGACCGGGACCGGCTCGCCGAGCCGGTTGCCGCTGCCGACGTAGAACCCCAGCTCCAGCTCGAAGTCGAGCTGCTTCGTGGGGCCGAAGACGGGGGGCGCGGCGTCGTCCGGCCGCGTCTGCCCGCAGGGCCGGAGGACGTCGGTACCCGAGACGACGACGGAGGAGGCGCGGCCGTGGTAGCCGACGGGGAGGTGCAGCCAGTTCGGCATCAGCGCGTTCTCGCGCCCGCGGAACATCGCGCCGACGTTGGTGGCGTGCTGGCGCGAGGCGTAGAAGTCGGTGTAGTCGCCGATGCGGGCGGGGAGGCGGAGGGTGACCTCGGTCTGCGGGACGAGCGCGAGGGCGCGCGTCTCGGCGTCGTCGCGGAGGGCGACCTCGTCGGCGCGGAGGAGGCGCTGGAGGCGCGCGCGGAGGGCGCGGCGGGCCGGGCCGCTCAGCGCCATGACCTCGTTGAGGGCGTCGGCGTGGAAGGGCCGGTGGCCGCCGAGCTCGGGGAGGTCGAGGAGCCCTCGCTCGGCCAGCACCGCGAGGTCGAGCACCTGGTCGCCGACGGCGACACCCACGCGGGGGTCGGCGTAGCCCCGGCGCGTGAACACGCCGTAGGGGAGGTTGTGGAGCGAGAAGGGCGTGTCGGGCGGGACGTCGAGGAAGGAGCGCATGGCAATTTCGGATTGCGGATTTCGGATTGCGGATTGAAGAGCAAATCCGAAATCCGCGATCCACAATCAAATGAGGCCGAGCGAGCGGAGGTCGTCGCGCGGGTCGTCGAACGAGCAGGAGCCGTAGGAGGTGGCGAAGCGGTCCCGGATCTCGGCGACGGCCTCCGCCGGCACGAACCAGTCCTCGGTCCAGTAGAAACCACCGTCCTCGAAGCGGAAGTCCGCGGCGTCTTCGTCGCACAGCACGCGGGTGAGGGCGATGCGGTCGAAGTCGTGTGCGGAGGCGAGGACGGCGGCGCCGAACACGTTGAGGAACCCGTGCATCGGCGCGCTCACCTCGTCGGAGAAGTGGCGGATGGGGTGGTGGAGACCGGCCGTCGCCTTGAACGGCACCCCCGCGTCGCGGCAGACGGCGAGGGCGTGGGCGAGCACGCCGGGGAGGGGGAACGCGTCCGCCGTGACGCCGCCGCAGCGGAACTTGAGGCCGACGGCGGCGCGCCCGGCGCGGCGGTTGTGCTCGGCCGCCGCGGCGGCGGCCTCTTCCACCCCGCGCTCGCACTCCTCGCCCAGCAGGTCCACCTCGAAGAACCCCCGCGCCGGCTCCCCCTCGCGCCGCGCGAACGCCTCGTCCAGCGCGCCGAAGAGGTCGGCCAGCGCCGCCCGGTCGTCGGCCAGCGCGGCGGGCAGCTTCAGCTCGAACCGGTCGGCGGCGACGCGGCCCTCGTACCACCCCTCCCACCGCCGCGCCGCCTCGACGTCAGCGACGAACGCGGCGGGCACGTCGGCGGCCTCGGCGGGGCGGGCGAGGACGGAGAAGCGGAAGGGCGGCGCCTCGTCGAACAGCTCGGCGTAGGCGTCGAGCGCGTCGAGCTGGGTCACGGGGACGATGAACCGGCCGAGCATCCAGGCGTCGGGGCCGGTGCGGTAGCGGGCGTAGTTGCGGATGGCCGCGTCGAGGTCGAGGCGCGCGGGCGGGAAGAGGCCGGCGTAGTCGATGAGGCCGTCGAGGAGAGCGCGGAGGGCGGGAGGCATGGAAGGGCGAGCGGAGGGGACGAGCGGGAAGGGTCTGAGATAGCCTGCGCGGCGGGGGCGGGATCGGGCGCGGACCGCCGCCCGTGGCCTAGCTACGCGTGAGCTGGCGGTAGCGGATCCGCTTCGGGACGTCGGCGGCGGCGCCGAGGCGGGCGCGGCGGTCGGCCTCGTACTCGGAGTAGTTGCCGGGGAACCAGCGGACCGTGCTGTCGCCCTCGAACGCGAGGATGTGCGTGGCGACGCGGTCGAGGAACCACCGGTCGTGCGAGATCACGACGGCGCACCCGGCGAAGCCGAGCAGCGCCTCCTCCAGCGCCCGCAGCGTGTTCACGTCGAGGTCGTTCGTCGGCTCGTCGAGGAGCAGCACGTTGGCCCCCTCCTTCAGCATCTTGGCGAGGTGGACGCGGTTGCGCTCGCCGCCGGAGAGCTCGGACGTCCGCTTCTGCTGGTCCTGCCCCGTGAAGTTGAACCGGCCGACGTAGGCGCGGGCGTTGACCTCGCGGCTGCCGAGCCGGATGAAGTCGCCGCCGCCGGTGATCTCCTCGAAGACCGTCTTGTCCGGGTCGAGCGGGCGGTCCTGGTCCACGTACCCGAGCTGCACCGTGGTGCCGACGGTGATCGTCCCGGCGTCGGGGGCCTCCTGGCCGGTGATCATGCGGAAGAGCGTCGTCTTCCCGGCCCCGTTCGGCCCGATGACGCCGACGATGCCGCCGCGCGGGAGGCTGAACGTGAGGCCCTCGTAGAGGAGGCGGTCGCCGTAGGCCTTCGCCACCCCCTCGGCCTCGACCACCACGTCGCCGAGGCGGGGGCCGGGCGGGATGAAGATCTCCATCTCCTCGTTCCGCGCCTCCTGCCCCTCGGCGAGCAGCTGCTCGTAGCGCTCCAGGCGCGCCTTGCTCTTGGTCGAGCGCCCCTTGGGGTTGGTGCGCACCCACTCGAGCTCGCGCTGGAGCGCGCGCTGCCGCTTGCTCGCCTGCTTCTCCTCGACGGCCAGCCGCGCCGTCTTCTGCTCCAGCCACGCCGAGTAGTTGCCCTCGAACGGGAGGCCGCGCCCGCGGTCGAGCTCGAGGATCCACCCGGCCACGTTGTCGAGGAAGTAGCGGTCGTGCGTGACGGCGATGACGGTGCCGGGGTAGCGTTCGAGGTGGCCTTCGAGCCAGGCCACGCTCTCGGCGTCGAGGTGGTTCGTGGGCTCGTCGAGGAGGAGGACGTCGGGGTTCTGGAGGAGGAGGCGGACGAGGGCGACGCGGCGGCGCTCGCCGCCGGAGAGGACCGAGACGGGGGTCTCGGGCGGGGGGCAGCGAAGCGCCTCCATCGCCATCTCCAGCTTGGAGTCGATGTCCCACGCGTCGAGGTGGTCGATCCGCTCCTGGAGCCGCGCCTGCTCGGCCATCAGCGCGTCGAAGTCGGCGTCGGGCTCGGCGAAGCGGGCACTCACGGCCTCGTAGTCGCGCACGAGCCCGATGGCCTCGGCCGCCCCCTCCTCGACGACCTCACGGACGGTCTTGGCGGCGTCGAGCTCGGGCTCCTGGGGGAGGTACCCGAACGTGATCCCCTTCTGCGCCTGGATCTGCCCGTCGTACTTCGGGTCCACCCCCGCGATGATCCGCAGGAGCGTGGACTTCCCGGCACCGTTGAGGCCGAGGACGCCGATCTTGGCGCCGTAGAAGAACGAGAGGTAGATGTCCTGGAGGACGGGCTGGCCGGGCCTGTAGGCCTTGCTCACCCCGACCATCGAAAAAATGATCTTCTGGTCGCTCACGGGGATAAAGGCGGGATGGGGCTGGAAGCTAGCCGCCCGGCCGCCCCGGGGCCGGGAAACCTCGGCGAAGCCGCCTCGACACTGAGGGGTTCCGAGCCGGAGGTTGATTTGGTTTTTCAGGACTTTACGTTCATTCGGCTACCGCCGGGCCCACCGGCCCGGCCCCCCTCTCCCCATCCGCCTCCTCGAGAGGTCCCCTCCATGCCCCGCTCCCGAACCCTCCGCGCGCTGGCGCTCGCCGTCCCGTCCCTGCTCGGCTGGAGCCTCCCGGCCTCGGCGCAGATCACCCTCCTGGGCTTCTTCGACCCCGCCGAGATCGGCAGCCCGTGCGGGGTGGGCTACGACCTCGACACCACCGCCTGGGTCTACGAGTGCTTCGGCGCGAGCCTCCACCGCTACGCCCCCGACGGCACCCTCCTCGGCACCATCCCGCGCCCGGGCGAGTCCGCCAACGACGTCGACGTCGAGGTCGCCCCCGAGGCCCTCACCCTCGGCACGACGAGCCTGCCGGCCGGTACCCTCCTCTTCATCAACGGGGAGTCCGGCCCGGCGGAGATCTACGCGCTGGACAAGACCACGGGCGCCGTCCTCGCCACGCTCAGCACCGCCTTCGGCGTCGGCCACGTCGTCGGCGGCGCCTACAACCCGGCCCGGAACACGTTCTTCCTCGTCCAGGACAACGTGCCCGGCTCGGGCGACGGGAACCTGATCGCGGAGGTGGACCCGGTCACGGGCGCCGTCCTCAACACGTTCCAGATCACGGCCTCCTTCAGTGTGAACTTCGGCGACGTCGAGGTCGCGGATGCGACGGGCAACCTCCTCGTCGTCAGCAGCGACGAGAGCGACATGGCCGAATTCACGCCGGACGGCACGTTCGTGCAGTACCAGGACCTCCCCCCCGAGGTCTCCGGCCTCAGCGGGATCGGGCTCGACTGCGCCGCGCGCGAAGCGTGGGTCGCGGGTGGGAACGGGCGGATCTTCCGGCTCGGCGACATGCCGTGCGGCGTCGGCTGCCCGCTCTCGTTCAACACGGCGACCATCACGCCGCTCACCCTCGACCCCGGCGACCCCTTCACCGTCTCGGTCAACGTCGCCAACGCGGGGCCCGGGCCCCGGCAAGCCCGCCTCGTCCTCGACTACGACCGGATCGGCCCCGGCCCCTCCGGCAGCCTCACGCTCGGGCAGGGGACGATCCCCCAGACGAGCGGGGTCTCCGCCTCCGTCACGCGGCGCGTCCCCGGCAACGCCCCGGCCGGCAGCTACGACCTCGACCTCAACCTCGTCGAGGCGTCGAGCGGGACGGTCTGCGACACCCGCCCGTTCACGATGACCGTGCAGGCCCCGCCAGGCGCGGCGCCGGGCCATGACCTCTTCGAGGCGGCCCCCGAGGCCGACCTGTTCGGCCCGGCAGCGACGGCTGGCGCACGCACGGTGCGCGTGTCGCCGAACCCGGCGGCGGCGCAGGCCACGTTCCGGTTCACGCTCGATGCCCCGGCCGACGTCCGCCTCGCCGTCTACGACGCGCTCGGCCGCGAGGTCGCCGTCGTCGTGGCCGGCGCGCTGCCGGCGGGGAGCCACGCGGCCTCGCCGGACGCCTCGGCGCTGCCGCCGGGGGTGTACGTGTACCGCCTCGTCGTGGACGGGGCGCCGGAGGCGGGCCGGTTCACCGTGGCGCGGTAGACCGGCCGCCCGGGTATGGCGTGGCGGGCGGGGCTCCGGGAGGCTCCGACCGCTCCGCACCCCAGGGCCCTCAGGCGTCGTGGGGCGGCGCATCGCGCGTGCGTGGCGCGTCGAGCCCTTGCGCTTGCACGGCTTGAGGCTCAGCGCCTACACTGCGGCCCCGCCCCCTCACCCCGTTCCGATGACCGAATCGCTGCGCTGCCCCACCTGTTCCGCGCCGCTCGACCCGCCCGCGCCGAACACGCGGATGATGAAGTGCCCCTACTGCGGGGCCAGCGCCATGCTCACCGAGCGCCGCGGCCACCGCGAGGTCACGGCCGCGCAAGACCGGCGGACGGACGACGTCGCGGAGGTGGTGCGGCTGCTCCGGGCCGGGCGCAAGATCGAGGCCGTCAGGGCCTACCACGAGCGGTTCGGCGTGGGGCTGAAGGAGGCGAAGGACGCCGTGGACCGCATCGAGGCGGGGCAACCGGCGGGCGCCGTGCCGGCGGCGAGCCCGCGCGGCGCCCTCGGCTGCGTGCTCGTCGCCATCGTCCTCGCCACAGGCGTCGCGGGCCTGGTGGCCTGGCTGGTGGGGCGGTCGGAGCCGGGCACCGGCGCGTCCGCTGCGGCCGAGGAGATCCTCGCGACGCCGGGGCGGGTGCCGGGCGCGCCGGCGTTCGCCGAGGAGGTGCTCCGGTTCGGGAGCGAGGGGACGGGCGCCGGGCGCTTCGAGGACGCCCGCAGCGTGGCCGTCGACGGCGCGGGCCGCATCTACGTCGCCGAGTACCAGGGCGGCCGGGTGCAGGTGTTCGACTCCACCGGCGCCTTCCTCACGCAGTGGACGGCCGACCCCGAGATGCCGCTCCGCGACCTCGCCGCCACCCGTGACGGCACCGTCTACGTAGTCCAGCGGGGGCACATCGCGCGCTACGACGGGGCCACGGGCACGCCGCTCGCGGCCCTCCCCCACCCCGACCTCACCGTCTCCTACGACGCCGTCGCCGTCGCCCTCGACGGGAGCCTGTGGGCCACGGCCTTCCCGGCCGATCTCCTACACCTCAGCCGCGACGGCGCCGTGCTCCAGCGGCTCGACCTCCGCGAGGTCGTCCACGACGGCGCCTCGCCCGACCGCGTGGCGGTGACGGGGGCCGGCGACGTGTACGTGACAGACCGCTCGGCCGCGGAGGTCTACCGGCTGGACCCGAGCGGCCGGTTCGTCGACCGCTTCGGCGGGCGGGGCGAGCGCCCCGACCACTTCCGCTCCCCCCACGGCCTCGCCGTCGACGGGCGCGGGCGCGTCTACGTCAGCGACCTCGGCAACGGCATCCGCGTCTTCGACGGCGACGGCCACTTCCTCGACGCCTTCGGCGGCCGCACCGTCGTCTTCGGCCTCGCCATCAACGACCGCGACGAGGTCTTCGCCGCGCACCGCAACGAGCACCAGGTCGTCAAGTACCGCGTGCGCCGCTGAGGGCTGGCAGGAGAAAGCGGGAGCCGGCGGCATGAAGAATGGCGGAGAAGCCGCCCGCGGGGCCGGTGCCTCCGCCGCAGCACGCATCTTCCCCACGAGACCTCGTGTAGAGGCCGCCGTCCCGCTCGACCTACGACGCCGATGCGCGCACCCCGCCTCCTCGCCCCACTCCTCCTCCTCGCCCTCGCCGGCGCGGCCGCCGCCCAGGCCCCCACGCCCCTCACGCCGGGCCAGACCGTCGCCGACTCCCTCGACGCCGACGACACCCACGCCTACACGGTCGCCCTCGACGCCGGCCAGTTCGTCTACGCCGAGGCCGACCAGCAGTCGGTCGACGTCGTGATCACCGTCCTCGGGCCGGACGGCGCGCAGGTCAAGAGGGTGGACGCCTCGGCGCGCGGGCCCGAGCCGTTCCAGTTCGCCACCGACGCGGCGGGCGCCTACCGCATCGAGGTGGCGCCGTTCGAGCGGCAGACGGGGCGCTACGCCCTCGTCGTCTCGCGCGTCGAGCCGCTGGCGACGACGCCCGAGGGGAAGGTCGAGCAGCTCGTGGCCGCCTACGACCGGCCGGGCACCCCCGGCGGCGTCGTGGCCGTCGTCCGCGACGGCGCGGTCGCCTACGCCCACGCCTTCGGGATGGCCGACCTCACACACGCCGTCCCCTTCACGCCCGAGACCCGCACGAACATCGGCTCGACCTCGAAGCAGTTCACCGCCTTCGCCCTCGTCCTCCTCGACCAGCAGGGCCTCGTGGACCTCGACGCCGACGTGCGGGCGTACATCCCCGAGCTGCCCGACTTCGGCGAGACCGTCACCCTCCGCCACCTCCTCACCCACACGAGCGGCTACCGCGAGTTCCTCAACCTCCTCGCCATCGGCGGGATGCAGCCGGAGGACCAGTTCAGCCACGACCGCATCGTGGACCTCGTGGCGCGGCAGCCGGCGCTCCAGAACGCCCCCGGCGCCGAGTGGAACTACAACAACACCGGGTACGCCCTCGCCGCCGAGGTCGTCGCCCGCGTGACGGGCACGCCGTTCGACGACTGGATGGACGAGCACGTGTTCGGGCCGCTCGGGATGGACGACACCGTCGTCAAGACCACGCGCGGGCAGGTGATCGAGGGCAGCGCACCGGGCTACGCGCCCACCGAGGAGGGCGCCTGGCGCTTCGCGCAGGACCTCGACGCCGCCTACGGCGCCGGCGGCATCTACACCACCGCCGGCGACCTCGCCCGCTGGCTGGGCAACCTCGCCGACGCCCGCCTCGGCGGCCCCGAGGCCGTCGCCGTGCTCACCGAGCGCGGCGTCCTCACCTCGGGCGACACCCTCGCGTACGCCCTCGGCCTCTTCGTGGACGAGCACCGCGGCCTCCGGCGCGTCTACCACGGCGGCGCCGACACCGCCCACCGCGCGCAGCTCGCCTACTACCCCACCCTCGACGCCGGCGTCGTCGTCCTCTCCAACAACGCCACCTTCGACGCCGGCGGCACCGCCGAGGCCGTCGCCGAGGCGTTCTTCGCCGAGCACATGGCGCCGGAGGAGGCGCCCGCCGCCGAGGCCCCCGGCCCCTTCGACCCCGCCGACTTCGACCCCGAGACGTTCGACGACTACGCCGGCCGCTACGAGCTGGAGGAGGCGCCCGGCTTCGTCCTCACCTTCAGCCGCGACGCCGGCCGCTTCTTCACGCAGGCGACGGGCCAGCCGCAGCTCGAGATCTTCCCCACCTCCGACTCCACGTTCGCCCTCCGCGTCGTCGAGGCCTCGGTCACGTTCCACCGCGACGCCGACGGGGTCGTCCGCCGCGCGACGCTCCACCAGAACGGCGACCACCCCGCCCTCCGCCTCGAGGCGGAGGCGTGGGCGCCGACGGCCGAGGACCTCGCGGCCTACGCCGGGCGCTACTTCAGCGAGGAGGTCGAGACCCTCTACACCCTCGCCGTCGAGGACGGGAAGCTCGTCGCGCGCCACCGCCGCCTCGGCGACGTGACGCTCACGCCGGCCCCGCAGCCCGACCAGTTCACGGGCGACGGCATCGCGCTCCTCAACGTGGCGTTCGAGCGCGACGACGCTGGCGCCGTGACGGGCTTCCGCGTCTCGAACGGGCGCACGCGCGGCGTCCTCTTCGAGCGGTTCGAGCGGTGAACGCCGCCGCCCCGGCGGGCCTCAGCCGCCGGGGTGGGCGCGGGCGTAGCGGTGCGCTGTGAAGGCGGAGGCGAGGTGGGCGACCCACCCGAGGAGGCCGCCCGTCCCGATCCACAGCCCCGGCGTGACGATGAGCCAGAACAGCGCGCGCAGGAACGTGCCGTTGTAGAGCTGGCCCACGCCGGGGACGAGGAAGGAGAGGACGGCGGACGTGCCGGGGTGCTTCATGGCCGTTCGGGGCTTTCGATGATGCCCCTTCGGACGGGCCGCGCCCCGGCCGTGTTGCACCCGCGCTACCGCAGCACCGCCTCGTGCAACGCCGGGGCCGGCAACACACCAGCCCCGACGGGCTCCCCCTCTCGCTCGGGCAGCGGCACCGTGACCGTGACGGTCGTCCCGCCGCCGGGGTGCGACGCCACGCGGATCGCCCCCTCGACGAGGGCCACGCGCTCGCGGACGCTCCCGAGCCCGTAGCCGTCGGGCGTGGCGGCGGGGTCGAACCCGGCGCCGGCGTCGGCGACGACGAGGGTGAGCGCACGGCCGCCGCCCTCCGAGGCGGGCTCGCAGCGGAGCGTGACGGCGGCCTCGTCCACGCCGGCGTGCTTGACGACGTTGAAGAGGAGCTCGCGGGCGAGCTGGAACAGGAGGTCCTGGATGTGGCGCGGCGCGCAGGCGGCCTCGGGGTCGGCCTCGACGGCCACGCGGAGGCCGTTGACGCGCTCGACGTGCCGGCCGAGCCACGCGAGCGCGGCGGGGAGCCCCTCCTCGCGGAGCACCGGCGGCGCCAGCTCGACCGCCAGCGTCCGCGCCGCCTCGATGGCGTCGGCGAGGATGCCGTCGACGGCGCGGGCGTCGTCCCCGTCGAGGAAGCCGAGGCGGAAGCGGGCGCCGTGGAGGAGCTGCTGGAGGTGGTCGTGGAGCAGCTGCGCGATCCGCGCCTGCTCCCGCCGCTCCGTCTCGACGACGGCGATGGAGAGGCGGCGGACCTCCCGCGTCCGCGCCGCCACGCGCCGCTCGAGGTCGGTCGTGAGCGCGCGGAGCTCGGCCTCCCGCACGGCCAGCGCCTCGGCCTGGCGGTAGAGCCGGCGGCCGAGCCAGGAGACCGCCCACGCGGCGAGGAGGGCCAGCGGGACGAGGGCGAGCGTGACGTCGCGCTGCGTCTGCTCCAGCGTCCGGATCCGCGCCATCCGCTCGACGCCCGCCCATCGGACGGCGTCTTCGAGCGACTCGGCCGTGCGGAGCAGGGTTTCGTAACGCGCCTGCGAGAGCGGCAGGTCCGCCACCCCCGCGGGGAGGTCCTTGTCGCCGCTGACGAGGAGGCGGACGGGGCGGCTCCACACCTGCCACGCCCCCCGCACCCGCTCGACGGCCTCGGGGAGGTCCTCGCCGAGGGTGGGGGCCACGGCGCCGAGGGCCGCCAGCGCGTCGACGACGGCGCGGTCGGCCTCGGCGAAGTCGCGGGCGAAGAGGCTGTCGCCGCTGGCGAGGAGGCCGCGGGCGGCGGCGGCGGCGAGGGCCACCTCCCGCTCCAGCTCCGCGCCCCGCGCCGCGGCGTGGTCCACCTCCGCCTCGATCTGTGCGCGGAGCGACTCGATCCGGGCGTCGAGCCAGAGCGGGACGACGAGGAGCGCGGCGAGCGTGAGGCCGACGAAGCCGAGGAGGGCCGGCATCGTCCAACGGGGCGGCGTCGCGAGCACGGGGCCGGTGGCGTTGGCGGGAGGCGTCACGGCGGTCGGGCTATGCGGCGGGCACGCAAGTTCGTGCTTTCCGCCGACGGATCAAAACCCACGCATAGGCCGGCGGCCCCGCCGCGGCGAACCTTTCGCTACTTTGGGAGCGTGGTTATCTTCCGCGTCACGGGTGCTGAACCCCCGAGCCCGCGCCTGCCGCTGACCGTGCCCCCCGTCGCCCCCCTCGCCCGCCTCCTGCTCGTGCTGAGCCTCGCGCTCAGCACACAGGGGCTCCTCGTGATCCAGGGCGCCTTCCTCGCGCGGCAGGGCTACATCGCGGCCAACCTCTGCGAGAACCGGCTCGTACCGGAGTCGGACTGCCACGGGCGGTGCTTCCTCGAGAAGCAGTCGGAGCGGCACCGGGAGCGCCAGGAGCGCCAGCCGGCCGACCTCGCGCAGGTCTCCGTGACGCCCGCCCTCGCGGCGGATGCGGGCGCGGTCCCGCCGCCGCCCGCTCCTGCGGACGTCCCCACGCCGGCCCCGGCCGAGGCCAGCGTGTACGCGCCGGGCTTCCCGGCCGAGGTGTTCGTCCCGCCCCGGTCGGCCTGATCCCCCGCCCGCGCACCGGCGCGGGCCCGTCGTCCGCCGTGCCCGTCGTGGCCCGGCCCCTCGCCCCTGCCCGGCGCGTGCGGCATTGCCGCACACGACGGGCCCGATCAGGCCCCATGTCCGTACGATTCCCCAGCGTAGCGCTGCTCGCGGTCGCTCTCCTCGCGGCCGTCCCGGCGGCCCGCGCCCAGCCCGCCGTCGAGGGCCGTGTGGTGGACGCGGAGACCGACGGCCCCGTGCCCGGCGCGCACGTCCTCGTCGAGGGCACCACCCTCGGCACGACGACCGACCGCGACGGCCGGTTCGCCCTCGCGCTCCCCGAGGCGGGCGGCGCCGTCCGCCTCGTCGTCTCCGCCCTCGGCTACCGCACGGAGACGGTGACGGCCGAGCCCGGCGCGGCCGTCGTCGTCCGCCTCGCCCCCACCCTGCTCGACCTCCAGCCCGTCGTTGTGAGCGCGAGCCGGGACGAGGAGGCGCGTTCGTCGGCGCCCGTCGCCGTCGCCGCCCTCACCGCCGCCGACCTCGCGGCGACGAAGCCGAACGTGCTCGCCGACGCGCTCAACCGGCTGCCCGGCGTCTACACCGTAGACCTCGGCGGGGAGCAGCACGCCATGAGCATCCGGCAGCCGATCTCGTACCGCGCCCTCTACGTCTACCTCGAGGACGGCCTCCCCATCCGGCCCGTCGGGCTGTTCAACCACAACGCCCTCATCGAGATGAACATGGAGGGGGTGGCGCGGGTGGAGGTCGTGCGCGGGCCGGCGTCGTCGCTCTACGGCTCGAACGCCGTCGGCGGCGCCGTCAACTTCGTCACCCCGCGCCCGACGGAGGGGCTCGCCGCGCGCGCGGCCGTGCGCGGCGCGGACTACGGCTACCGCCGCGCCGACGCCGAGGCGAGCGGGGCCGCCGGCCGCGTCGGCCTCTGGGCCGGCGGCTACGCCGCCCGCCAGCGCGGCGGCCCCCGCGAGCACTCCGACTTCGACAAGGCCTCGGCCACCCTCCGCGCCGACGTCGCCCTCGCCCCCGGCACCCGCCTCACCGGCACCCTCACCACGAGCCACCTCGACACCGACACCGACGGCGCCCTCGACAGCCTCCACTACGCCCGCTTCGGCGACGGCGGCACGATCACGAGCCTCCAGACCTTCACCTACCGGCGCGTGGACGCCACGCGCGCCGCGCTCCGCCTCCACCGCGCCTGGAGCGCCCGCCACGGCACCGAGGTCACGGCCTTCTTCCGCGACAACGCCGTCGGCCAGCTCCCCCACTACCGCATCCGCCGGAACCTCGCCGACCCGACGGCGGCAACGGGCGAGGAGAACGTCCAGTCGTTCTGGAGCCTCGGCCTCGACGCGCAGCACCGCGCCTACCTCCCCGGCGGCGTCCGCGCCATCGGCGGGGCGATGGTGGACCGCAGCCCGTCGTCCTACCGCGCCACCCTCGTCACCATCACGCGCGACCCCGGCACCGGCGTCTACACCGCCTACGCGCCGACGGACTCCCTGCTGACGGACTACGACGTGGGCCTCCTCGGCCTCGCGGCCTACGCGCAGGTGGACGCCCAGCCGCTGCCCGGCCTCCGGCTCACGGGCGGCCTCCGCTACGACCACCTCCGGTACGACTACGACAACCACCTCCCGCCCTCGGCCTTCTCGGGCGCACCCGACCAGGTCAACACGTTCGGCCGCCTGAGCCCCCGCCTCGGCGCGACGCTCGACCTCGGCGGTGCGCGCG
>DATGQT010000350.1:0-3102 GCA_035304085.1 Rubricoccaceae bacterium
CCACGCCCGCCTCCGGGAACGTCGCCAGCACGAGCGCCGCCAGCGACGGCACCTCGTCGGCCTCCGGGAACGCCGCCACGAGCGCGTCGAGGGCCGCGAGCGCCCCCGCCGCGTCCTCCTCGGCCACGCCGACGCGGACGGCGAGGGCGAGCCCGCGGAGGAGCGCGCGGGCGGCAAGGCACGGGGCCGCCTTCACCCTGCGGCTTCTGCGTCGTGGATCCGACGCGCTGGCCCGTAAGGAGTAGGCATCGGACTAGGCTGAGATCGCAGGGAGCACCCTCGCTGGTGAGTGTGAGGGGTTTTTTCAGCGCTAGGGGTGGAATGTTAAAGGTGTAACCCCTATTCTTACAGCACGATGGGAAAAAGAACGTACCGCTGCTGCCATGAATCGCCTGTTGCTGCTGATGCTCGTTCTCACTGCGGCGCCCGGCCTCGCCGCGCAGAACCTGCCCTCGTGGGCCGAGCCCTACGTCCCGCCTCCCGTGGAGCGCCAGGCCCACGACCTCGGCCCGGTGGACGACTGCGGCGGCTTCCCGTGCCCGCCCCCGGACCCCGTGCCCGTGGACGGCGGCCTCGGCCTCCTCGCCCTCGCCGGCGGGGCCTACGCCGTCCGCCGCCTCCGCAAGGGCTCCTGACGCCTCATGCTCGACCCCAGTGACCGATGACGCTACGCTACTGCTTCCTCGCGCTCACGCTGGCTTCCCCGGCCATTGCCGGGGCACAAACCCTGATCGCCGCACAGTCCTTCGAGGGGGGCGCCGGTGACACGTGGGCCATCAACCTCGGCGCCGGACAGATCTCGAACGATCCGGGCCCTACGGACCACCCGCCAGGCGCTCGGATCCGAACCGGGGGGGCATCCTGGCAGGTGAACGACGCGACCGCCACGCTCGAGCTGGCGCCCCAGACGCTGGCGGGCTACGGCGGCGTCCAGGTCGTCGTCTACGTTTCGACGACGGCCCTGTCCGGCAACAACGGTGCGGACGTGGGGGACGCCGTCAGGCTGTTCGTAGCCCTCGATGGGGGCCCTTTCCCGGCCACGGCGGACCTCACGTTGACGGGGCGCAGCAACGCCAACCACGGCTACACCGAGAACGCCGTCGGCACCACGGCGGGTGTGCCGCAGGCGTTCGAGACGACGGACGCGACCCAGGTTTCGCGCCTGGTCGTCGATATCCCGGACGGCACGTTCAGCGTGGCGCTCCGGCTCACGGCCGACAACGACGACGCCAACGAGGTCTGGAACGTCGACGACGTCCAGGTGGTCGGGGTAGCGACCTCCGAGGACACGTCCGTCCAGTTCGCCGCCGCCTCGGGCGAGGCCGCCGAGGGCGACGGCGCGTTCGCCCTCACCGTCTCCATCGCCAGGCCGAGCGAGACCGTCGACACGGAGGTGGACGTCGTTTTCCTCCCCGGCTCGTCTACGGGGGCCTCCGAGGACATCGGCGGCTTCACCGTAGAGACGGTCACGTTCCCCGCCGGCAGCGGCGACGACCGGACCGTCACCGTCGCCCTCACCGACGACGCGCTGATCGAGGAGGACGAGGCGTTCGTCTTCGAGCTCCAGAACGTCCAGGGCGGGCAGGGCGCGTCCATCGGGAGCCCGAGCCGGTTCACGCTCACCCTCTCCGACGACGATCACCCCTTCATCAACGAGGTCGACGCCGACACCCCGGGCTCCGACCGGGACGAGTTCATCGAGCTGTACGACGGGGGGGTAGGCGGGGTCTCGCTCGACGGCCTCCTCCTCGTCCTGTTCGACGGGGGCAGCCGCCTGTCCTACAGGACCATCGACCTCGACGGCCACGTGACCGACGCGGCGGGGTTCTTCGTGGTGGGGAACGAGCGCGTGGCTCCGGACTTCGCGTTCGCCAACGGCGTGCTCCAGAACGGCCCCGACGCCGTCGCCCTCTACGTCGGCGACCCCTCCGACTTCCCGAACGGGACGCCGCCCACCGCAGAGGGCCTCGTCGACGCCGTCGTCTACGGCACCGGCGAACGCGACGACGGCCTCCTCCGGGCCTTCGGCACCGACGCCGGCGGCGTGGCCAGCGTCGTCACGGTGCAGTTCGACGAGGGCTACCGGGCCGCCCCCGACGAGGCGTCGCTCCAGCGGCTGAACCTGCCCGCCGCGGGGGGCCGAGGCGGCGGCGGCGTCACCGCCTCCGGCCTCCTCTACCCCCTGGCGCCCACGCCGCGCGCCCCCAACCCCGCCGCAATCACCGTGGACGAGACCGCGGCCGTCGCCGACGTGGCCGGCTGGCGCGTGCTCTCCTCCCCGCTCTACACCGCCTACGGCGCCGCCGAGCCCGGCCCGACCGTGGCCGACTACGCCGGCATCAACCTCGTCCAGGGCATCCCCGGCGAGTACCCCGGCGCCGACCCCAACCTCTTCCACGAGTACGAGGGCGGCGGCGTCTACGCCGTCCCCGGCGGCACCGACACCCCGCTGGCCCCCGGCCAGGGCTTCTTCTGGTTCTGGTTCGACGAGGACTTCGGCCCCTTCGAAGGCGGCACCAGCCGGAGCTACGACCTCGCCAACCCCGACTTCCACCTCGCCCTGGAGGGGGTGCCGCCGGACGACGCCCTCGAGGGCGGGCCCCTCGCCGTCCCCGAGACCGCCCACGCCGACGGCTTCTACCTCACCGGCAACCCCTTCGCCTACCCCCTCCGCCTCGGCGCCGCCCGGGCGACCAGCGGCACGCTCCACACCAACTTCGGCGTCTGGGACCCCGGGTGCTCCACCTACGAGGTGCTCACGGCCGACTTCGACGACCCGTACGCCGGCGCCGTCGTCCCCGTCTGGAACGGGGCGTTCGCCGAGGTGGAGGGCGCGAGCGGCCCCTTCGCCATCACCTACACCTCGGCCTACGTGGACCCGACGGCGGGCGCCGCGCTCGTCGGCCGGCGGGGCGACCTCGCGGGGGCAGGCGCGGAGACGGACCACCCCGGCGCGGCGCGCCCCCGCGAGGCCCGCCTCGCCCTCCGCCTCGACGGCGTCGCCGACAACGGCGACGCCGTGGCCGACCACGCCGCGCTCCTCCGCTTCCGCGACGACGCCGCGCCCGGCTGGGACCGCCACGACGGCTCGAAGATGTACCC
>DATGQT010000351.1:0-7869 GCA_035304085.1 Rubricoccaceae bacterium
ACACGCGACACGAGCCCCATGCGTCCCCCCTTCCTCCTCGCCCTCGACCAGGGCACCACCTCCTGCCGCGCCCTCGTCTTCGACGCCGACGGCGCCGTCGTGTCCGTCGCCCAGCAGCCGTTCGCGCAGCACTACCCCCGCCCCGGCTGGGTCGAGCACGACGCCGGCGAGATCCTCGACACCCAGCTCGCCGTCGCCCGCGACGCCCTGCGAAGGGCCCGCCTCGACGCCGCCGATCTCGCCGGCCTCGGGCTGACGAACCAGCGCGAGACGACGGTGCTCTGGGACCGGGCCTCCGGCCGGCCCGTCCACCGCGCCGTCGTCTGGCAGGACCGCCGCACGGCCGACCGCTGCCGCCGCCTCGTAGACGACGGCCTCGAACCGCACATCCACGCGACGACCGGCCTCCGCGCCGACCCCTACTTCTCCGGCACCAAGCTCGCTTGGCTCCTCGACGCGGTCGACGGCGCCCGCGACGCCGCCGCGCGCGGCGACCTCCTCTTCGGGACCGTGGACACGTGGCTCCTCTGGCACCTCACCGGCGGGCGCGACGGCGGCCTCCACGCCACCGACGTCACCAACGCCTCGCGCACGATGCTCTTCGACATCCGGCGCGGCACCTGGGACGACACCCTCCTCGACGCCCTCGGCGTCCCGCGGGCCGTCCTGCCCGAGGTGCGGCCGTCGAGCGGGTCCTTCGGCGAGACGACGGCCCTCGGCGGGACGGTGCCGATCCTCGGCGTGGCGGGCGACCAGCAGGCGGCGCTGTTCGGGCAGGCGTGCCTCGCGCCGGGCCTCGCCAAGAACACGTACGGTACCGGCTGCTTCCTCCTCCTGAACACCGGCCGCACGCCCGTCGCCTCCGCGCACGGGCTGGTGACGACGGTGGCGTGGGACCTCGGCGACGGCCCCGAGTACGCCCTCGAAGGAAGCGTCTTCGTGGCCGGCGCCGCCGTGCAGTGGCTCCGCGACGAGCTCCGCCTCCTCGACACCGCGCCCGACTCGGCCTACTTCGCGGGCAAGGTCGAGGGCAACGGCGGCGTCTACGTCGTGCCGGCCTTCGCCGGGCTGGGGGCGCCGTACTGGGCGCCCGAGGCGCGCGGCGCCGTCTTCGGCCTCACGCGCGGCACGACCAAGGCCCACCTCGTCCGCGCCACGCTCGAGAGCCTCGCCTACCAGACGCGCGACGTCCTCGACGCCATGACGGCCGACGCCGGCCTCGCCCTCCAATCGCTCCGCGTGGACGGCGGCGCGGCGGCCAACGACCTGCTGATGCAGTTCCAGGCCGACGTCCTCGGGGTGGCAGTCGAGCGGCCGGCGAGCGTGGAGACGACGGCGTTCGGGGCCGCCGCCCTCGCCGGGCTCGCGGCGGGGGTGTGGGACCGCGAGGCGCTGGCACAGCGGTGGGAGGCCGAGGCGCGGTTCGAGCCGACCCTGCCCGGGGCCGAGCGGGAGGCGCTCTACGCCGGCTGGCGGCGGGCCGTCCGCGCCGCCCTCGCCTGGGCGCACGACGCGGGGTAGAAGCCCCTGCCCGAACCGACGGGCGAAATGGCCGTTGGACGAAGGTGGGCGGAGCGTGGGGCGAGGTGCTGCGCAGGTCGGAGCGAGTGGTCTCCCCCGCCGCGCCCCTCTCCCCTCCACCCCTTCCTTTCCCTCCACTCCCCCATCCCCTCTCCCACCAGCCCCTCGACCCATGCCCACCTGCAGCACCTGCGGCAACGACTACGACCGCGCCTTCACCGTCATCACCCACGACGAGCAGTCCTACACCTTCGACTCCTTCGAGTGCGCCATCTACGCCCTCGCGCCGACGTGCAAGCACTGCGGCGTCCGCATCATCGGACACGGGATGCAGCAGGGGGAGGACTTCTTCTGCTGCGCCCACTGCGCCGAGGCCGAGGGCGTCCAGGGTCTCGAAGACCGCGTCTGACGGCGCCACGGGCGGGTGGAAGTTTGGAGTTTGGTGTTTGGAGTTCGAGACAGCCCACTCCAAACTTCAAACCCCAAACTATCCGCTCAGCGAGTCCGCCACCTCGTCGTGGCCGTGGCTGGCGGGGTGCTCGTGGCTGGCGGGCTCGAGGTGGCTCGTCACCTGCACCACGTCGCGCGGGAAGAGGCGGTGGAGGGCGGCCTCGACGGCGGTGGCGCGGCGGTGCGCCTCGTCGAGGAGGAGGTCGTCCGGGAGGAGGAGGTGGACCTCGATCCACACCTGGTCGTTGACGCGGCGGTGGCGGAGGTGGTGGAACCCCTCGATCCGGCCGTCCCGCCGGGCGTCCTCCAGCACGCCGAGCACGCGCGCCGTCGCGCCCGGCTCGACCTCCTCCATGAGCCCGCGGTAGGCCGCCCGCATCAGCCCGAACGCCGTCCACGTGATGTTGAGGCCGAGGACGATGGCGACGGCGGGGTCGAGCCACTCGACGCCCGTCGCCCACACGAGCCCGACGCCGGCGAGGACGCCCAGGCTCGTCCACATGTCGGTGAGGACGTGCTGGCCGTTGGCGACGAGGACGACGGCGTTCGTGCGCCGCCCGGTGCGGACGAGGTAGAGGCCGAGGGCGAGGTTGACGGCGCCGAGGGCGGCGGTGATGAGGAGGCCGAGGCCGAGCCGCTCCAGCTCCGGCCCCGTCACCAGCGCGTCGACGCCGGCCCAGACGATGCCGCCGCCGGCCAGGAGGATCAGCGCCCCCTCGAAGCCCGACGAGAAGTAGGCGATCTTGCCGTGGCCGTAGGGGTGCTGGGCGTCCGGCGGCTGCGCCGCGTACCACAGGCTGACGGCGGCGATCCCCGTCGCGGCGAGGTGGATCACCGACTCCAGCGCGTCGGAGAGGATGGCCGTCGAGCCGGTGAGGACGTAGGCGGCGAACTTACCGACGAGCATGAAGACGGCGACGGCGAGGCTGGCCCCCATCGCGCGCCTCCGCGCCCGCACGGCCGCGTGGGATTGCGGAGTGCGGAGTGCGGAGTGCGGACGGACGGCCCCCTCCGCCGTCCCCACGTCCTCGCGCGGGTGGTCGTGTCCGATGTGCATCAGCATGGTGCTCCCACCCGCCGGCCCGGCGCTAGTTTCTGGATCGGGCAATCGGGTAAGCGAGCAATCTGGTATTCGGAAAGCCGGTAGCCCGATGGCCCGATCCCCCGATCCTCCGATCCCCCGATCCCTTGACCCTCGAGCACCTCGGCATCGCCGTGGCCGACGCCGACGCGGCCGTCGCCCTCTTCGAGCGCCTCCTCGGCGCGGCGCCCTACAAGCGCGAGACCGTCGAGCGCGAGGGCGTGCGGACGATCTTCTTCGGCGACGGCGGGCGCGAGGGCGCGGCGCCCAAGCTGGAGCTGCTGGAGGCGCTCTCGCCTGCGTCGCCCGTGGCGAAGTACCTCGACAAACGGGGCCCCGGCCTCCACCACGTCGCCTTCGAGGTCGCCGACGTCGAGGCCGAGGTGGCGCGGCTGAGGGCCCTCGGCTTCCAGCCCCTCGCCGACGCCCCCAAGCCGGGGGCCGACGGCAAGCGGATCGTCTTCCTCCACCCGAGGAGCACGGGCGGCGTGCTCGTGGAGTTGTGCGAGTCGGTGTGGGCGCCCGAGCGGCTGGACGTGCCCTTCGAGGGTGGCACCCTCTTCGCGTTCGTCTCCGGCCCGGCCGAGGCGCCGCCGCTGGTCGTCCTCCACGGCGCGGATGACGAGCTCTCCCCCCTCGTCCGCCGCTGGGCGCGCCGCTTCCGCGTCATCGCCCTTGCCGACACGACACCCGCGGTTTCCGCCGGTGCTCGGCCTTCGGGTGAGGCGTTCGTCGCCAGTGTGCCGGAGCTGCTCGACCATTTTGAACTTGCAATAACGGCTTGCTTTGGCTACGCGACCGGCGGCACCGTCGCCCTCCAGGCAGCGGCGCGCCACCCCGAGCGCTTCGGCCGCCTCGCCGTCTACGACGCCCGCGTGCCGGAGGCGCCCGAGGAGGAGGCCGCCCTGGCGACCCTGGCCGTCCCCACCCTCGTCGCTTGCGGCGACGCGGGCCCATTTCTCGCGCCGGCCCTCCACCTCCACGCGACACTGCCTCAGGCGTCCCTCGCCGTCCTCCCCGGCATGGAGCCCACGCTCAGCGCCCTCGCTCCGGCCGACCTCGACGCCTTCGCCGACCTCGTGTCGCGGCACCTGACGCTTGACGCGTGAAACGTGATGCGTGACTGGCAGTAGGCTCGGCCGCCACCATCGCGTGTCACGTCATCACGCGTCACGGAATCACTCATGACCGAGGCCCTCGCCGAGAAGCTCAAGCACCTCCCCACGGCGCCCGGCGTCTACCAGCACAAGGACGCCGAGGGCACCGTGCTCTACGTCGGCAAGGCGAAGAACCTCCGGAACCGCGTCCGCAGCTACTTCCAGGAGGGCCGCCCGCGCGACGGCCGCCTCAACGCGCTCGTCGCCAGGATCGCCGACGTCGAGGTGATCGTGACCGACACCGAGGCCGAGGCGCTCATCCTCGAGAACAACCTCATCAAGGCGCTCAAGCCCCGCTACAACGTCAGCCTGCGGGACGACAAGACCTACCCCTTCATCTGCATCAAGAACGAGCGCTTCCCCCGCGTCTTCCCCACGCGCCGCGTCCGCCGCGACGGCTCCCTCTACTTCGGGCCGTACACCGACGCGAAGGCGATGCGGCTCGTGCTGAAGACGATCAAGGACCTCTTCAAGCTGCGCTCCTGCTCGCTCAACCTCTCCGAAGCCGCCATCCGGGCGGGCCGCTACACCCCCTGCCTCGACTACCACATCCAGAAGTGCGCCGCCCCCTGCGTCGGCTACGAGACCGAGGCGCACTACAACCAGACCATCGAGCAGATCAAGACGCTGCTGAACGGGAAGACCGACGCGCTCGTCGCCCTGCTGGAGGACGAGATGCGCCGGCTCGCCGGCGAGAAGAAGTTCGAGGAGGCCGCCGAGCTGCGCGACCGCGTCGCCGCCCTCAGGAAGTACGCCGAGCGGCAGAAGGTCGTCACCGACCGCGACGTCGACCGCGACCTCTTCGCGCTGGAGGTTGACCGCGAGGACGACGTAGCCGTCGGCGTGCTGTTCAAGGTGCGCGAGGGGAAGATCGTCGGCCGCCAGCACAAGTACCTCCGCGGCCTCGACGGCACCGACGACCCCGCGCTCATGCAGCGCTTCCTGGAGGACTACTACACCGAAGCCACGTTCTTCCCGGACGAGGTGCTGCTGGCCGCGCCGGCCGAGGACGCCGGGCCGCTGGAGGCGCTGCTACGCGAGGGCCGCGGCAGGAAGGTGCCCGTCAAGGTGCCCGAGCGCGGCGAGAAGGCCGACCTCATGGGGATGGTGCAGGCCAACGCCCGCCTCCTCCTCGGCGAGTGGAAGCTGCAGCGGCAGAAGCAGGAGGCCGAGCGCGTCCCCCGCTCCGTCCTCGCCCTCGAACGCGACCTCCACCTGAAGAAGCCGCCGCGCCGGATCGAGTGCTTCGACATCTCCCACCTCGCCGGCACCGGCACCGTCGCCTCCTGCGTCGTCTTCGAGGACGGGCGGCCGAAGAAGAGCGACTACCGCCTCTTCAAGATCCGCTCGCTCGAACGGGGCGAGGTCAACGACTTCCGGGCCATGCGCGAGGTCGTCGAGCGCCGCTACGCCCGGCTCCTCGAGGAGAACGGCCCCTGGCCCGACCTCGTGATCATCGACGGCGGGAAGGGCCAGCTCTCCTCGGCCGTCGAGGCGCTCCAGCGGGTGGACGTGTACGGCCGCTTCCCCGTCGTCGGCCTGGCGAAGCGGCTCGAGGAGGTGTTCACGCCGGGCCGCTCGGAGTCCGTCATGATCCCCCGCACGTCGTCGTCGCTCCGGCTGCTCCAGCGCGTGCGCGACGAGGCGCACCGGTTCGCCGTGACCGCCCAGCGGAAGCAGCGCCGGCTGAAGGACCTCCACTCCGAGCTCATGGACGTCCCCGGCGTCGGCGCGAAGAGCGTGCAGAAGCTGCTGACGACGTTCGGCAGCGTGAAGGGCGTCCGCGCCGCGAGCGAGGCCGACCTCGCCGCCGTCGTCGGCCCGGCGATGGCGCAGAAGGTCCGCGCCCACTTCGAGGCGGCTCCACCCTCCGGCCCAGGGTGAGACGAGGCCGTTGCGCCACGCCGGTCTGAGCACGGGAGCGTGACGGCCCCGGCGGGTGAAGCGGCGCCCGGGAGTGCAGGCACGGCCCGTGGCAGGGCGCCCTTCACACCCAATCCCCTTCCGGCCATGCCCCGTCTCCGCTCCCTCGCCCTCGCCGCCCTCGTGCTCGACGTCGCCATCGCGGTGGGAGGGCTGCTCGTGATGGGCGGCGCGGCGGAGGCGTCCGCGCCCACCCCTACGGTCCGCTACGTGCCGAGCCCTTCGGGGTGCGCGATGCTGCGGGCGACCGGCGAGACCGTGTGGCGCTACGAGGGCATCGTCGACGGCGCCGCGTGCGCGGCGGCTGCCGCGGCCCAGTGGTGAGGCCGCACCGTTCCTGGCATGGCTCGAGTTGGAACGGTATCTGCGTGTGCAGGACATGAGCACACCCACCACGCCGCCGATGCCTCAGCCGAACGCCTACGAGCCGCAGCACGAGCGCCCCACCACCGCTCGGAACCGCATCCGCCACCTCCGCACCCTCGTGGTCGTCCTCGTGGGGCTCGGCGGGGCGATCGGCCTCGCCCCGCCCCCCGGTGAGGTGCCGGAGGCCGCTAGCCCGGGCTACGGGCGTGCGCAGGCGCAGCGCGCCTCGGTGACCACCACGCCGGACACCGCCCGCCGTCCCGGACGCGCGGCGCGTGCGGCCTCGGCGGCCGAGCCCGGTCGCGCCGTCGGCACCGGCGAGGCGAGCTACTACGGCGACGAGCTCCGCGGGCGGCCGACCGCCAGCGGCGAGGCGTTCGACCCCGCCGCCTACACGGCCGCCCACCGCACGCTCCCCCTCGGCACGCGCCTCCGCGTGACCAACCTCGACAACGGCCGCAGCGTCGTCGTCCGCGTCAACGACCGCGGCCCGTTCTCGGGCGACCGCGTCCTCGACGTGTCGGAGCGGGCGGCGCACGACCTGGGCATGCTCGGCCGCGGCACGGCGCGCGTGCGGATGGAGCTGATCATCTCGTAGCGCGCGGTGAGGAGCGGTAGCGCGGAGGCGAGGAGCGACGGCGGGACCCGCCCGCCGTCTCGGGGGTCATAGCCTCCCTTCTCGCACCCCGCCCCTCCATGCTCAACTACATCTGGGCCGGGCTGATCGTGTTCAGCCTCGTCTTCGCCCTCGTCGCCGACGTCGGCGACCTCCGCCGCGACACGTACCGCAACGGCGAGCCGCTCCCCGTCCACCTCGCCTTCCCCGACGGCTACGACCCCGCGGCGCGGCGGCAGCCCGTGTCGGTGCTGATGGACCCCGCCACGTACGGCCGGCTCTACGGCACCGAGGCGCGGCCGGACTCCGCCTACCCCGGCCTGCTGATCCGCACCCAGGAGGGGCTCCAGGTCCGCCTCGACGCCGACGTCAGCCTCCCCGAGCCGCTCGCCACCATCGCCGCGTTCACGAACCGGGACTCGGAGCAGCTCCAGGGCACGTTCGTCGCGGCCCCGGGGGTGGCGGCCGTCCCGGGCACGGCGGCCGGCGCGCTCCGCTTCGAGCCCGTCCGCTTCGTCAAGCTCAACGCGATCTCGGCGGCGGCGCTGGACTTCGCCGAGACGGCGGCCGAGATCGCGCTCGGGCTCATCGGCGTGCTGGCGCTGTTCCTGGGGCTGCTCAAGATCGCCGAGGAGGCCGGGGTCGTCTACGCCCTCGTCAAGCTCGTCCGGCCGGTACTCCGACCGCTCTTCCCGGAGGTGCCGGCGGACCACCCGGCCCTCGGCATGATCGCGCTCAACCTCGCGGCCAACGTG